>CAMFES010000036.1 GCA_945949525.1 uncultured Veillonellaceae bacterium
GTATACATGAATACAATCAGAGATTGTTGCGGAATGTAAAGCTGTTCATCATGTGGGATGTACAAATAGCCACCGCCAGCGCATCTGCCACATCATCAGGCTTTGGGGGCTTAGGTAAATTCAAAAGCTTCGTCACCATGTAGATGACCTGCTCCTTGGTAGCCTTGCCGTAGCCTGTGACGGACTGCTTCACCTGCAGGGGAGTTCTCTCCAGAAGCCGCAGGTTGTTCTTTGCCGCCGCCAGCAAAATCACGCCCCTTGCCTGCCCCACGGGGATGGCGGTATCCACATTGCGGTTGAAAAAAAGCTGCTCCACCCCCATAGCATCAGGCTGATACATCTTGATCAGCCCATCCAGCCCATCATAAATCTTCATCAGCCGCTCCTGCATGGGAGCCTTGGGGCTGGTGGTAATCGCCCCATACTCATGGGCAACCAGCCTGCTGCCCCGGCTCTCCACAAAGCCGTAGCCGCAAATCGCCGTTCCCGGGTCAATTCCCAGTGCCAGCATCACCTCACCCCCTTCCATATACATCAGTTCCTGAAAAACACCACTGCAACAAAAGTTGCTAAAGATATGCACATATAATCCTGCCAACGTATACATGCACCACCATAATTGCAGGAAAACTTCTAAAAAATGTGCGTATAGCATAATCAAATCTGCCAACATACACATTACCGCAACGTACTTGCAGTGAAAACCGCTAAAGAAATGTGCGTATGGCACTAAAGCAAGAGCAGGGTACGGTAGCCGGAGAAAACCTTTGTCGCGCCTCGCTTCTTAGCGAATGCCAGCACCAGCGAAGCATGAGCTTAGCAGCGTGAGGCACGACTAAGAGCGAGAGCGGGTTTTCGAGGCTACCATACCCTGCTCGCGTTATATTGCAAATCTATCGCAAGCCCATTGCAAATCTCTTACAAATCTCTTGCGAATCTATCGCGGATATATTGCAGCTGTTATTTCAGGAGCTTACTCCTCATCCATTTCGTAGTTGCCATACACTTCCTGCACATCATCATTTTCATCCAGTGCATCCAGCATCTTCTGCATCTTCACAGCGGCATCACCCTCAACCTTCACGGTATTATCAGGCACCATAGTAACCTCGGCAGACACAGTTTCAATGCCCTTCTCCCCGAGAGCCGCCTCAATGTCATCAAATGCCTCCGGCTCGGCAGTAATCTCAAATACATCGTCCTCGCTCTTCAGGTCATCGGCACCAGCCTCCAGCACCAGCTCCATGAGTGCGTCCTCATCATCAAAGGTTTCCTTCTCCACCACAAAGACAGCCTTCTTCTTGAACATCCAGCTTACGCAGCCGGACTCGCCCAGATTGCCGCCATGCTTGGAGAAAATATGACGGATATCCGCAGCTGTACGGTTGCGGTTGTCAGTGAGGATATCCAAAAGAATTGCCGTGCCGCCCGGGCCATAGCCCTCATAGGTCAGCTCCTCATAGTTGCTGCCATCGGAAGCACCCAGTCCCTTCTGGATAGCGCGGTTGATGTTATCCTTCGGGATGTTGTTGGACTTTGCCTTGCTGAGAGCCAGCTTCAGGCGCATGTTACCGGTAGGGTCAGCACCGCCCATGCGCACGGCAATGGTAATCTCGCGGCCAATCTTCGTAGTAATCTTGCCGCGGATAGCATCATTTGCACCCTTCTTACGTTTAATATTTGCCCATTTAGAATGTCCTGACATTAATATTCATGCTCCTTTTTTCTTGTATATAAAATCAAATTAATATGGTATTAAGATTAACGTAATTATATGTAGCTATTGGTAGCTATTTATAGTTTATGTAGCTATATATAGCTATTGATAGCTACTTCACCAGCCGGTAGAACTTCTTCTTGCCCTTCTTGACAATGGCCTCCCCATCATGGAAATCCCCATCCGCCAGCACGTAGTCAGCATCAGCCACCTTGGCATCATTCAGTGACAAGCCGTTCTGCTGAATCAGGCGTCGTCCCTCGCCCTTGGAAGCAAATACCTTGCCAGCCACCAGGATATCCAGCAGTTTCCTGCCAACCCCTTCACCAGCCAGCTCAATAGTCGGCATATTCTCATTGGAGCCGGAACCGCTAAACACTGCCTCTGCCGCAGCCTTGGCCTTGTCAGCCTCCTCCGCCCCATGCACCAGCTTGGTCACCTCATAAGCCAGCACAGCCTTGGCTTCGTTGATGGCCGCATCCTGCAGGCTGCCCAGGCGGCGCACCTCATCCATCGGCAGGAAGGTCAGAAGCGCCAGGCACTTCTCCACATCCGCATCATCCACGTTGCGCCAATACTGGTAAAAATCATACACAGAGGTCTTTTCCTTGTCCAGCCACAATGCGCCGCCAGCCGTCTTGCCCATCTTCTGCCCGTCGCTTTTGGTCAGAAGGGTAAAGGTCAGGCCGTACACCGCATCCCCGGTCTTGCGACGGGTCAGTTCCACGCCGCCGATGATGTTGGACCACTGGTCATCGCCGCCCATCTCCAGCTTCAGGTTGTAACGGCGGTGCAGCTCCAGAAAATCATAGGACTGCATGATCATGTAGTTGAACTCCAGGAAGGTCAGCCCCTTCTCCATGCGGTTCTTGTAGCACTCAGCCGCCAGCATGCGGTTGACAGTGAAGTGAGGCCCCACATCCCTGAGAAGCTCGATGTAGTTCAGCTTTCTCAGCCAGTCGCCGTTGTTGACAACCAGCGCCTTGTCATCGCTGAAGTCGATAAACCTTGCCATCTGCTCCTTGAAGCGGTTGCAGTTGTACTCAATATCCTCATCCGTCAGCATCTTGCGCATGTCGGTACGGCCTGACGGGTCCCCTACAGTGCCGGTGCCGCCACCCACCAGGCAGATAGGCCGATGACCGGCCCTCTGCATGTGCGCCATCACCATCAGTCCCAGGAAGTGTCCCACATGCAGGCTGTCCGCCGTAGGGTCAAAGCCCACGTAAAAGGTCACCTTCTCATTGGCAAGCATGCTGCGAACCTCGTCCTCGTTGGTACACTGGGCTATGTAGCCCCGTTCCTTCAGAACATCAAAAATACTGGTAGTCACTTTGCTCTATCTCTCCTATCATATTAGTTGGACTTTTTGCCGCCGCCACCAGGCACCGGTGAAGGCGCTGTCGGGGCAGGAGCCGCATCCTGGGCCGGTGCGGCAGGTGCATTGCCACCATCCGCCGTTCCCTTTTCCTGTGGCTTGGCATCCTTGGACGCATTCTTTGACTTGTCGTCCTTGTCCTTGGCGTCCTTCTTGTCCTTATCCTCAAGCTTTACAGGCTTTTCCACCTCGGTAAGATACGCACCGTTAAAGTTCTTGTTCGGCATGGTCTGCACCACCTTGGACATAAAGGCCTTCCAGATGGTGGCCGGTGTGGTGCCGCCCGTCATGCTGCCCATGCGGGCATTGTCATCACAGCCCACCCAGACGCCTGCCACCAGGTCAGGCACATAGCCTACAAACCAGGCATCCTGATAGTTGTCCGTAGTGCCTGTCTTGCCGGCTGCCGGACGACCGATATTGGCCCCTGTGCCGGTGCCGCGGGCAATAACCCCCATCAGCATGCTGGTCAGATTGTTGGCAGTGGATTTCTTCAGCACCTGCTCCGACTTCGGATGTGCCTCCTCCAGCACCTCACCCTTCTGGTTCAGCACCTTGACTATAGCCACCGGCTCCACATGGACGCCATCGTTGGCAAAGGTGCCATAGGCGCTGGTCATTTCCAGAGGCGTTACGCCCTTGGTCATGCCGCCGATGGACACCGCGTAATTCATATCATTGGCCCGGCCATCCTTGACGAAGGTGGAGATGCCCATCTTTTCCGCCAGATAGATGATTTTCTCCATGCCTACCTCCTGGGCAATCTTGACAGTCGGCACGTTCAGGGACTGCTCCGCCACATAGCGCATGTTCACAGTGCCGTTGAAGTTGCGGCTGTAGTTCTGCGGCTGCCAGCCGCCGATATTGATAGGCTTGTCCTCCACCGTGGAGGAAGGGGTCAGGCCGTTCTCCAGCGCCGCCGCAAACACGAATGGCTTGAAAGAAGAGCCTGGCTGACGCTCAGCCATGGTTGCACGGTTGAACTGATCCGTACCGCGTCCCCCCACCATGGCCTTGATGTAGCCTGTAGACGGCTCGATAGCCACCAGTGCCGCCTGAGGCTGCTTGTTGCCACTGCCGTCAGTGGAATGAACCGGCAGATTCTGCATGGCCGCCTCCGCCGCCTTCTGCATATCCACATCCAGGGTGGTATATATCTTCAGGCCTTCCTGATATACGGCATCCGCACCGTACTTCTCTATCATCTGCTGAGTTACATAATCAATGAAATACGAAGCCAGCCCACCAGTATCCTGCTTCTGAGGCTTCACCAGATTCATATTTTCCGCCTTGGTCTTGGCTGCCGTAGAAGCACTGATGTAGCCGTACTTGGCCATCTGGTCAAGCACAACTGCTTTTCTCTCCTGGGCTGCCTGCAAATTATTCAGCGGAGAAAAATAGTTTGGGCTTTTGGGAATACCTGCCAGCATGGCACATTCATTCAAATCCAGATCTTTGACATCCTTGCCAAAATAGGTTTTGGCTGCCGCCTGAACACCGTAGGCTCCCTGACCAAAGTAAATTTGGTTCAGATAAAGCTCAAGAATCTCATCCTTGGTATACTTCCGCTCCAGCTGCAATGCCAGAAAAACCTCCTGAATCTTGCGCTTATAGGTTCTGTCCTGGGTCAGATAAGCATTCTTAGCCAGCTGCTGGGTAATGGTGGAGCCACCTTCAGCCACTCCCTTGTTGGTGATATTGGCAAAGACAGCACGCATGATGCCCTTAGGGTCCACACCGGAATGTTCATAAAAACGCACATCCTCCACAGCAATAAACGCATCCTTCAGATGCTCCGGCACCTGGCTGATTTTTACCGGCACACGGTTCTGCTCTGCGTGAACATTGGCCAGCTCATTGCCGTTAATATCGTAAATTTGGGAGGAAGCCGCCGGCCTTACATCCTCCAGATCCTGTTTGGTATTTAAGGTAGCTGTTAAAAAACCACAGCCCACACCAACAATCATCACCGTAATCACCACGGCGATGATGAGGAGAATACGGCTGCCGCTGCTCCGCTGGGGCGGTTTATGGGCCTGCCGTGATTTCTGGGCCGCTCCTGTACGCTTTTCCATATATGCCTCCTTAGTCACACACAAATACAGGGTATATTCTATCACAAATTACATGATTTGTGTATAAAAAAAAGAAAAGCTGCCTGCAAATCAATCTGCATGCCAGCCTTTCTTTGTTTCAAAGGTATTCTTCTGAAAATATATTCCTGTGCAAAATACCTCCCATAACGTATGCTGCTGCGTACGTCAGATAACAACTACCTGCTCAATAGGCGTTACGCTGAACATCAGCTCATGCTCTGCCACCGCCACCTGCTCCGAGCGCACATAGAAAATCTGGCCTGAGCATGGTGACTTCAGCTCCTCCAGGCACTCTGCCGTAAACGGGTCAAAAATCTGTCCCACAACAGTCCCTTCGTCCACATAATCTCCCACCTTGAGATTGAAATGCACGAAGCCACCTGCCCCGGATAGTTTTTTCCGCAGGTCTGCCCCGTCAATCATCACAGTTTCCCGCCCGGCAGGCAGCTTCAGCTCCGCCTTCAGCATGCCCTTGTAGCGCATATAGCGAAGAATGGCCGCCACTACCCGCCTGGCTGCCTTTGGGTCAATCCTGTCAGTAGATTTTGCATAGATAGAAAAAGCATTGGAGCCAAAAACCTGCCAGTTGTAGTTCAACGTGGTGGTATCAATAGGTGCCGGCTCCCGTGTCATGAGATACTGCAGCCCAAAAGCCATGCCGTCATCAGACTTGTGATACCCGGTATTCATATAACGCACATGGGGCACAAACTCTCCAGGCAGATAGAAGCTGGCCAGCTGTATGCCGTTCTCATAGCTTCTTACCTCTTCAAAAATACTGTTTGCCAGCCGCTGGGTCGTTTCCCCCTGGTCATAGCCCGGGAACATGCGATTTATGTCAGTGTTATCCATCGGCCAGAACCTCTTGCCTACGTTCATAGAAAACTGGCTGGCACTAGGGATGACCACCACACCTGCATCGTTAACAAAATCCCCTGCCTCCTCCAGCTTCTTCAAAGCCTGAATCAGAAGTCCGCACACGAAAATCTGTTGATATTCATCACCTCTGGTCGACCCCACAATGGCCAGCGACTTGGCCTGACCACCAAAATAATAGCCATCCACAGGAATTTTCTGTCTATATGGCAGAGCTGAAAATGTAAATATTGTCTTTTTTTCCATTCCTTACACCTCCAAAACTCTGGCAATCAGGGAGCCTGCCAGGGTAACAGGATACTCCCGCAGGGTAAACAGCAAGCCGTAGTTCGGACTCCGAAGCTCTTCCCTTATCTCTCCGGTCAGAGGATCTGCAATCACACCCACCAGCTGCCCTTTTTTCAGATACTGGGCGTGTTTTGCCTCCGGCATAAAGATACCGGACTGGTTGGCGTTGATATAGCCCACATTGCCGTCATGACTTATTATCGGCTGATGAATCGTCCCTTTATATTCAGGCAGCATCCCCATCTTGGTCATGGTGGCCAGGATGCCCCTGGTAAGGCGGTCACCATACTCCTTGGTAAGACGCATGCCCACTCCCATTTCCACCACCAGACACGGCGTGCCGATGCTGTTCAGGCTCCAGGCCAGCGTACTTTCCAATACTGTAGCCGCGCTATGTACCCAGATTAAATCCATGTTCATGTGGCTGGCCATGGGCACCAGCTTGTCCGCCGTCAGCTCATTGATGCGAATCTGGGGAATCTCCCTCAGAAAAATATTGCTGGCATGGATATCCACTGCCAAATCAGCCCCCTGAATATCGTCCACAATCTTTCTGGCAACATACTCATACATAGAACCATTTTCACTGCCGGGGAAAATCCTGTTCATGTCCAGATCAAAGCCCGGCAGTCCCCGATATATGGTACTGATGCCCATAGGATTCAGGGACGGATATATCTCCACACTGCCGGAAAGCTCTGCCTTTTTTTCCTCAAGAATACGGGCCAGCTGCCATGCCACATACTGCCCCTCCAGCTCATCTCCATGGGTGCCGGTAATCACACAGATACGCTTACCAGGACCTTTTTCACCCGTGATTACATTCTTCTGAATTGCCAGCTCCTCGCTCACTGGCAATTTTAGCCTTACCACATCTTCAACCATTCAACATCACAATCCTCATCTATATTTTTTGCAAGTACATTACACAGGCATATAACATACAATATACTCAATCATATCCAAACCTTCGATACCCTGTCTAATCCACTACAAAATATCCACCTTCATATAGGTGGTCTGAAGCTGATTTGCCTGTCCCCGGAACACACCACGCTCGATGGGGCAGTCATTAAAATCTCGTCCTACATTCAGCTTGATATACCCTTCATCCGCCAGGCATCCACGGGTAGGATCCAGCCCATACCACAGCCCATCATGCCAGATTTCCACCCAGGCATGGGTAGCGCCATCGCCCAAAGGCAGGCCGCTGACATAGCGGGCAGGTATACCATACAATCTGGCTATAGCCAGAAAAACATGTACATAATCCTGGCACACACCGCTTCTTTGCTGGAAAGCCTCTGCCGCCGTCGTATATACATTGGTACTTCCCGGTGCATAGGCAAAAGTTCTGTATATGACATCGCTAAGGCGGGAGGCAACTGCATAATTATCTCCCTGACAATCCTTCAGCTCATGCTGCCACAGCTCATCTGCATACAGCCGAATCTCATCCGAGGGACTGGTCAGCTTCGTAGGATACCGCATATACGGCGCGGCAGCTTCCGGCCGCTTCTCTGCGTCATTACGCACAATCTCGCCGTTGACGCGATAATAAAAAAACTTGTGGGGAGCCAGCAGGCTGCCGGCAAAAACCTGATTGCCAAAGCTGTCAGTGCTGAACATGCCGGTACATGACTGAGGCATCACCTTCATATCCAGCTCTATCATCTGCTGCTCAGGCAAAACCTGAGGCACGCAGCGCAGCACAAAATGATGCTCTCCTATCATGCTGGAAAAATCCAGCTTTGTCAGAAATAAGAATTTCAGCTTCTGCATGACATCGCCTCCGGCTCCCCACCTTAATTAGTTTGCTTATTAGTTTGCTTATTTATTGCACCAATTACACCAATTACACCAGAAACAGTCCTTCTACCGCATTGAGAAAATCCTCCCTGGATATCTCGTCTTCAGGATTCCTGCCGTCCAGTATGCGCTCCATGCGGATGACGCTCTGCAGTGGCAGGGCCGCCGTCTGCAGATTGCTCCAGGTCAGGCGCTTTTGCAGCTTCTGCAGCTCCTCCAGCAAAAATTCCTCCCTCAGCCCAGTGCGCAACGTATAGCTGAGGCGTTCAACGCTGGCACCGCACTTTATGGTGTTGCGCACCGCATCCTCGGCAATAAAATCATCATAGCTGCCACGGAAGGCCATGATATTGTCCAGCACCTGCAGAAGCTTCAGGCCGATTACATCATCATCTGCACCTTCATCAAGAGTATACACCGCCATTTGCAGGTAGGCAAGCGTGCTGGAACCGATAGTTTCCCGAAGCACCATGCCGTTGCCCAGCATCTGCTCCGCCGCGCTCCTGATAGAATCAGGGTCATTTATATCGAAGATATAGTGCTGGAAAAAATCCTCCACGCTATTGTATTTATTGAAAATACCTATCTGCCTGCAATATTCTGCATAATCAAAGGTATTGGTATCAATCATGGCATCATAGGCTCCCATCATGTGACGGATAGAAAGGGAAACCCGCTCATAGTAGCGCCCCAGCCAGAATAACCTGTTTGTCTTGCTTAATGAGATAAAATCCATGTGTCTTTAAATCCTCCTCCCTGGGATGAGTTGACTACAAAGCTGTCAGGCCGCCTGGAAAAACGCGTCAGGCCGCTTGGCCATACACGGGTTGTTTCCCCTGCCAGTACGAAAGCTCGCAAATCAGCCTTGCGCTCAACAGTAGTGCTGCCCTCCACGATTGCCAAATCCTGAAAATCTATTACCTCCTGGGAAATGAACCGACGCGGCTCCCTCCTGATGGTTTCCTGCAAATCCTGCAGCTGTTCGCGGGTCAAATCCCTGCCAAAAATAACGCCATAACCGCCGGCCTCGGCCACATCCTTGATAACCAGACGCTCCATGTGGTCAATGGTATACTTCATGTCCTCCTCATAGAAAGGCAGGAAGGTTGGCGCATTCTTCAAAATCGGCTCTTCATCCAGATAATACTTAATCATCTTCGGCACGAAATAATAAATGCCTTTATCATCAGCCACACCATTGCCCGGTGCATTCATCAGCCCCACATTTCCGGCCTTGTAAACCTCCATGATGTTCGGCACGCCAATCAGTGAGGTAGGTTCAAAGCACAGGGGGTCAAGGTACTCGTCGCTGATACGGCGGTAAATGGCTCCCACCTGTATGGTGCCGTGATTGCCCCGATAATACAGCTTGTCATTGCTGACAAACAAATCATCAGGCTCCGCCAGCACCGCACCAGTCTGCTCTGCCAGGAAGGAATGCTCGAAATAGGCCGCATTGTAGCGCCCCGGCGTAAAGATGACATTGATGCCGCCGGTATTGACATAATCCATGGTTTCCCGCAGCAGCTGGCCATAGTTGCGGTTATCCACCACACGGTTCTGACGGAAGGTTTCAGGGCTGCAGCGGCGGCAGAGATTCCTGGCTATCAAAGGATAGGAAGCACCGGAAGGAATGCGCAGATTGTCCTCAAGGATATACCACACACCATCCTTGCCCAATACTAAATCTATTCCTGAAATGTGGCTGTATACTCCCTTGGAGGGCATGATGCCCTCACACTGGGCCAGATACCCCGGAGAGCGATAGACAAACTCCTCCGGCACAACTCCGTCCTTGATAATCTTTTTTTCAGAATAAATGTCCTTCAGGAAAAGATTCAGCGCCATCACCCGCTGTACCAGTCCTTTTTCCAAACTGTCATAGTCATCGGCAGAAATCACCCGTGGAATAGGGTCAAAGGGAAAAAGCCTTTCCTTGAATGTACCGTTTTTGTAAATGCCGAACTTGACACCGTATCGCGCCATCAGGCGGTTGATTTCTTCCTTGTGCGCCAGCAGCTCTTCCATACACATCATCCCCTCTGAAAACTGAAAACTAAGAACAAAAAAGCAGGACAAGGAAAGCCATCTAAGACTCCATTGTCCTGCTCAAATATCTGTTATGCAATTATAGGACTATTTTACAACCATGTATGGCATTTGTCAACACATATCCGCAGTCGTTGGACATGTATACAAAATTCATATAGAAGATACAACATCTATAACAAATCTGTTTACCTTATTTTGCCCGGCTCAGGATAACTTTCCTTCCGGCAGATTCCCTTCCAACAGCTTCGGCTACAGCAGCTTTTTTTCCAGCACGCAGCGGTTGCGCCCGTTGTTCTTGGCGTAGTACAGGGCATCATCCGCCCTTTTCTGCAGCTGCTGCACCGAATTACCTGCCCCCGTATGCCAGCAGCTTATGTCTGCACTGCATGTAACCTGCCTGTCCTCCAAAATAACCGCTTCCTCCAAATCCATACGTATCTGCTCCGCCAGCTGCCATGCCTCCTCCAAGCCGTACTGGGAGCACAGTACCATGAATTCCTCGCCCCCATAGCGGATAATCCACAAGGCCGTACTGCCAGGCAACGCCTATGGCAATCCCTGCCAGCGCCGTGGCCATGATAGGCCAGGACAGGCTGCGGCAGTAGGCCTCCTGCCGTCCCTGCCGATACAGGAATATAGAAATCACCACAAGGCCGAGATTGGACCACCAGTAGCTGCCCACCCTGACAGCCTCAAACAAGCCCATATCCAGCAGCTCCTCTGCACAAGCCAGCACAAAAAGCAGCAGGCTCACCAGCAGAATCATCCGCACCACCTTGCAGGTACAGCCCACCAGAATATTGCATGCCAGAAGCTGCAGCGGTACCGACATCAGCAGCATAGAAAGCATAAAGGCATTGTACCAAAAGAACATGCTGAATCAACCAGGAAGGCCCAAAATAGCAAAATGTATTGAGCCGCACCTGATTCTGCCACCCGTCGCTCCAAAGCCTACAGGGATGATTGTACCCATTTCTGGTAAACTCCCAGGTCTGCACCAGCCATTTTTCCATGTTATCATCAACCACCAGGAAGCTATCGCTGTTAAGCCAGGACCTTTTCACGCCTTACCAAAATACGCGATAAGTATCCAGATACCCTGCCAGCATGGAAACGCCTGCCTTCTTCATCCTGGCTGCCGTCTGGTTGAAGGCATGCCAATCCGCTACATACCTCTGAACCTCCTCCGGCCTGTCAGTGCCCAGCACCTACCGGGCTATATCCCGGCGATAAATCATCACCCCCGGCGTTGCCTGCCAGGTAATGCCGCGTATGTGGCCATTGCCATCCCTTGCCAGCTGCCACGTATAAGCAAACTGCCCGGACAGCTCCGGCTCAGCTATGCCCAGGCTCTCTATATCCATCGCCACATAATCATTGTCAGTATATTTGCGCACACAATCAGCTTCCACCAGAAACATATCCACACTGTCATTGGAATTAGCTTTGTCATTATCAAACAAAGCCTTATCCAGATTGCGCTGATAAACACTATTATCATTGGGCAGAATTACCCAATGTACCTCCACATCCCCGAGCATTTCCGTCTCAGGATTGTAGGCAGGATAATACTTCGCCAAAATATCCTTGAAGGTACTGTCCCAGCAATATATGGTAAGCACCCTCCCTGGAGACATCATATCATAAATATGCAAGGCTATCCCCAGCCCCGCCATCAAGAAAATACACAGCAATCCCCAGATGCCGCTTCTTCGTCCTCGCATCAAAGACATCCCCTCCCACGCTTAATTGTATAGCAATCAAATGTAATTTGCAATATATTTTCTATTATTTTATCCTTTTTGCATTGACCGAAAGCAAATCAGGCCTGCATAAAAAAGCACCTATGAAAACCAATAGCATAGCTTTCATAAGTGCTTTATAACATTTACTTCATCTTGTAGTGTGACAAAGTGTAATCACCTAATAGTTGAGCAATCACTCAG
Source organism: uncultured Veillonellaceae bacterium (assembly GCA_945949525.1). Classification (GTDB taxonomy): domain Bacteria; phylum Bacillota; class Negativicutes; order Selenomonadales; family Selenomonadaceae; genus Anaerovibrio. The sequence goes on from CAMFES010000036.1 coordinate 12,163, forward strand.
AAATAGTTACATCCTGAACCTCATCTGCAACTATCGGAGCTGATGCATCAGGGGCACTCGCCTCAACAGAAGCTGACTTGTCAGAAGCCGTAACATTAACGGAATTATCAGATGCCTCTACATCGCCCTTAGTGCCCTCAAAGGTGCTAAGAACTGCATGTGTCAAAGCATAGCTATCCTTGACAGTCTTATCATCAGCAATCGTCACAACAATACCGGCAACCATTGAAATCTTTTCATCCATGGTTTTGTCAGTTTTATTCAGAGCCTCTGCCAGTGCCACAAAGCTATCCTTCTGAGAAGCAAAATCAGCATTATTACTCAGAATTTCATTTGCCTTATTCTTGCCCTCCTCCAAAGATACCTGATCCAAGGTAAAAGAACCATTGTTGATGTTGCCTACATTGGTGATATTGCCAATGATCGTGCCAGCATTATTAATCGCGCTGCCCATTAAATAAACATTGCCAGTATCGCCAGTCTCATCACCTGCTCTCTTGACAGCTTCAATCTTTGCACCGGACTGAATGTTCAGTACATTGGCTGGTCTAACGTTAAGACCATCCCATTCATCATTAGGATCAGAATTATAATATTTTACAGCCCACAAACCTACATTGTGTCCTTTCAGTTGCCCAGCCACCGTAGTCTTGCCACCTACCACATCAATGCCGGTATCAGCACCGCTAATCTTACCGGTGGAAGTAATATTTACCGTTCCATAGGTTTCATTATTTTCATCATGATTCCATGATATAAATTTATTCAAGTTATTCCCCTGCATAGTAGCCGATTCCGTTCCAATGATACTCACATCACCATCAACAGTATCAGGAACAATAATCTTGCCGCTTAAAGTCACATCATGACCAATCATACGAACCTTATCTGCACCAGAAAGAGAGCCTGCAAAGTTCAAAGTGTTACCAGCATAAGGGCGACTTCCATATTGCCACTTTCATATACATAAAATCCATTTGTAGCTATAAAATCAACATCTGGTGTAATTGGTTTTCCATCCTGCCCTAACCCCTTGTCAGTTGAGTCAACCTGGAAGGTTACACCGTCTGCAACCTCAATACTGCCTCCCCATACAGAGAACATGCCATCATTACCAGTCTTATTGCCATCACCATCTACAGGTTTTTGAAAATTAACTACTGCGCCTGGTGCAAAAGTTATTTTTCCCTTTTTCACTCCATCATTGAATTGTCCCCACTGACCTTCATTATATTGACCGCTTACAAAATTACCATCATCTCCCATATCCAATGTAGACAAAATCAATTCCGAAGCATTAATTTTGGCAGTTGCCCCTACCAAAATGCCATTCGGATTTACCAAAAACATTGGATTGCACCCTATCTGATTTAACGTGCCCATGATTTCAGATAAATTATTGCCTGTCACGCGGTTCAACAATGCACCACCCGCCGTGTTTACATTTAATGTATTACCTGCCGCAATGCTAAAATCATTCCAATTAACAATACTATTTTCTTTTACAACCAAAGTTCCATCGCTAGCAACTGTACCATCTGTAATACCTGTCACATTGCCAGAAACAACGATTCCCCCGGTAGGCATACCGGCTGCCGCAAATACAGAACCACTGCCCAATGCCATTGTTACCAACGCAGCCAAAGCTGATGTTGCCGCTTTTTTCTTCAAACTGCTGAATTTCATAAACTCATCCTTCCCTTCTATCAGAATGTCTTAGTAGCCATCAAATTCCAACGCTTATAGGCATTATTCGGCTCATTGTTCTCATCGAAGCCCTGCAAAATCTTGGCATAAGACAAGTCAATGCTCCAGAAGTTCACCGGATCGCTAAAACGGAAGCCGATACCGGCAGAGGACAGATTTCGACTGCTGCTGTTATTCTGATTGCTGCTGATTTGTCCCATATCGGTAAAGATGTACATGCGGCCATTCTTGATAATCTGCGGTGACATAAACTCCAAGGAACCTGAAACGCCCTTATCCCCAGAAATTATCCTTTCATTGAAGCCACGGATAGAAGATTGACCGCCCAGGCCGAAACGCTCGGAGCTTACGACCTTGTTGCTGGAATACTGGGCATTGGCACGGATTCCTACAATCCAATCATCCTCGGTGCGGTACTGATAGTTCATACCTGCCTTCAACAAATTGAAATGGCTGTCGCTGCCATCATTTCTCAGATACTCATCGTTGATGCCGCCTACATTGGTGACAATGCCACCATGCCATGTAAACGCCTGATTCGCCTGACGCTCACTATGTACATAAGTGGCAGAAAGCACCTTTACATTGTAATCAGGCGCATCCAGGCTTGTGCCCAAAATACTGTAATCGCTATCGTACTTCTTGTAATCAAAACCAAAATCTATAAAATCCTTCTGGTTAGCTGCATATTTCAGATTGTGCTGATAATGCAGCCCCACAGCAGTACCTTTACCATTGGCAGTCAAATCAAATGGCATATTGCTGTTCATGACATTGCCCAAATCCACCTTTGAGTAGCTGGCAGTAAAGGTCACAGTATCATGAGCAGACGGAAGCAGCCATCTATAGGAAGCTGCTGCCTGCTGTACGTTATCCCAGTGGCCCGGGGCTGTCACATACGCTACACCCAGGGTATCACCATTGCCTGTTACATTCTTATCCACATAGCTGGCAGTGGCACGCCATTCCCCGGTATCATACCCGGTGCCATTGTTGGCAATAGTAATGCTGGCAAATTCCTGCTTCTGAGGCACAACGCTCACATACACATCATAGGAATCTGCACCTGCACGGCGGAAATCCGCATTCAGCTTCACGCCGCAATTGTCATTGGCAAGCTGGATTTCCTTGGACAACAGGTAAATATTTACCTTGTCCTTCTTTAATGCCGGAAGCAAGCAGCGAAGGTTGTCTTCAGATATGCTGTCATTCTGCTGGAAAATCACCTTGTTGACAGTGACTCTTAAATCACGCAAATCAACCGGCTTTGCCTCCTGCTGGGTACGTTCCTGAATGACCGTAACATCCCTGCGCAAGTCCTCCCTTGCCTGATTGGTCTGCAGCTGATTCTTTGCCAAATCCGCTGCCTCAGCCTGACAAGCAATCCCTGTTGCGCCAGCTACGCTTACAGCAAGCAAAGATGCTGCAATCACTCTTTTCTGCGAAAGTTTCATGTACTAATCATCTCCCCAAATTTTGTAGTAAATACTACCTGTACACTAGCATACCACATCTGCCCCCCCTAGCAAGACATTGGCTGAATTTTTTGTGGAAATAGAAAAAGCACCTATGAGAACCAACAAAGCAGTTCTCATAAGTACTCTAATACAAATATAAAACTTGCATCGTCCTTACTGGACTTTTCCTTCATCCGCCAGCCAAAATCACATCTACGCTGCCTGCGCATAATCCATAATAAAAATCTTGCTGGCAACCTTCTCCACCTTTTCCAAAATCTCCTCAATTTTTTCCAATACAGATGCTGAATACACAATTTCTCCGCACTGGTCGCATTTCCAGCAGGGAACGTTCTCAATAATCACATAGCAGTTTTTCAACTGGGTAAAATATGTCCCTAAGTCCTTATGCATTGTACCATTCCTGCAAACCAAACAGCGCATCCTAAACACCATCCTTCCTTTTCTTAAAATCAAAATCCCATTTCATGGGGTCAGGAAAATATGCTGTTATAATCCTGCTCGCCGTACCCTCATCACTCATCACCACATGCATATACTTGTGCATTATGGACATTCCCAATATCAAGCAACTAGGATAGGGATAATCATCAGGATACTGCTCAATAATTTCTCCATGCACAACCGCATTTTTTACATCTTTTATCGTTATGCCTCGTTGCCTGAAACGTTCTGCCGCATGAGCAGTCACAAAAACAGCATCATCTTCATAATACTTTCGTAATTGATTTATCTCAATCATGCTCATACCTCAAAGATCCACTATTTCCATCTTTCTCTCCTCTAATACACATTATAGCAAATAACTAAGCAAAAAGCACCTATGAGAACCAACAAACCAGTCCTCATAAGTGCTTTATTACAAATATATTTGCTTTATATTACTTTGCCAGTCTTTCCAGAGCCCAATGGGCAATATCATGACGGAAGTGAGCATCCTTGAAGGAAATCTTCGCCACACCAGCATAGGCCTTGTCAACGGCCTCCTTGATGCCGTCGGCCTTGGAAACAACACCCAGCACGCGGCCGCCGTTGGTGTAAATTCTGCCGTCCTTGGCAGAGGTTCCGGCATGGAATACCATGCTGCCATCAGCTGCCACATCAGCAAGGCCGCTAATCTCATCGCCCTTGTTGTAGGACTTAGGATAGCCACCTGCCGCCATAACGATGCAGACAGCCGCACCCTTGCTCCACTTTACCTCGGTTTCAGCCAGCTTGCCGTCGATGCATGCCAGCATAACCTCAACCAGATCGCTCTCCAGAAGCGGCAGTACCACCTGAGTTTCCGGGTCGCCAAAGCGTGCGTTGAACTCAACTACCTTCGGCCCCTGCTCAGTTACCATCAGCCCGGCATAGAGGCATCCCTTGTACAGACGGCCCTCTGCTTCCATAGCCTTGATGGTCGGCTCCAAAATCTCCTTCTGCACCTGTACCAAAAGCTCAGGTGTGCCTACAGGAGCAGGAGCATAGGCACCCATGCCGCCGGTGTTCGGCCCCTGGTCGTTATCAAAGACACGCTTGTGGTCCTGAGAAGGAACCATCGGCAGGATGGTCTTGCCGTCGGTAAAGCACAGCACGGAAACCTCCTCGCCAGCCATGAATTCCTCAACCACTACCCGGCTGCCTGCGCTGCCGAAGGCCTTGTCACCCATGATTTCATCAATGGCACCAAGAGCCTCATCCAAAGTCATGGCAACAATAACGCCCTTGCCTGCTGCCAGGCCGTCAGCCTTGATAACGATAGGCGCACCCTCTGCCCTGATATATGCCTTGGCCGCCTCAGCCTCGGTAAATACCTCGTATTTGGCAGTAGGGATGTTGTACTTTTTCATGAGATTTTTAGAAAAGGACTTGGAGCCTTCAATCTCGGCGGCTGCCTGTACAGGGCCAAAGGCCTTGATACCGGCTGCATTAAAGGCATCCACCGCGCCATTGGTCAGCGGCACCTCTGGGCCTACCACTGCCAGCTCCACATGCTTTTCCTGTGCCAGCTTCACCAGGGCGGCATTGTCCGTAATGGACACACCCTCAACGCACTCAGCCAGCTCCGCCATGCCAGGATTGCCTGGCACGGCATAAATCTTATCAGCCTTCTTGCTCTGTGCCAGCTTCCATACCAGGGTATGCTCGCGGGCACCGCTGCCTACTACTAAAATATTCATTACTTATTCACCTGCTCCATCAGATAATTCTGAATGCAATTGTCATACTCCGCGGTATGCTGGAATGCCTCCTGTGCCAGCTGCATGCGGAGCATGCCGCCTACGCAGCCGTCCTTTGCCACACAGGCCGCAACCTCGTCATAGCGGGCAGGATTGGTGACAACGGTAACGAACTTGAAGTTCTTGGCTGCAGCACGAATCATGGCAGGGCCGCCAATATCGATGTTCTCGATAGCCTCGGCAAGAGTAACATCAGGCTTGGAGATGGTTTCCTTGAACGGATAGAGATTTACTACTACCATATCAATGCCGGTAATCTTATGCTCCTGCATAGCCTTTACATGGGCAGGGTTGTCACGGACAGCCAGAATGCCGCCGTGAATATAAGGGTTCAGGGTCTTTACGCGGCCATCCATAATCTCAGGGAAGCCAGTAACATCGCTGACGTAGGTAACAGGAATGCCTGCCTCCTTCAGAGCCTTCATGGTGCCGCCGGTGGAAACGATTTCCACACCTGCCGCATGCAGCTTCTGCGCCAGCTCTACTACACCTGTCTTGTCGGATACGCTGATTAATGCACGCTTGATTCTCATAGTAGTTATCTCCTTTTGCTCATTTATATGTAAAATTATTCTTTTATGCGGACATGCCGGTCATCTAGAAGCTCCAGTCTGCCATCAACAAACAGCTCTATAGCCCTCGGATAGAGAATATGCTCCTTCTCCAGCACACGGGCCGCCAGAGTTTCCTCCGTATCCCCGTCCAGCACAGGCACAGTGTCCTGCAAAATAATCGGGCCGTGATCCATGCCCTCGTCCACAAAGTGGATAGTACAGCCGGACACCTTGGTGCCGTAGGCCAGCACGTCACGATGGGCATGAGCGCCACCAAAGGATGGCAGCAGGGACGGATGGATGTTCAGAATCTGATGCCTGTAGGCATCCACAAAATACGGGCTGAGGATGCGCATAAAGCCTGCCAGCACCACCAATGTAACATTGGCGGCCCTCAGCTCCGCCACCAGCTTTTCCTCGAACTCCTGCTGGCTGGCGCACTCCTTGCGGTTTACACAGACGCTCTTAATCCCGGCCTCACCGGCCACCTGCAACGCCCTTGCCTCCGGCTTGTCAGTGAGGACAATGCCGATTTCAGCCTTGATCTGCCCGGACTCAATGGCCGCCATGATGGACTGCATGTTGGAGCCGCGACCGGAGCAAAGAATACCCAAAATATGCTTACTCATCAAATACGCCGCCCTTAACAATTACTTCATGACCACCCTGGGTTACCTTGCCGATTTCATAAACGGCCTCACCACGGGACTGCAAATCAGCCTTAATCTTCTCAGCCTCATCAGCGGAAGCGATGATAATCATGCCG
>CAMFES010000037.1 GCA_945949525.1 uncultured Veillonellaceae bacterium
TTCAGGATTCCTGCATCAAGCAGCTTGTTATTACCAATACTATTCCGGTTGATCCAAAGAAGAAGTGCGAGAAGATTATCAGCATTTCCCTTGCTCCGATGCTGGCTGATTTCATCAAGTGCATTTATGAGAACAAGCCTGTAAGCAATCTGTTCAACAAGAACTGGGGCAAATAATATTGTCGTGTGATAAGATATATAGGATAATATAAGCTAAGCTGAGATAAGCTAAGATAAGCTAAGATAAGCTAAGATAAGCTAAGATAAGATAAGCGGATAGGACGGAGGCAGGGCAGTACCATTGCAGGCACGCTCTCGCTAGTCAATGAACCTAGCGGTACTAAGCTCTCACAGCGCCTTTGGCTTGTGAATCGCTAAGTACCGAGGTTCATCAATCTACCTGCAATGGTACATGCCCTGCCTCTTGTTCCTGCTGATTCGGTTATATATCCATTTATCCACTGTGTATCAATTATGCATCAATTGTATATCACTTGTACCTTGTCGGATAATCAATAGTATTGTTACGGGGCGATGTCTATCGTCCCTTTTTTTGCGTAGGATATTACAAAAGGAGGTCCTGTAGATGGAATTTGCAAAGCGAATGGAGCAGTTCGGGGAGGGTGTTTTTTCCCGTCTGGCCGAGATGAGAAAAAGCCGTCTGGCAGAAGGAAAAGAGGTATTTGACCTGAGCATCGGGGCGCCGAATATTCCACCTTCCAGAAGGATTATGGAGGTGCTGGCCAAGGCAGTCATGGAGCCGAAAAACTATGTCTATGCCATTAGTGACACGCAGGCAATGCTGGAGGCAGTGGCACAGTGGTATCAGAGGCGTTATGGCGTGACGCTGGATGCGAACACGGAAATCTGCTCCCTGCTGGGTTCACAGGATGGCCTGTCCCATATTGCTCTTTCCATACTGGATGCCGGTGATGTGATGCTGGTGCCGGACCCTTGCTATCCGATTTTTGCCGATGGGCCGCGGCTGGCAGGTGCAAAGCTTTACTACATGCCGCAAAAAAAGGAAAACGGCTACGTAATTCAGCTGCAGGATATTCCGGAGGATGTGGCAAGGAAAGCAAAATTTATGCTGGTGTCCTATCCAAATAACCCTACTGCGGCTATGGCTCCGGAGAGATTTTATCACGAGCTGGTAGCCTTTGCCAAAAAATATGATATCATCGTACTCCATGACAATGCCTACAGCGAGCTGGTATTTGACGGCAGGAGCTGGGGGAGCTTTTTGAGCATACCTGGGGCAAAGGATGTGGGTGTGGAGTTCAATTCTCTGTCCAAGACATACGGTCTGGCTGGTGCGCGGATTGGCTATTGTGTAGGCAACAGCAAGGTTGTCGGCATGCTGAAAACCCTGAAATCCAACATGGACTACGGCATGTTCCTGCCGATTCAGGCTGCTGCCGTTGAGGCCATAACAGGCGATCAGTCCGTGGTGGCAGAAACAAGAGCCGCCTATGAGCGCCGCCGGGATGTGCTGTGCGACGGCTTGATTGCCGCAGGCTGGCAGATGGACAAGCCGCCGGGAACCATGTTTGTCTGGGCACCAATTCCTCAGCAGTACGCCGATTCCGAGGCCTTTGTCAAGGATTTGCTGGATAAGACAGGTGTGCTGGTAACCCCTGGCAGTGCCTTTGGCCCTTCTGGCGAAGGCTATGTGCGCATGGCTCTGGTGCAGTCCGAGGAGGATATGCAACGCATTGTGGCGGCTGTCAGTGCCAGCGGCATTTTCGCATAAAATAAAAACTCTGTTTGCAACTGTTGCAAACAGAGTTTTTATTTGTTATAATTTAATAGGTGCTACCAATACGGTAGGCGGTTAGCCCTCTCCGGAGGGACTGTGACCCTCCGTTTACATAGAAACCTTGTAAAAGGAATCTCACGGATGGAGGGAAGTGATAGACATGTCAGTTGAAATCCTCGGCGTGCTCATCGGAACCTTGTGTCTGGTGGTTGCCGCCATTCAGTTAGGATACACAATCGGCAAAGATATCCATAAACAAAAATAGCCGCCTCAGGTCCTAATTGAGCGGCTATCTTTGCCAACCAACACGGGCTAACCGTCTATCGGTAGCACCTTTTTCATGTCCATTATATAACAAATATTTCTATTTTTCAATACCTGCCGGGTTTTCTTTTGGATTCGGGTAGGTATTATTTTTTTTGCAGAATTGGCGATAGGCGGTGGGGGACATAAGCATATTTTTCTGGAATGATTTGCTGAAGGTGTTGTTGCTGGCGTAGCCGCATTGCAGGGCAACCGCTTCAACGGGGAGCTGGGTGGATTCCAGCAGGCGGCAGGCCTGATTGAGCCTGTTGCTGATGATGTATTCCTGCGGTGACATCTGAAGATTATGCTTGAAAAGGTACGTCAGATATGTGCGGCTAAGTCCTATGTGGTCAGCCAAATCCTGCACGCTGAATTGCTCCGACAAATGTGAGCGTATATAATCCACGCACTGGTGGGTGTAATTATTGTTCTTTTAAACAGGAGCGGGATTCTTTGAGCTTTCCGTCAGAGTGGCGATAAAGCTGTAAAAGTATTCCAGCTGGCGAAATATACTGGTAAAGCTGCCATCTCTGTGAGCCAGCATTTTTTCTACACAGTCAACGAGATGTGCCCCCTGCTGTTCTGAACAGGTGAAGATAGGTGCATCCTGATTCATATAAAGGCCGCGGATTATGTCAGGAGCCTTGCTTCCGCTGAAGCCTACCCAGATATATGACCAGGGCTCATCCTGACTGCTTTCGTATCTGGTCACATAGGCCGGTTCAATCAGAAATCCCTGCCCGGCTTCCAGTTTATAGGTTTTGCCGTCAGCTCCGTAGGTCTGGAACACGCCCTTGCCGGAAACAATGTAATGAAGCAGGTAGTAGGAGCGTACATCAGGCCCCCAGCAATGCCCCGGTTTATTTCTGGATTTGCCAAAGGTGGTGATGCACAGTGAATCATTGCTGTCAGTGGCTACGAAACTTTCAACCGCCTCCATAAAAATCAGCTCCTTCATAAAAAGGCGTTCATAAAAATTGACAGCGGCAGTGTGTGCTACCGCTGTCAACATCGGGAGGTAATAATTTATTGTGAATTTCCTAATCAGCCGTTAGCATACATAGTGTCTATATTTCCTATATATGTTTTGGATGAAAATTTCAATTAGAAAGTGAAGTTCAGGGCAGAGAAGTATGCAGCGTGATTACCCTTAGTATCATTATCTACGAGATCCTGATTAATGGCCTTGCCAAAGAAGAAGTCGTTGGTCCACAAAATACTAGGAGTGAAGCGATACCACAGACCTGCCTCAACACCCTTAGCGCCGCCCTTCTCAGAGCCATGTACCAGGCTGGACATGATGATGGCATCAGCGCCGAGATGACGATAACCGAGGTAGCCGCCAATTTTCTTGCCACCCCAAGGAGAACCATTGTAGGTCAGCTTTACATCATAAGCATTGTTCTGATAACCGCGGTTGCCGTGAGAGTAGAATGCAGTTGCGCCCCACTTGTCGTCAAACTTATAGCTGGCATCAACAAGGCCAATGTTCAAACGCTCGTTATCATAAGCCGGTGTCTTGTAGTTGTAGTAGCCGACACCGCCTGCCCACTTATCGCTGAACTTATGTTCAACAGATAAGCCATAAGCTGTTGGGATATCATCTGCACGGTCATCGCTACCACCATTTGCTCCTTTGCCGCCATTACGCAAAAAGCCCTGATTTCCACCTATAGCCAAATCCCAAGTTTTTTCGTGCAGCTTACCGCCATAGGCCTTAACAGTGGTCTTGTCGTCTACGTTGTAATCAAACTCAGCACCGGAAACGCGGGCATTGCTTACGTAGCCGCTCTGCAGGCTAGGTGCAAAGATACCAAACTTCATGTTGAGATTCTTTGCTACAGGGCCGTTAGCGTAGAGTTCCCAGATGGAGCCTGCAACATCTGTCTTTCCGCCAGCACCAACATAGTCATCGCCGGAGCCATTGACATTTGCTTTTTCACCATTGAAGGTATTGTCACCAAATTTCCAATCCAAACCAGCATGTGCTTTCCAATCCTTGGACATGGTTCCGTCGATATTCAGCCACAGAGCCTTCTCCCAATAGCTCTTTCCGCCATTAATGCCCTGCATTACCTTCTGGGCAAAACCGCCGCTAACCTTTACATTATCAGACTTTTCTTCCAGTCTAGTTACGCGGATGCCGATGGAGTCCAAATCCTCGGAGAATTCGGCAGTCAGCTTTTCAATCATGGCCTTCTGCTCGTTGTTGGCCATCTTCTCATGGGAGCGGGCGCTGGCAATGAGCTGTGCCATCTCATAACGAGTAACAGCGCGGTCGCCGCGGAAGGTGCCGTCGCCGAAGCCGGTAACAATGCCTTCCTTGTTCAGCTCGGTGATAGCCTGTACAGCCCAATGGTCAGCCGGTACATCGGAGTAGAGTACCTCGGCAGACTGAGCGGCGTAGGCTGAAGTAGTGGCGCCAATCATCAGTGCAGATAAAACACCCAGCATAAGTTTTTTGTTAGTTTTCATCCAAATAACCCCTTTTCTCAATAAAAACATGACGTATGATTTAAAAGTCATATCATTTCATCGACACCTATAATATAACATGTGCATTAATACATTGTCAACAAAAAGAGATGAGATTTCCAAAAAAGAATTTATTGATATAAATAAAAGTAAAATTCTTTATAAATAAAAGATATAACTTTTATTGACACAATAAATAGAGAAATAGTATAATAAAAGCGAAAAGAGGGTAAAACAAGAAGAAATACCAATCTATTCTGAAAATAAAAAGGGAGAGTTGCTAAATGAGAAAAAATTGGTTGAAGAAAATTATTCCTTTGACGCTGTCTGCAGGAATCCTGACCATGGGGCCTGCCTTTACCCAGGATGTGTTGCCGGTGGAGCTTGTCTGCATGGCAGAGGCCGCCGCACCGGAGGCTGTGCAGTGGGATGTAGGCAAGGATATGGCAGGCTGGAAGTTCGGCGGTGTCTGGGCGTACAACGGTGAGCCGGAGATGGCGGCTGACAGTGCTTTTGGCGGCTCCATCCGCATTGGTGCGGATTTTACCGGCAATGTCAATGACGGCTGGAGCGAGCTGAAGCTGGAGAATGGTGGAGCGGCGGCTCAGCAGCTTGATTTGAGCGGTTACAATACCCTTTCCTTCAATCTCTACTATAATCCTGACAATATGACCCAGGGCAGCTTCAAGCTGAAGCTGTATGTAAAGTCTACAGATGAGCAGGAGGTTATCAATCTGTGCCCTGATGTGGATTTGAGCAAGGGAAGGGATGCAGGCAACGGCATGAAATGCGTGCCTGTGCAGGTAAATTTCAAGCCTGTGGAGGCAAAGGTGGCATACTTCTGTTTGAGCATTGTAGGATGCAATACGGATTATAAGGGAGATTTTTTTGTAAACGGTTTGAAGCTGACAGGGGAAAAGCTGCCTGATGGGTACGTCGATGTGCGGACTGCCGTGAAGAAGCAGGGCAGGGTTCAGCTGAACCAGCTTCAGCTTCCGGCAGAGGCTGGATTGGTTGATGCTCAGGCGACCCCGGAGGCGGCACAGCTTTTTGCCTACCTTCAGGGAATTGCCGACAGCGACAAGGTTCTCTACGGACATCAGAATGAGCTGCACAAGAAGGTGGGCAAGAGCCTGCCGGGTGCCTCCGATACGGAGGATATGGTGGGTGATCATGCGGCGGTGATGGGGCTGGATTCACTGGCCCTGACCGGCAACGAGCTGGCCCTGACGGATGATGAGAAGGCACGGGGGCTTACCCTGTCTGAAAAGCTGGCGGATATCTACATTCCGGTGGCTCAGAAGGGGGCAATCCTCACCATGTCCATGCATCTGCCGAATTTTGCCGAGGTGCAGAAGCGTCCGCTGATCAATGGCAAGTACGATTTCAGCGGCTACTCCCCAAATAATCTTGAGGGGAATGTGATGCAGAGAATCCTGCCGGGGGGCGATCTGAACGATATGTACAAGGCATATCTGGATATGGTGGCAGATTTTGACGGCAGGCTGCAGGCGGCCAATATTCCGCTGATTTTCCGCCCGTTCCATGAGAACAACGGCTCCTGGTTCTGGTGGGGGGCCTCCAGCTGTACGCCGAGCGAGTACAGGAACGTGTTCCGCTACACGGTAGAGTATCTCCGGGATGTAAAGGGACTGCACAACCTGCTCTACGCTTATTCGCCGGGAGGCCCGCTGGTGGATGAGGCCGACTACCTGTCCCGCTATCCGGGGGATGCCTTTATTGATGTGGTAGGCTTTGATATGTATCACAGGGATCCGGCGGCAGAGGACGCCTGGATGGACGGTTTTGCCAAGACGATTGATGTGGTGCAGGATTTTGCGGAAAAGCATCACAAGGTAGCCGCTGTAACGGAGTGCGGCATGCTCTACGGCAGCAGTGCGCTGGTGGTGAAGGACAATACCCGCCTTGACTGGTGGAATGAGGCGATGGAGAGGATTGCGCCAAAGAGTATGGCGTATTTCCTGACCTGGGCAAATTTTGACGATACCAATTTTGACCAGCCATACATGGTGGAGAAGAAGCGCGGCCAGGAGCTGGCCAACGGCTTTATTGACTTCTACAACAGGCCGGAATCTGTGTTCATGAAGGATTCTGCTGACTACAGGAAGGTTGGCGTAACGGCCGGTGTTGCCAAGGAAGGCTACGGTTATCTGCTGACGCCTGGCTCTTATGAGCGGGTGTTGGATGGCATGAAGCTGGAGGCCAGGTTAGGCGGCGCGGCAGCTGATGTGAAATTTGTCATCAGGGACAAGGCGGGAAGCATCCTGCGGGAGCTTTCACCGCAGATTTCCGGCGGCACGGCTGCAGCTGCGCTGTCCGGAGATGATGTGCGGGCCCTGGGGGCACAGGTGGCCGACCTTGAGGTGGTAGTGAACGGCCAGGTGTCCGACAGCGTGCCTCTGCTGCTGAATATGCCGGCACCTGCCCAGAATCCTCTGCTGGTGGATGATTTTGACAGCTACTATGGTGACAACGGCCTTTTGGGCGGCACCTACAATGCCAACACCGGCTCCGGCTGCAGTGTGACGCCGCAGCTTTCGGAGGTTAAGCAGGGCGGCGAGGCAGGCCTGGCCTTCCGCTACAGTATCAACAAGGGCGGCTACGCAGGCATCGTCAAGAGCTTGAAGAATGCTGACTGGAGCAGCTGCAATGCAGTTCAGCTTTGGGTAAAGCCTGATGGCCTGGGACAGAAGCTGATTATCCAGCTGAACAGCAACGGTGAGGATTTCGAGGTGGATTTGAGCCAGCTGGCAAAGACCACGGAGGCACAGGTGATTACCCTGCCGTTTGCTGATTTCAAGGGCAAGAACGGCGGCACCTTTGACCCGTCCGGCGTGAAGCATTTTGGTATCTACTGCAATACCATCGGCAGCAATACCATTGATTCGGTAATGTATTTTGATGCTATTAAGGCAGTGAAGCAGTAAAATTGTATAATCAATGAGGGGATGCTGTACCCGGTTGTGAATAATCCGGCTGGATACGGCATCTTTTTTATTAGATTTTTGATAAATGTTGCAAAAATATGTAAAATTGTAGCATTTGAACGTTTGATATTGCAGGGGTTGTCGCAAATGTTATATAATTTTATGGGAGATAAATACTAAAATGAGGGGGAATTGAGATGGACCAAATGACAATACGCCAGAAGCTCTATGCAGTGTTTGGTGTGCTGATCGGAATATTCGCCTGTGTGAGCGTGTATTCCGGGTACAATCTTTACCAGATTAACAACGGGGCTATGAGGATTGCCACAGAACACATGAACAGTGTGCTTTCCCTGTCCCAGGCCAGTAGCTCCCTTTCCGTGTACAGGCAGTGCGAGTATGCCATGGCCTCTGCGCCTACCCTGTCCGGGCAGGTGTATGCTGCGCAGGAGATGCGCAATCTGGGCAATCAGCTGGACATTGCCTTTGATAACATTGAGGGCAGCATGGAGGGGGAAAAGGGCGAGGCCTTCCGGCAGATGCGCCAGAAGTGGGAGGCATACCGCAAGGGGGATGCCAATCTGGAGAAGCTGGTAGGCTCCGGCAAGGCCCAGGAGGCTCTTTTACATATTGCCCAGACGGAGAATGCTTAAAATGAGGTCAACTGGGAGCTGGGGCTGGTTGTTGATGGACACAAGGATTTTATTCAGCAGGAGGTCAATGATGCAGCTGCCCGCTATGAGCAGGCCAAGGTGACGCTGATTGTGTCCACGCTGGTGGTGCTGGTGCTGTCCGGCTTTATGGACGGTGCGCTGGGCAGGTCCATCAACAGCTCCGTGTCGTATCTGATGGGGATTTCCAAGGAGGTTGCCCAGGGCAACCTTACCGTGCCTGTAGAGGTGAGAACACAGGATGAGTTCGGCATCCTGACCGGAGCCTACAAGGATACGGTGGAGAATCTGCACAAGCTGATCAAGAGCATTCAGGAAACAGCGGAGCAGGTAGCTTCCTTTGCGGGGCAGCTGACGGAGAATGCCAGCCAGTCCGCCCAGGCCACCCAGCAGGTGGCGATTTCCATCAGCAAGGTGGCGGCTTCTGCCTCCCAGCAGGGGGACAGCGTAGGCACCTCCATGTCGGAGATTCACGCCATGGCTGATGAGCTGCACGGCTTCGAGAAGAGGGCGGAAACCGCCAGTGACGCGGCCAAGCATGTGGACGGCATCGCCCAAAAGGGACGCACCTCCGTTGTGGGGGCTGTGGAGCAGATGGCGGAGATTGCAGATTCCGTTACACAGTCCGCAGAGGTTATCAAGCTTTTGGCAGAGCGTTCCACGGAAATCGGCCAGATTTCCGACACCATCTCCAACATTGCCGGGCAGACCAACCTGCTGGCCCTGAATGCGGCTATTGAGGCCGCCCGTGCCGGTGATGCGGGACGGGGCTTTGCGGTAGTGGCCGAGGAGGTCAGGAAGCTGGCGGAGGAGTCCGACAAGGCCGCTCAGCAGATTGCGACCCTGATTTCCTCCATCCAGAAGGAAACCCAGCAGGCTGTGGAGCGGATGGAGCATGGCACCCAGAAGGTGGAGAGCGGCCGGGCGGTAATCGCCGATGCCGGAGAGGCCTTCAAGACCATTACGGAGGCTGTAGAGGATCTGGCGGAGCAGGCCGAGGGCATACTGCAGGGAGCAAGGCTGTCGGCAGGCAAGGCGGAAGAGCTGGTGGGCGTCATGGAGAATATTCACACCGCCAGCACGGAGGTGGCCTCGGAAACGGAGTCTGTTTCGGCGGCTACCGAGGAGCAGTCGGCCTCCATGGATGAGGTGGCCTCCGCAAGCCACAAGCTGTCGGAGCTGTCGCAGACCTTGCAGGATGAAGCGGCCAAGTTCAGGATTTAAGGAGGGCAGGAAGATGAAGAAGATTACGTTATTTATAGCTCTTGCCCTTCTTTGCCTGGGGGCATTGTTTGCCGCCGGATGTGGCAGTGACAAGGGGCAGAAGCATATTGCCATGGTTTTTTCCCACGAGCCGAACCGCTGGACCCAGGGAGCCCAGATGATGAAGGAAACTCTGGAAAGGGATGGCATGAAGGTGGATCTGTATGTGTTTGACACGGATGAGTCCCAGACCGACTGTCTGCAGCAGGCGGTGGATTCCAAGCCAGACTGCATCGTGCTGGCCGGTGGTGAGAGCAAAAACTTTACCAAGGCGCTGGCAGAGGCCAAGGAAAATGGAATTCCGATTATTGACTACGACAGCCTGACGGCGGATACGGATGCCATCAATTACTTTGTAACCTTTGATAATTATGGCGTGGGGGAGGCCATGGGCAAGTACATCGTCAAAAAGATGAATTTGCAGACCGGTGCCGGGCCATACAACATCGAGTTTTTCTCCGGCAGTGATACGGACAGCAACGCCAAGCTGATGTACCAGGGGGCATTCGACCAGCTGAAGCCTTATCTGGACAATGGCCAGCTGCGGGTGCCGTCCGGCCAGAGCGACTACAATTCCACCGCCACCAAGAACTGGGACAGCAAGGAGGCCAGGGCGCGGGCTGAGAAGCTGATAAGCCAGTATTATCAGGGGCAGAACCTTGATATCATCGTGGCGGCCTGTGACAGCATAGCCTATGGCGTCATCGACGGCATGGGGGCCTATCAGGGCAGCTGGCCGCTGATTTCCGGGCAGGATGCGGACAGCAAGGCACTGGAGTACATTCAGCAGGGCAAGATGGGCTTTTCACTGAAAAAGGACAGCGTGGTGCTGAACCAGAAGTGCATCCGCATGATAAAGGCCGTTGTGGACGGCTCCCAGCCGGATGTGAACGATGTCAGGACCTACAATAACGGCGTGATTACAGTGCCTGCCTACCTCTGCATACCGCGGATTATCGACAGGGAGAACCTGGCTGACGCCAAATAATACCCAATAAAATGATAACTGTACCTGATTGCTGCGGCTCGTAGCTTCAGGTACAGTTATTTTTTTACAAAAAATAAAAGATGTACACAATAATGTAAAAGTTATATCTTTTATTGACAGATGATATAAAATTATATATAATAAAAGTTGAAATGAGCAGGAATGAAAGCAATTGCGTGTGGTTTTTCATTTCTGACAGTTATTCAAGGGGAATTTTTTATAAAGGGGTTTTATATTATGAACAAAAAGAAGTTTTTGAGTATGGCAATCGCTTGTGCATTGATGGCATCCTGTTCTGCGGCTCTGGCCAATCCGGCTACTGATGCGGATGATGCGGCCTACGTGGAGCTGACGGCAACAGCCGACAATGCCAAGGCGAAGAGCGAGGCGGTAAGTCCGGCGGAGCTGGAGCAGCTGGCTGTGCCGAAGGCTGATGTGAAGCTGGTGGACAAGAAGGCCAGTGCCGAAACGGTGGCCCTGTACCGCTATCTGTCTGCTGTACCAAAGGCTGGCAAGGTGATATACGGCCATGAGAATGACGCCCATCACAAGATGTTCCGCCCTGCAGGCGGCTCCGAGTCCGATACCAAGGACGTGACAGGCTCCCTGTCCGGCATTGTGGGCTTTGACGCCCTTTCCTTTGTAGGTGATGAGCAGCGCCTGGATGATTGCGAGTGGAACATGGGCAAGACCTACGTGGACAAGATGGTGGAGATTACCAAGAAGGCCGCCAGTGAAGGGGCAATCCTTACCATGTCCATGCATCTGCCGAATTTTGATTATGTGGAGAAGCGGGCAGCTGTAACCGGCTCCACACCGGATAATCGCGACCACTACATGAACTACACCACCCATATCTCCGAGGGCGATGTGGTACACCGCATCCTGCCGGGGGGTGACCTGAACAGCAGCTACAACGGCTATCTGGACAGGGTTGCCGAGTATGGCAACCGCATGGCAGAGGATGGCGTGCCAATTCTTTTCCGCCCTCTGCACGAGCATAACGGCTACTGGTTCTGGTGGGGCAAGGAGCATAGCTCCGAGAAGGATTTTCAGCAGCTGTGGGAGTACACGGTAAAGTATCTCCGAGATACCAAGGGGGTACACAACTTCCTGTATGTATATTCTCCTAACGGCCATTTCAAGACCGAGGCTGATTATCTCGATCGCTATCCGGGTGACAAGTGGGTGGACATTATGGGCGTCGATACCTACGATGATGACCAGACCGGCCAGTGGTATACCGACCTGTGCGGCGATCTGGATGTGATGCAGCAGGTTTCCGCCAAGCATGGCAAGCTGATGACCATCACCGAGGTGGGCGTGCGCAGGGGCGGCAGCCTGGCTGTGACCGATAATGTGGACAAGCAGTGGTTCAGCAAGGTGGCAAAGATTGCCGTTGACCACAAGGTGCCTTACTACATGACCTGGTCCAACTTTGAAAAGCTGACCAACAATTTCTTCGCTCCGTATATGGTCAGCAAGACCCGCGGCCATGAGATGATCAATGAGTTCGTGGATTTCTACAATGAGCCTGCAACTCTGTTTGCAGATGGCATCAACTGGCGTGCCCTGAACAAATAACAGCAGCCGGTTGCATGGCTGTGGTGTCTGTCAGGATGAACGCCAATGGGATTATGGATAAATACAAAATACAAGGGTATATGGGATAAGGATACGTTATAAAATAAAGAATCGGAACTGTACGCCGGCGATTGCCAGCTCACAGTTCCGATTTTTTTACTGCCATTGCATGATGTTTGCTACCTTGTCCTTCAGGTAGAGGGCAATTTTTTTGGCTCCCTCTGCGGTGGGGTGGGTCAGGTCATTGGCATAATCAGCTTCCTGCAACAGAGGTTCAGGCACATTCAGGGGAATGTAATGGAGGTTTTTATCTCCTTTGGCCTTCAGCTGGTTGATGCTGAGGCATATCCAGTAGCGGACATCAGCGCCCACCCAGGCGGGAACAGGCTCGATGCAGATGATGGCGGCCTCCGGATTGACGCTTCTGACGGTCTTCAGCAGCTCCGTGTAGCTTTTGATGAATTCCGCCTGCTCCGGTATGCGGTTCCTGCCGTCAAAATCGGCGTAGGTTTCCACCTCAAAATCCGGCTTCTGGTCGATGAAGTCGTTGGTGCCGATGCAGATGAGGATGGCGTCCACAGGGAACTGCTCCGCATCCCACAGCTGATTGCCCCGGAAGCTGTCAGAGTACAGGGTCCATTTGTAGCGGTCGGCGGTGTGAACCCGGTTGTAGGGGCGAATCTCGTCCCATTGATGGATGAGGCCTTCGCCGGATACCCCCAGCACGCTGTAATCCGCCTCCAGCATGCGGGCCAGCTGGGGGCCGTAGGCCAGGTCGTTGTCTTCCATGTCGTAGTAATCAGGGTTGGGGATATCCGTTGCAGGGGAGTTTTTGGCTCCGGCGGTGATGGAGTCCCCGATAAACTCAATGCGGCGTTTTTTCAGCGCATCCGGGCGCAGGATGCAGGCATCCCCGTCCAGAATAAAGCCCTGAAAACAGGAGATGCCCTGTATGCCCTCCGTCATGCGCACCAGAAGGAGCTTGTGCAGGCCGGGTGACAGCTTTTCTGCCAGCGTGGTTGTGCCGATGGATGGCCGGAGCTTGCGGAAGGGGCCGTTGTCAATGCTGACCTTCCAATAATTGGTTCTGTCCTGAAGCTTTGCCTTGATGCTGGTGCCGGTGAAGTTCAGCTTGATGTAGACGGCCCCCTGAGCACAGCGGTAGTTGTTGGCGTCGGTCTTGTCCCAGCGGCCAAAATACTGGATGTGCAGCTGGCTGGGGGAAATATGAGTGGTGCGGCAATTGTCCACGGCGTTCAGTATCATTTTATATCACCCTTTGTCCTTCCTGTACCTTTGTCGTTTTTATTGAGTGCTTCACTTGCATCATGCTTATGTAGTATGTTTCTTGCAATCATTGCGCTCACTATTATTATATAGTCATAAAGTCCTCTTTGTCAATAAAAGAATAAACAAAGCAAATAAAAGATATATCATTTATTGACAGATGATGCAATATGTATTATAATTAAGTAAATTGTTAAGGTTATATGCATGAGAAACAGGAGGATGGATATTGTGGCGATTTTGGGGTTTGATGTAGGCGGCAGCAGTATAAAGTTTTCGGTGATGACCCAGGAGGGCAAGATTTTGCGCAAGGGGAGCATCCTGACGCCTGACAATCTGGAGGATTTTTATGATGAGCTGGTAGCGGCCAAGGAAGGGCTGGAGGCAGCCTATGAGCTGGAGGGAGCCGCCTTTAGCATGCCGGGGGCTGTGGATGATGAGGCCGGTGTGATTGGCGGAGCCAGCGCCCTGCCGTACATTCACGATTTCAACATCAAGAAGGCTCTGTCTGAAAGGCTGGAGATGCCTGTGGCCATGGAGAATGATGCCAACTGTGCCGCCTTGGGCGAGGTGTGGCTGGGAGCGGCCAAATACTGTCAGGATGTGGCTTTTCTGGTTATAGGCAGTGGCGTGGGCGGTGCCGTTGTGAAGGGACGCCGGGTGCATCATGGCTGTCATCTGCATGGCGGTGAGTTCGGCTTTATGGTGGTGGATGACAAGGGGACTATTCTCAGCCAGGCCGCCTCTACCCGTGCGTTGGCCGAGCGTGTTGCACTGGCCAAGGGCATGGACAGGGATGCCCTGAACGGCAAGGAGGTATTTGCGCTGCAGGCCAATGGTGACAGGATTGCCCAGGAGGCCATTGAGGAGATGTATGACCAGCTGGCAAGGGCGGTGTACAATCTTCAGTACAGCCTTGACCCGGAGCTGTTCGTGTTCGGCGGGGCCATCAGTGAGCGCGAGGATTTTGTGGAAAATGTGAATCGCCATCTGCACGCTATTCTGGACAAGGTGCAGATTGCCAGGGTGCGCCCGCAGGTTGCCAGGGCGGAATTTGGCAATGATGCCAACCTGATAGGGGCGGTATATCATTTTCTGCAGCAGAAGCAGTAATGGACGATAATTAATGAGCAATATAAATGGGCTATATAAGTGAGCAATAATTTTTGCTTTTCTGCCGTATACGCTTGAGAAATATACTTTTTTGCTATACAATACTTTAGTGCAGTGTTATGGAGGTTATAGATGTGCCAGACTGCCGCTGTGATTTGCAGTGGTGGTACGTGGCCTCCTGCACTGTGCCGAGGTGTTGTATTTTTTATTTTAGAGGAAAGTGGGAAAGTGTTATGGCTGAAAGTGTTTGGTCTGTACTGCCGCCGATTATTACGATTGTGCTGGCGCTGGCCACCAAGGAGGTATACATGTCACTGCTCATCGGTATTTTTTCCGGTGCATTGCTGTATACCGAGTTCAACGTGTTGAATGCGATTATGACCATGTTTGAGGTTATGGCAAACAAGGTGGGAGGCAATATCAACATTCTGGTCTTTCTTGTTATTCTGGGAATTCTGGTGGCGGCGATTACCCGCTCCGGCGCTACCCGCGCCTATGGTGAATGGGCGGCCAGGACAATCAAGGGACGCCGCAGCTCCATGCTGCTGACGGCTCTTTTGGGGCTTGTTATTTTTATTGATGATTATTTTAACTGTCTTACCGTGGGCACGGTAATGCGGCCGATTACTGATAAGTTCAAGGTTTCCCGTGCCAAGCTGGCGTATATTATTGACGCCACCGCTGCGCCTATCTGCATTCTGGCGCCTGTGTCCAGCTGGGCGGCTGCTGTAGGCTCATCCTTGCCGGAGGGCAGTACCATTGATGGCTTTGGCCTATTTTTGCAGACGATACCTTTCAACCTGTATGCCTGGCTGACTATGGCCTTTATGGTTTTCATCGTGTGTTCCCAGAGGGATGTTTTTTCCATGGCGAAGTACGTGAAGAAAAATCAGGAAAGGTTCATTGTGCCGGATGAGTACAGGGATAGTGAAGAGGTGGAGCCGGGGGGCAATGGCAGGATTATTGATTTGGTTCTGCCGCTCCTGGTGCTGATTGGCGCCTGTGTGTACGGCATGCTCTATACCGGCGGCATCCAGGACGGTGCAGGGATTCAGGAGGCCTTTGCCAACTGTGATTCCAGCAAGTCCTTGGTGTTTGGTTCTTTTATTGCCTTTGTGTTTACGGCGTTTTTGTATTTGCCGCGAGGGGTTATCAGCTTCAGCTCCTTCTGTGAAACCTTTGTGCAGGGGTTCAAGGCCATGACACCGGCAAATTTAATCCTGTGCTTTGCCTGGACCCTGTCAGGAATTTGCAGTGACAAGTACCTGAATCTGGGGGGCTACGTGGGTCAGCTCGTCAGCGCCAATGCCAGCGTGTTGGTGTTCCTGCCGGCTATTTTCTTTATTGTGGCAATCATTCTGGCCTTTGCTACCGGTACCTCCTGGGGAACCTTTGGCATTTTGATTCCGATTGCTATTGCTGTTATCGGCACAGGTGATCAGAATCTGCTGGTGATTACGGTGGCGGCTATTTTGTCCGGGGCAGTGGGCGGTGACCATGCTTCGCCTATTTCGGATACCACGATTCTGGCTTCGGCAGGGGCGCAGTGCAGCCATATTGATCATGTAAGTACGCAGATTCCGTATGTGGCTATTGTGGCCAGTGCCAGCTTTGCAGGCTTTGTGGTGGATGGATTTACCAATAACGGCTGGCTGGGGCTGGCGACGGCTGCGGTGATTCTGGCAGGCGTGATGGCTTTGATTTATGTAAAGGTAAAGCCAGTGGATGTGGAACATTAAATTTCAGTTTGTCGTAGTGCTTGAATGTTACTTCGTGCATATACGGAGAAAATAGTTTGTTAGTTCGTGGATTCTGTTCAGACATAAAAAATGGACAGGTTGCGGTAGTACCCATCGAAAACACGCTCTCGCTCCTCATTGTGCCTCGCGTTACTAACATTCATCTATCGCCTTTGGCTCTGATGAATGAAGTAACGAGGCACAACAAAGGTTTTCTTTGGGTACATACCGCACCTGTCCTTTCTTGTCTGAACAGATATATACAAATTAGTCAACGATACTCTACTATATGATACTGTAGTAACCAATCGAACTTTACGAGCAAGCCTGAAAAGGGGGCGCCGGGAAGGCTGACGAAGCCTGTTACTGTCAACAACTATGCAAGACAATCTGCTCTTAGAGCTGATTAACTCGGATGTGTGTTGGCAATTACAGTTTTCGTCAGCATCCCCTCCCCCTTTTCAGGCTTGCTCGTAGAATTGTATGTATCACTATGGTTACATACTATGAATGGCATTTTATTATTCTGTTGTATCTGTTCAGACAAAGAGAGGGGCGAGTTGGGGTTGTACCTATAGAAAACCTTTGTTGTGCCTCGGTGCGCATAAACTTAGCATCCGCGAGGCACAAAGGGATAATGAAACCCTATTGACATGAATTAGTTTCGAGGATAAATCCTTGTATGCTAGGCGGAGGAGGAAGGCATGGTGGTTCCATGCCGACCGACGACAACAACGCAGACAAGGATTTAGACCGAAAATAATCATGGATATAGGGTTTTGTTATCCCTAGAGCGCGAGCGTGTTTTCTATAGGTATTGCCCCTGCTCACCCCTTTTTTATGTCTGAACAGAGTCCACGAATTATCAAACTATTTCAATCAGTATATGCTTGTAGTTACAAACACCCACTACGATAAACTGAAATTTATAAAAAAGTGTTGACAGGCGATTGCTTTTCGTGTAATATATACATCGTTGTCGCTGCTGACACAGAGTTGTAGAGAATATATTGAAAATTATTTACAATTCAGTGATGGCGAAGCGATAAAAAATATTTCAAAAAAGTTCTTGACAAGATGAACGCTTTGAGGTATTATATAAAAGCTGACTCACACAGAGAACTTAAAATTTCAAAGTTGAGCAGGCAGTGTTCCTTGAAAACTAAACAATGCAATGAGAAATCATGCACACATGATTTCAAGCCAGATGTTGGATTCTGTGTCCGCCGTGCGGATGCAGGATATAATGAAACAAGATTTGTGCGAACAAAATCTGAAATTCCATTACATGGATAATTTTGAGA
>CAMFES010000038.1 GCA_945949525.1 uncultured Veillonellaceae bacterium
CAATATTTACAAGGGCTGAGAGGCATTTTTTCCGTTTTGAAGTGTCAAACTCCCGTGCATGTTTTTGTGGCCGTTTTTTGCTGCTAGCGGCTATTTGCGGTAGAAGTTGTTGGTTATTTGCCATTTGTGGTATAATTTAGTTTAATGTAATTTGCTGATTGGGAGTGATGGAATGAACAGGCAGGAAGCAATGGAGTGCTTTAAGAGCTTTCCTATCTATGGCATAACGGCGGAGGCCATGTCGGCAGGGCGTAGCAACGCAGAGGTTGTGGAGGCTATGCTGCAGGCCGGTATCAGATTTGTGCAGTACAGGGAAAAGGAAAAGAGCGGGCTGGAGCGTTATCGTGAGTGTTTGCAGCTCAGGGAGCTGACAAGGAAATACGGGGCGGCTTTTCTGATAGATGATTTTGTGGATTTGGCGCTGGCTGTGGATGCGGACGGCGTGCATATAGGCCAGGAGGATCTGCCGCCCCGGGTGGTTAGGGAGCTTCTGGGGCCTGACAAGGTGATTGGCTGGTCCACCCACGGCCCTGAGCAGCTGCAGGCGGCCAACGCCCTGGCCGGAGTGATTGACTACATCGGCACGGGGCCTGTCTATGCCACCCAGACGAAAAAGACTGCTGTGCCTGTAGGACTGGAATATGTGCGGTATGCCAAGGAGAATTCCCTGCTGCCTTTTACGGCCATCGGCGGCATCAAGGAGCATAATCTGCAGCTGGTCAGGGAGGCAGGAGCGGACATTGTATGTGTGGTATCGGAGATTACCGGTGCTGAGGATGTGGCTGCCAAGGTGCGGGCCCTGGCGGATATAATGGCTTAATAGGCTGCAGGCGTGTATTGCCCGCCGCAGATGTAATGGATTGATATGCTATGGAAAATGAGAAATTGGAAGAGATAGAGGCTGTCCGCAAAAATCTTCAGGGCAGCCGCCTGAAGGATATTCTGCTGGATGAGATGGCAAAGAACTGTCCGGGAGTTTCTTATGACAGGCTCCTGCAGGCAGCCATGACGTTGCAGAAGGCAAAGCGCATGATTGATGCAGGTGCGCCGGATAGTGATTACAATGAGCTGGGGCGGCAGTTCCGTCAGACCATAGGCCGCCGCAGTGAGGAAAACCGCGCCATGATTCAGGGTATGGTCAGGGAGCAGCGCCTTAGCGGGAGGCTGTCCTACAGCTGGTACTACAATCAGCCCATCACGGCCTGGGAGCGGGATTTTCACTACATAAAGCTCCTCAGCGACTATCTCATGAGCGGCATGGAGCCGGAGCGTGCCTCGGTGCAGGAGCGTTCCTATGAGATATTTCACGATGATACGGTGCTGACGGAGTATCCGGAGCTGCTGGAGCGGCTGGGGGTATCCATGGAGCAGCTGAATATAGTGGCACAGCCGGACCCGCTGATGCTGGCGGTGCAGTGCGGCAGGCAGCCTCACGGAGGCTGGTGCCAGCATTTTGCCGTGGAAACCAAGGAGGCTTATTATGGCCTTTATCCTGTGCTGAACAGGACCAGGTTTTCCACGGTGATTTATGGTGCAGGCTGGAAGCTGGCCGGCAACCTTTTTCAGCTGCCATATCAGATTGGCAGGGAGTGGTACAAGCATCGGGTGTGGTATTTTGGCAACATGAGCTATGATGGCATCTGCCTGTGGTATGCCATCAAAAAGAAGCTGCCTGCCGGTATGGAGCTGAAGCTGGCGGTGCCCATGTACAAGGCCATGCTGCTCTACCAGCCGGTGAAGCAGGCGAAGAGCGGTGCCGGAGGCAAGGCACCGGGCGGGCAGTCCGGCGATGTGGATATCAGGAGTGTCCCGGAGCCGATGTATTCAGTGCAGGCCGGTGAGGCGGTGGAGGCCTTTTGCCGTGAGTTTGAGCCGGAGGATGCGGCCATCTGGCGCGATATTCTGGGCAAGAATATGTATTATCCCCAGAGTATGCTGGGCAATCAGGAGCTGCAGAAGCTGTTCCGGGAGATGGACAAGGGACTTGTTCAGGTGTCCGGGCAGTAGGCGGCTGTTTGTGGATGTTTTTTACAGGAGGATTAGGAGGATAATGAAATGACAGAGCCGGTTCCCTTTGCGCATTTGCATGTTCATACTGAATACAGCCTGCTGGATGGTGCAAATCGCATCAGGCCTTTGATTGCCCGTGTCAAGGAGCTGGGCATGAAGCACATAGCTATCACTGACCATGGCAATATGTTTGGTATTATGGAGTTTTATAAGACCTGCAAGGCGGAGGGGATCAATCCCGTTATCGGCTGCGAGGTCTATGTGGCGCCAAGGGATCGCCATGAGCAGTACGAGGTGGAGGGAACCAGGTATTATCATCTGATTTTGCTGGCGGAGAACAATGAAGGGTATAGAAATCTTGTTCAGCTGGTATCCAGGGCCAACACCGAGGGGATGTATTATAAGCCACGGGTGGACAAGGAGCTTTTGAGAAAATATAGCAAGGGGCTTATCTGCCTCAGCGCCTGCATTGCCGGTGAGGTGCCCGCCTGGATTATCCGGGGGGATATGTTCAGGGCGGAAAAGGCGCTGCAGGAATATCTGGAGATTTTTGGCAGGGAAAACTATTTTATTGAGCTTCAGAATCACGGCATGCAGGAGGAGTACAAGGCCATAAAGGGGCTTGTGCAGCTGGCGGAAAAATACCAGCTGGGGCTGGTAGCCACTAACGACGCCCACTATCTAAAGCGGGAGGACAGCGAGTTTCATGACATCCTTCTGTGCATACAGATGGGCAGGACGCTGGAGGACAAGGGCAGGATGCGCTTTCCCAGCAACGATTTTTACCTGAAGACCCAGGCGGAGATGAAGGAGATTTTCAGCGACCATCCGGAGGCCCTGACCAATACGGTGCGGGTTGCGGAAAGGTGCCATGTGGAGTTTGATTTTGAGCATCGCCACCTGCCGAACTTTCCGTTGCCGGAGGGCATGACGGACGAGGCATATCTCCGGCAGCTCTGCGAGAAGTATCTGCCGGAGCGCTATGAGGATATTACGCCGGAAATAAGGGAAAGACTGGACTATGAGCTGGGTGTCATTCACAGCATGGGGTTTGACAGCTATTTTTTGATTGTGTGGGATTTTATCAACTATGCCAGAAGCGTAAATATACCGGTAGGGCCGGGGAGAGGTTCGGCGGCAGGCAGTATCGTGGCCTACGCTCTGGGAATTACAGACCTGGACCCGTTGAAATATGATCTGCTCTTTGAGCGTTTCCTCAATCCGGAGCGCGTCACTATGCCGGATATTGATATTGATTTCTGCTATGTGCGGCGTGAAGAGGTTATTGACTATGTAAAACAGCGGTACGGCGAGGATCATGTGAGCCAGATTATCACCTTTGGCACCCTGAAGGCAAAAAATGCCGTCCGTGATGTGGCACGGGCCATGGGCATGTCCTATGGTGAGGGTGACAGGGTGGCCAAGCTGATTCCCAGCGGGCCGAAGGTGACGCTGCAGGCGGCGCTGGATGGCGTGGATGAGTTCCGCACGCTCTATGAGGAGGATGTGAATGTCCGGCGGCTGGTGGACATGGCCAAAAGAGTGGAGGGTCTTAGACGGAACTGCGGCAAGCATGCGGCAGGCATTGTGATTGCCCGCAGCCCGATTACCGACTACATGCCCATTATGATTGCCGATGGCGCGCTGGTTACCCAGTTTGAAAAGGATCTGGTGGAGGAGCTGGGCCTTTTGAAGATGGATTTTCTGGGGCTGCGCACGCTGACCGTGCTGGATGATGCGGTGAAGAATATCAAAAAGACCCACAATATCGACATTGACCTGCGGCAGCTGCCACATACAGATGAAAAGACCTGCAAAATGCTGTGCGATGGCGGAACCGGTGCGGTGTTCCAGATGGAATCAGCCGGTATGACCAGGATTATGCGGGATTTGAAGCCGGAGGGCTTTACCGACCTGATACCGCTGGTGGCGCTGTACCGACCGGGGCCTCTGGGCAGCGGCATGGTGGATGATTTTATTGACGGCAGGCATGGCAAGAAAGAGGTGGAGTATCTGCACCCTCTGCTGGAGCCGATTCTCCGGGAAACCTTCGGGGTGGTGCTGTACCAGGAGCAGGTTATGCAGATTGTGCAGGTGCTGGCCGGGTTCAGCCTGGGGCAGGCTGATTTGCTGCGCCGTGCCATGGGCAAGAAGAAGGCGGCCATACTGATGGCACAGAAGGAAAATTTTCTGGCCGGTACCCGGCAAAAGGGTATCGATGATGAGCTTGCTACCCATATTTTTGAGCTTTTGGAGCATTTTGCCGACTATGGCTTCAACAAATCACATAGCGCCGCCTATGCCTGGGTGGCCTGGCAGACCGCCTACCTGAAGGCCAATTATCCGGCAGAGTTCATGGCGGCCATGCTGACCAGCGTCATGGACAATACCGACAAGGTCAGCCAGTATATTGACCAGTGCAGGCGCATGGGCATCAGGATTCTGCCGCCGGATATCAATGTCAGCAGGGTTAGCTTCAGTGTGGACAAGGGAGCCATACGCTTTGGACTGGCGGCCATCAAGAATGTGGGCGAGGCCGCCCTTTCCGTGATGATGGAGGAAAGGGACAAGGGCGGAGCCTTTGCCTCTCTGATGGATTTTTGCTCCAGAGTGGATTTTCACGCTGTCAACAAGCGTTCCGTGGAGAACTTTATCCGCTGTGGCTGCTTTGATTCCCTGGGCGCGAAGCGTGCCCAGCTTTTGGCGGTGCTGCCGGATGTTATGGAGGCTGCGGCATCCGTGCAGAAGGACAGGGCCAGCGGGCAGCTGGGGCTCTTTGATGCGGAGGAGGTGCGTCAGGTGGCGGAAATAAAGCTGCCTGATATTCCGGAGGAGCGTCCTGATGTCCTGCTGGGCTGGGAGAAGGAAATTACCGGCTTTTATATTACGGGGCATCCCCTGGACAGGTATCGAAGCAGGCTGGCGGAGCTGACGCCTATTGCGCAGGTGGCCAACGGCCAGCTGGCGGACAAGAGCCGTGTAAAGCTGGGGGGAACTGTAAGTGAGTGCGTCCGGCGCACCACCAAGAAAGGGGACATGATGTGCTTCCTGCGGCTGGAGGACTACACCCACAACATCCGCGTGGTGGTCTTTCCAAAGGTTTTTTACAGCAAGATGACATTGACGGAGCCGGATTCCCATGTTGTTATCACCGGAAAGGTGGATTACAGCGATGATGAGCGTGACAAGATTCAGCTGATTGCGGAGGATATTGTCAGTCTGGACAGCGGCGGCCGCGATTATTATATTGCTATACGGCCGGAGCAGGAGAAGCAGGAGATCTACGAAGCCCTGAAGCGGATTTTCAAGCGGCACCATGGTCAGAATGTGGTGTACATGTACTTCTATGGGACGAAAAAGCTGATAAAGAACGAGAAGTATTACTGGCTGGACGGCTCCGCCGAGGCGGAGGAGGAGATTCGTGCCCTGCTGGGAAATGACAGCCTCAAGGTCAAATAGCCTGTAGCATTGTTGAAAGAAAATGATATTTGTGATATCATAGAGCGGTTAAAGGCTTTTATGATTATTATGAAGATAGAGCAGAAGGAGAGGCGATAGTTTGCCTGCAATAACTTATGAGCTGATTAAAGAAGATGAGAAGACTGGTGCAAGGGCCGGAATTATCCATACACCTCACGGCAGCTTTCCTACGCCGATTTTTATGCCGGTGGGGACGCAGGGGTCCGTCAAGGGCGTGTCCCCGGAGGAGCTGAAGGAGCTGGGAGCGGGGATTGTTCTCAGCAATACCTACCATCTGTTTTTGCGTCCCGGCTCCCAGCTGGTGAAGGAGGCAGGGGGCCTGCATAAATTCATGAGGTGGGACGGGGCAATCCTCACGGACAGCGGCGGCTTTCAGGTGTTCAGCCTGGGTGATTTGCGCAAGATTACCGAGGAGGGAGTAACCTTCCGTTCCCATATTGACGGTTCCAAGAAGTTCCTTTCCCCGGAGGTTTCCATGCAGGTGCAGATGGATATCGGTTCCGATATTGTCATGGCTTTTGATGAATGCATCCCGTATCCGGCGGATTATGCCTATACCAAGGCGTCTACGGAGCGGACTACCCGCTGGGCGAAGCGCTGCAAGGAATATATGACCAGCCCTCATCAGGGCCTGTTCGGCATTGTGCAGGGAGGCATGTTCAAGGATTTGCGCACTCAGAGCGTGCAGGAGCTGGTGGAGCTGGATTTTCCAGGCTACGCCGTGGGCGGCCTCAGCGTAGGCGAGCCAAAGGATTTGATGTATGAGATGCTGGATCACACCGTGGAGCAGCTGCCGAAGGATAAGCCGCGCTATCTGATGGGCGTCGGTACGCCGGACTGCCTGGTGGAAGGGGTAATGCACGGCATTGACATGTTTGACTGCGTATTTCCGACCCGCGTGGCCAGAAATGGCACGGCCATGACCTGGCAGGGACGCATGGTGATGAAGAATGCAGAGTACACCCACGATTTCCGTCCTATTGAGGAAGGGTGCGACTGCTATGCCTGCCGCAATTACAGCCGGGCGTACATCCGCCACCTCATCCGTTCCAACGAGATTTTTGGGCTCCGCTTGCTGTCACTGCACAACCTGCGCTTTTTGCAGCGGTTTACCAGGGAAATGCGTCAGGCTATCATGGAGGAGCGCTTTGGTCAGTTCCGCAGGGTATTTCTTGATCAGTACAATTACAATTCCAAGCAGACCATTGGCTGAGAGGAAAGAAGGATGGAATTTATTGATAAAAAGCTCCTTCGTCGGGGAGGACTGGCAAGGAGGCGCAGCCTGACCTGTGAGCTGCGGCAGGAAAAGAGTGCCCTGGTGGCAGAGAGGCTGCTGTCCAGTGATGTATTCCAAAAGGCCGGTTCTGTATTCTGCTATGTGTCCATGGAGGACGAGGTGCATACGGAGGCAATTATCAGTGCTGCTCTGGCGGCTGGGAAGAGGGTTTCGGTGCCCCATGTGACGGATGCCGCTCAGGGATTGATGTGCGCCGCAAGGCTTTATTCAATGGAGGAGCTGGTGCCGGGGGAGTATGGCATACTGACCCTGCCTCTGGAGAAGGTTGAGCCTGTGCTTCCCTTGGATATTGACCTGGTGATAGTGCCGGGCAGCGCCTTTGACCGTGCCGGGCATCGCGTCGGCATGGGGGGCGGCTATTATGACAGGTTTCTGCGGCAGGCGGCTGGTGCCATAAAGGCGGCAGTGGCTTATGAGTGCCAGATTTTTGATAATTTTGCCGTGGATATGTATGATCAGTCAGTGGATTATATTTTTACGGAAGATACCGTATATGAGATATAATTTTATTTTTTTATGAGAGGATTTGAAGTAGTTGAGGAAAGATAGTTTACTGAAACTTCTGGCGGCAGTGGTGGTTATCGTTGCCGTGTTCTTCACCTTTGTGGCGCCTCTGGCTACATCCATCCGTCAGGGTCTTGACCTGCAGGGTGGTACCCATGTGGTTCTTGAGGCGGAGGATACTCCGGAGGCACAGGTGAATGAGGATGCTATGGAGCGCGTGGTGCGCATCATGGAGAAGCGTGTGAATGAGCTGGGCCTGGCAGAGCCGATTGTTCAGCGTCAGGGCGACCGCCGCATTATCGTGGAGCTGCCGGGCATCAAGGACCCGGACAAGGCTATTCAGGTAATCGGCAAGACGGCCATGCTTGAGTTCAAGAATGAGGAGGGTGAAACCGTCCTCAATGGTACTGACCTGAAGGATGCCAGAGAGCAGACTGACCAGCAGGGACAGAATGTGGTAGCACTGGAGTTCAGCCCGGAGGGGGCGGAGAAGTTCGCTACCCTGACCAGCATGAATGTGGGCAGGACTATCGCCATTCTTCTGGATGGCGAGGTGCTGACCGCACCGAGGGTAAATGAGGCCATCACCGGCGGCAAGGCTGTGATAACCGGCAACAAGACCCTGGAGGAAGCTCACAATCTGGCTATCCTGCTTCGCAGCGGTTCCCTGCCGGTAAAGGTCAATATCATTGAAACCCGCACGGTGGGTCCTTCCCTGGGACAGGATTCCAAGGACAAGTCCGTATTCGCCTTTACTGTGGGGCTGGGTGCCGTAGTTCTGTTCATGGCTCTTTTCTATCGCGTATCCGGCATTGTGGCGGACATCAGTCTGATGGCTTATGTTATTATCCTTCTGTTTGCCCTGAAGCTTCTGGATGCTACCCTGACCCTGCCGGGTGTTGCCGGTATTATCCTGTCCATCGGTATGGCGGTGGATGCCAACGTGCTTATTTTTGAGCATTTCAAGGAGGAGTATCTTAGCGGCAAGACCCTGCGGCTGTCAATGGATGCAGGCTTCTCCCGCGCCTTTACCACTATTTTTGACTCTAATATTACGACGATAATTGCTTCAGCTGTGCTGTTCTGCTTCGGTACGGGCAGCATCAGGGGCTTTGCCATTACCCTGGGACTGGGTGTTGTCATTTCCATGTTTACGGCGATTACCCTGACCCAGTTTATGACTAAGAACCTGATTGCGGCCAATATTTTCAAGAATCCTTGGATTTACGGCATCAACAAGAAGCCTAAGACAGAGGGAGAGGTGAAGCAGTTTGGCTAAGATGAAGGTGCAGCAAAATCTGCCAAAAATTTGGTTTGATATAATGAAGTATTCCAAGCTCTGGTTTGCTATTTCCATTACGATTATTGTTTTGGGACTGGTCTGCATGTTTACCAAGGGCTTTAACTTCGGTATTGACTTTACCGGCGGTACTATTATAGACATGCGCTTTGAGCGGCAGGTTACCCTGACTGAAATCCGTGACGTGCTGAAGGAATACAAGCTGGACAATGCCACCATTCAGTTGTCCGGTGAGGCCAGCAACGTGGAGGCCTCCGAGGATGTCATGATTCGTACTATTGACCTGGAGGAAAACCAGCGCAAGGAAATCATGGCCAGCCTGAATGACAAGGTAGGTGCATATACCGTACTGCGGGAGGAAAAGGTGGGCGCTACCATCGGCGGCGAGCTGATTACCGATGCGATTATGGCCACGGTGATTTCCTGGATTTTGATTATTCTGTATGTGTCCTATCGCTTTGAGTGGAGGTTTGGCATTTCGGCTATTCTGACGCTCATTCATGACATTCTGGTGGTGTTGCTTGTCTTCTCCTTTACCCAGAAGCAGGTTGATTCCAGCTTTGTGGCGGCAATCCTGACCATCGTGGGTTACTCTATTAACGACACCATAGTTATCTTCGATAGAATCCGTGAGAACCAGCGTCTGCACTTCAGGAAGGGCGGCGATTTGAACGAGCTGGCCAACCGCAGCATCTACCAGACCCTGACCCGTTCTCTGTATACTGTGTTTACGGTGCTGTTTACTACCTTTGCGCTGTATTTCTTTGGCGGCGACACCACCAAGGATTTCTCCTTTGCTCTTTTGGTGGGCTTTGCCAGCGGTTCCTATTCCTCCATCTTTATTGCCAGCCCGTTGTGGGTATTGATGCGGAAGAAATTTCCGGTAAAGCATGTGTAAAAAGTGACCGGTGTATGCCGGGGATATTGAGCTTGTGCTGAGAGTATAAGATTATATTGATATTGTTTTGAGGCGTTGGCGCCGTTTATGCTCCGTGCGGGGGATTTTTGTCCTGCATGGAGCATATTTGTTTGTAAAATTTTATATATTTTGCTATAATGGTAAACAGGAATTTTTTCGATAGTCTAGGTAAGCTAATGAGTGATTTGCCGGGCGGTTTTCGGATGATATATTTTGTGTGATGTGTAAAGGCAGGCGGGATTTCATGGATAAGGATTTGCTGCACAGGTGGCAGGAGGCAGC
Organism: uncultured Veillonellaceae bacterium; assembly: GCA_945949525.1. Taxonomy (GTDB): domain Bacteria; phylum Bacillota; class Negativicutes; order Selenomonadales; family Selenomonadaceae; genus Anaerovibrio. The sequence goes on from CAMFES010000038.1 coordinate 9,793, forward strand.
TCTGGTGAGGAATAATCAGCATACGGCGAAGCTACAGCATCTGACGCCGCCGCCCATACAGAAGCCGTACCCTGACGGGGCGCAGCTTTTGCCGCTGCCGGAGCCGGATTTTCTGGAGGACCATCAGGTGAGCTTTCTAGAGCTGATGGAGCTGCGCTCCACGGTGCGCGAGTACAGGGAAACGCCTCTGACGCTGAAGGAGCTTAGCTATCTTTTGTGGTGTACCCAGGGCATCAAGATGGTGCTGCCGGCCGGCGCTACAAAGAGAACTGTGCCGTCGGCGGGAGCCAGGAACGCCTTTGAAACCTATCTGTATATTGACAGGGTGGAGGGACTGGCGCCGGGGCTGTACCGTTTTTTGGCCGTTGAGCATGCCCTGCTGCCTGTAAGGCTGGGTGAGGATGTGAAGGAGTGGCTGGCACCTGGCTTCAATAAGCTCAACATGTACCGTGACAGCGCAGTGACCTTTATCTGGGCGGCGGTTCTTGAGAGGATGGAGTATTATTTCGGGGGGCGGGCCCTGCAGTATCTTTATCTGGACGCAGGGCATGTGTGTCAGAATCTTTATCTGGCGGCGTATACCATTGATATCGGGGTGTGTGCCATAGGGCATTTTAACGATGTGGAGCTGAATCAGCTGCTGGGGCTGGATGGTGAATCAGAGTTTGCGGTGTATGCGGCTCATGCCGGCAAGATGAGATAGAAAAGGGGAATTGCTATGGGGGAAGAATACAAGGTTTCCATATTTGCGCCGATGACGGGGCAGGTGGTGGATCTGGGCAAGGTGCCTGACCCGATTTATGCCGATCGCATGTTGGGGGACGGGGTGGCCATAGTGCCTGAGGATGGGACTATGTTCAGTCCAATATCCGGGTACATCAATGTTATTGCGGAGGACAAGCATGCCTTTGGCTTTACTTCGGACGATGGGCTGGAGGTACTGGTGCATTTTGGCGTCAACAGCAAGCTGGTGCCTGAGTGCTGTGCCGTGCATACGAGCATTAACAGCAGGGTTCAGGCAGGGGATATGATTGCTGAGTTTGATTTGGAAAAGCTGAAAGCTATGGGGGTGGATCCCATTACGCCTGTTATAATCTGCGGCGGCCTGGAGGGGAAGGTAATCAGGCCGGCCACAGGACATGCACAGGCTGGTTCCGGGGCCGTTATTACCGTAGTGGATGCGGAAACGGCGGCCAAGCAGGCAGCTGAGGCGGAAAATGCCGGGAAGGGGCAGTCCTCGCCGGATGATGCAGGGGAGGAGAAGACAGCAGGGAAGAAGGCCTCCGGACATCGTGAGTCTGAGGCGATGGAGTTCCTGCGTGACAGGAAGAACTGGCCTGTGCTGATTGGCGGCTTTGTGGGGCTGACCGTGGCGCTGGTTATTATTTTTGTGGGGCTTGCCATGCTTATCGGGCATTGAGGTGTGTAGCATATAAATGGAACTGGCAGATGATATAGAGAGCTTGAAGGGTGTAGGGCCGAGGAAGGCACAGCAGCTGCACGGGCTGGGGATTTTCCGCCTGTTTGACCTGCTGACGCATTTTCCGAGAGCCTATGAGGATCAGAGCAGGATTACACCCATAGGTCGGCTGCAGGCCGGTGAGGATGCGGTTGTGGCAGGCGTTATTACCGGGGTGCAGGAGAAGCGCGCCGGGCGGCGGGGCATGCTTATTTTGACAGCGCTGGTGTCCGATGGGACAGGCTTTCTCCAGCTTACCTGGTTCAACCAGAAATTTTTAAAACAGAAGTTGAAGACCGGCAGGCGTATTTTTGCTGCTGGCAGGACGGCCTATGCCTACGGAGGGCAGGGGCAGCTTGCCATGAACCGGATATCCTCCTTTGAAATCGTTGATGATGATGAGGCGGCTCCGGAGGAAAAATGCGGGATTCTGCCGGTTTATTCTGCTTCGGAAAATATCAGGCAGGGATTTTTGCGCTCCCTGACCAGGCAGCTGTTTGACCTGGCTGATGAGGGCAGGCTGGAGGTGCCGGAGATTCTGCCGGAGAAAATTTCCGGGCGGTACGGGCTTTTGCCGCGGCGGCAGGCGCTCAGGAGCATTCATTATCCGGACAGCATGCAGCAGGTGGAGAAGGCGCGCTACAGCCTGGCCTTTGAGGAGCTGTACCTGATTCAATACGGCTTGCTGCTGCTGAAAAAAAGGACCTGCGAGCAGCAGCAGGGGATATGCTTCGCCCCTGGCGGCAGGCTGACGGAGCAGGCGGTGGCCGGATTGCCTTTTCAGCTTACGGAGGACCAGCAGAAGGTATGGCAGGATATCTGCCGTGATATGGAGCGTGCCGTGCCTATGCGGCGGCTGGTGCAGGGTGATGTGGGCTCCGGCAAGACCGTAATAGCTATGCTGGCGCTGGTAAAGGCAGTGGAGGGCGGCTTTCAGGGGGCGCTGATGGCTCCTACGGAGATTCTGGCGCGGCAGCATTTTGAGAATTTCTGCAGTTTTCTGGAGCCCTTGGGGCTGCGGGTTGCCCTGCTGTCCGGAAAGCTGGCCAGGGGTGCGAAGCAGGAGCTGTATGACAGGCTGGCTTCTCATGAGATAGATATTGTCATCGGTACTCATGCCCTGATTCAGCAGGAGGTGAGCTTTGCCAACCTCGGCCTGGTGGTGACGGATGAGCAGCACCGCTTCGGCATCAACCAGAGGGCGGTGCTGGAAAGAAAGGGCAGGCTGGTGCCGGATGTGCTGGTAATGACGGCTACGCCTATTCCCCGTACCCTTACGTTGACGGTGTACGGTGACCTGGAGGTGTCTACCATACGCCAGCTGCCGCCGGGCAGGAAGCCAGTCAGGACGTTTGTCAGGGGCAGGGAGCGCCGTGAGCTGATTTATAAATTTGTGCTGGAGGAAATTAAAAAGGGCAGGCAGGCCTATGTGGTGTGCCCTCTGATTGAAATGAATGAGGATTCTGGACTGACCTCGGCACAGGAGGTTTATGAGGAGCTGACCGCCGGTATTTTTTATGGAATCCCCTGCGGCCTTGTTCATGGCAGGCTGAAGCAGAAGGAAAAGGAAGAGATGATGCAGAGGTTCTATGAAGGGAAAATCAAGCTGCTGGTGGCAACCACCGTCATCGAGGTGGGCGTAAATGTGCCTAATGCCAGCATCATGGTGGTAGAAAATGCCCAGCGGTTTGGCCTGGCCCAGCTGCACCAGCTAAGGGGGCGCATAGGTCGCGGCGAATATGCCTCGTACTGCATTTTTGTGGCAGAGGAGAGGACGGAAACGGCAAGGCAGAGGATGGCTGTCATGGAAAGCACGGCAGACGGCTTTGCACTGGCGGAGGAGGATTTGAAGCTGCGAGGGCCGGGGCAGTTTTTTGGCTCCATGCAGCATGGATTGCCGGATTTGAAGATTGCCGATGTGGGGAAGGACATAGAGCTTTTGCTCAAGGCCCGTCAGGCTGCTGCGGAGGCAGTGGCAGGCGGGGAAGGCATGGCGGAGGTGCTGGCCGCCTTGCAGCTGCAGTACAGAGAGCAGTTTTTCAACATCACGGAAAATTAAGCGGGTTTTCCACTTCACTTTGCCAAAGCAGTGTGCTATAATAGGCGATGGATATTTTCGTATTGTAAAGCATGAAAGTATTTTTAAGAATCTATGGCTTGGGGAGAGCGCAGCTTTAGAATTTCGCGTTTCATAAAACGGTATTTTTGGGAAACCGGTATTTTCATGAAGACGGTGTTTTAGGGACTTGCGGGGACTTTATTTTTAGGTGGTGTTAAAGGTGGTAAATCCGAAGCTGAAGGATGAGCTGAATGATCAGCTGTGTATTGCTGTTTTGAAGCTGCAGACCGTAGAGGAATGTTATCAGTTTTTTGAGGATATATGTACAATAAGTGAGCTGAAGGCCATGTCGCAGCGGCTGGAGGTGGCCAAGATGCTGCAGAAGCGGCATACTTATGAAGAGATTGTGAGCCGCACAGGAGCCAGCACAGCTACAATCAGCCGTGTAAAGCGCTGTCTGAACTACGGGGCAGATGGCTACAATCTCGTCTTTGAGCGTTTAAAGCAGGATGAGGATCAGAATCAGGTAGATTGATTTTAGGGGAGATTTTTCGATAATGAGCAACAAGGATTTAGTTTTGGAGATTCCGTATGGTACCCGTGACTTTCTGCCGCAGGAGGCGGCTGAGAAGAGGGCGATAGAGGCGCGGATTGCCAGGCAGTTCAAGCTGTGGGGATATGACGAGGTAGTTACGCCGACGATTGAGTTCCTGGATACGCTGACCATGGGCAACGGCAGCAGCCTGGAGCCGCAGATGTTCAAGCTGTTTGATAAGCAGAACCGCACTATGGCACTGCGTCACGAGATGACCACACCGATTGCCAGGGTGGTGGCAAGCCGTCTGGGAGAGGAGTGGCTGCCTCACAAGCTGTCCTATATCAGCAGCGTTTTCCGTTATGAGAAGACCCAGACTGGCCGTCAGTGCGAGTTCCATCAGGCCGGTGTGGAGCTGATTGGCAGCTCCAAGGCTACCGCGGACGCGGAGATGATTGCTCTGGCTGTATCCATTATGAAGGAAGCCGGATTGAAGGATTTTCAGGTCTGCCTGGGGCAGGTTGAGTTTATTAACGGGCTGATGCAGCAGTGCTGTATTTTCCCAAAACAGCAGCAGGAGATAAAGGATGCCATTGAGCGGCGTGATTTGGTGGCGCTGGGCGAGATTGTGGATGCCACCGAGCTGCCGGGGGCGGCAAAGGATATGGTAAAGCAGCTGCCGCTGCTGCATGGTGGGCGCCAGGTGCTGAAAAAGGCCTACAATATGGCCATGAATGAGCAGTCACGCCGGGCGTTGGATAATCTTACAGAGATTTATGAGCTGCTGGAGGCGTATGGCGTGGCAGAGTACGTCACCTTTGATCTGGGTGTTATCCGTGATTTCAGCTACTATACCGGCATGGTGTTTGAGGCCTATACGCCGGGGCTGGGGTTCCCGCTGTGCGGCGGCGGACGCTATGACCACATGCTGACGGATTTTGGCAGGGCACTGCCTGCTACTGGCTTTGCCGTAGGCATTGAGCGCATCCTGCTGGCATTGGAGCGTGAGGGACTGGCCAAGCCGGAGACTGAGAAGGATGTCTATGTGGCCTATGCACCAGGCCTGCAGCGGGAGGCTATCCGTCAGGTTCAGGCACTCCGGGCGGAGGGCAGGACCTGCGAGCTGGCTATGGCGGCCTGTCTTGAGCAGGAGGCGGATGCCTATCGGAAGGAAAAGGGCTACAAGGAGCTGGTATTTATCAAGCAGGCCTGATTGGCTGTTGTGTCCTTTTGCTTATAGGGCCTGTGCCTGTAGTGGCAGATGATTATGCTTTTGTGGTCAAGGGGGATGCCTGCAGTAGCGGGCTATTGTGTCCTTTTCATGGGTTGAGTTTTTCATGGTTCTAGTTTGGAAGTGATGGCTGTGCTTTACCGTGTAAAACAATTTTTTCGTGGAATTTTTGCCAGCGGCCTTAGTGCAGATGAGGTTGATTTTGTTAAAGCAAATCTGACGGAAGCGGCGCAGGAGCTTTTTTTCCAGATGAACAGGGCGGATATACGCCACACCATGAATGTATTGAAGACGGCCCAGGAGATTTTTGACGGCAGCTTCCGGGAGCAGGATTTTCCCTATCTGTACAAGCAGGATGCGGGAGAGCTGCGGCGGCTTTTGGTCCGGTGCTGCCTGCTGCACGATGTGGGCAGGGGCAGATGCATGGGGCCGGTCAGGAAGGCGCTGGCGGTGCTTTTGGACATGCTGTTTCCAGTCTGGTCAAGGCGTTATGGCAGGTGCGATTCCAGGAGCCTGGTGCGAGGAACGCTGTACCGGTATTATCACCATGGAGAGCTGGGCGGTGAGCTTCTGCGGGGGATTGGCATGAATGCGGAGGCAGCTATCATATCCCTGCACCACAAGAAGGGACTGGGCAGCATGCTGCCGGAGAACAGGCGAATTCTGGCTATTTTAAAGAAAGCTGACAGCCTGAATTGAAGTTTAGGTTAAGATTGAAGTTGAATTTGAATTTTAAGAGGTTTAAATTTAATTTTTAATGGAATTTAGCAGGATTTTTCAAATTGATATCGAATTTAATGAAGAGGGAGATGTCTCTGAGGAGATATGAAAATTGACAGGAAAGAGGCAGATATGAATGCGGTATGAGGCAGTAATATTTGATTTAGATGGAACCCTTATTAATTCGATTGACGATTTGGCGGACAGCTGTAATGAAATGCTTGTGGCATACGATTTTCCTACTCATGATGTAGAGGAGTACAAGTATTTTGTAGGTAATGGCGTAGGCAAGCTGGTGGAGCGGGCACTGCCGGAGGATAAGGCGGCGGACAAGGCCTTTTATGAGAGGGCCCTGGCCAAGTTCCGCGAGATTTACAATGGCAGGGTGCTGAACAAGACCCGTGCCTACAGCGGTATCCGGGACACCCTGGCGAAGCTGATGGAAAAGGAGATTCCCATGGCTGTGTGTACCAACAAGCCAATGGAAGCGGCCAAGACAATTATAAGTATCCTGTTTGAGCCGGGAACCTTCCAGATGGTAATCGGTGACAGGCCTGGCTATCCCAGGAAGCCTGATCCGACTACGGTGCTGGAGATTACGAAAAAGCTGGGGGTAACGCCAGACAAGGTGGTTTATCTGGGTGACAGCGGCGTGGATATGCAGACTGCTGTCAATGCAGGTTTTCTGCCTGTAGGAGTGCTGTGGGGCTTCCGCCAGAAGGAGGAGCTTTTAGAAAATGGCGCAAAGCTGCTTTTGGAAAAGCCGACGGACTTGCTTTTTAATGTGCAGTTCAAAAAATAATATGTAACTGTTGTGTGCGATATTTATAGTGTTTATATTGCTTATTGAGTTTATGATGCTTGTGGCGGTATGTTGAGCATGTGCTTTAGATATCGTGCATATTAGGTGATATTGTGTTGATGGCAGTGTCATTGCAGGACTTTGGCTGTTTGGTCTTCTTGCAGTGGTGCTGCTTTTTGTTTATACTATTATTGTGTTTATTTTTTGTGTATTTATATGTTTGTTATGATGATTATGCTTATGATGTTATCATTTGTTTATTGGGTTGTGTTTGCTGTGTGTAGTGCATTTGTTGTGTATGTGGAGGAGAGAAAATGGCCAAATTTCCTGTGGAGATAAACAAGGAGTATGATGTAAGGATAAGCAGCCTGGGCAGCAGCGGCGAGGGAGTAGGGCGCGTTGAGGCCTTTACGGTTTTTGTGCAGGGGGCTTTGCCTGATGAGCTGGTCAGGGTGCGGATTGGCGAGGTAAAAAAGAGCTATGCTTCAGGCAGGCTGATGAAGGTGCTGGAAGCAAGCCCTGACAGGGTGGAGCCGAAATGCCCTATTTATAAGGAATGTGGCGGCTGTCAGCTGCAGCACCTCAGCTATGAGGGACAGCTAAAGGTAAAGCAGCAGCAGGTAAAGGATGCCATGGAGCGCATCGGCCATCAGAAGGCTTTGCCGGTACTGCCGGTGCTGGGGGCGGAAAATCCGTGGAATTACCGTAACAAGGTGACATTTCCTGTGGGCAGGGAAAAGGGCAGGACGATTATTGGCTGCTTTGCTCAGG
>CAMFES010000039.1 GCA_945949525.1 uncultured Veillonellaceae bacterium
GCAGCCTGCTGGTCACCTGCAGCACCTGCAACAGGGATTGGCGCACCCAGAATAGAAGGATCAGCATAGCCATAAACGCTGGAAGAAGGACGAACCTCCGGCAGCATGGTCTTCGGAACATTCAGGTGAGCGATCAGCTCATCATCCCACTTCAGCTCCTTGATGTTGTACATCAGGGTGCGGGAAGCATTGGAATAATCAGTTACATGAGCCTTACCACCAGTCAATTTCCAAATCAGCCAGGTATCGATAGTACCAAAAATCAGATCGCCTGCCTCGGCACGGGCACGGGTACCCTCCACATTGTCCAGAATCCAGGTAATCTTGGTACCGGAGAAGTAAGCATCAAGAGTCAAACCGGTCTTCTGCTTGAACTCATCCAGATAGCCCTTTGCCTTCAGGTCATCAACGATGCCAGCAGTCTGACGGGACTGCCATACAATTGCGTTATAAACAGGACGGCCGGTATTCTTATCCCATACTACTGCGGTCTCACGCTGGTTGGTGATACCCATAGCTGCGATATCGCTGGCTTCCAGACCGCTCTTCTCCAAAGCGCCCTTCATTACCTCGCACATGGTGCTCCAGATTTCATCTGCATCATGCTCAACCCAGCCAGGGTTAGGGAAGTACTGAGTGAACTCCTTCTGTGCAACGCCTACAATCTTGGAGTTCTCATCGAAGATGATTGCTCTGTTGGAAGTGGTACCTGCATCTAACGCCATTACATACTTCTTTGCCATTGTGAAAATCCCCCTCTTGAAAATAAATAATTACCTCTTGGAAAGCCCTCTCTAAAAGCTATTCCTTTAATATATGAATGACACTGGCTCCAGAAAACACCCCTGTTTCCACACTGCGAAGCCTGTATCGCTCACTACGCCTATTATATTATATCACAGTCTATTACAAATGTTAAGACTTTTTATAAAGTTTTGCCAGAATTTGAATTGGATGAATCGCCTTGGTGTCCGTGCCATGTTCTATCTGCATACGGCAGGTACCGCAATCACAGACAACCTTGTGATAGTTATCACCATTGATGGCATCAAACAGCTTCTGCCCCACCTTCATGGAGGTTTCATAATTGTCCTTGTGGAAGCCGTAGCTGCCGGAAATACCGCAGCAGCCGGCATCAGCATTGACGATGTTCAGCCCTGCCTTCTCCAGCAAATCAAGAGCCGGCAGCCCGATGCCCTGGGCACGAAGGTGACAAGGTGCATGATAGATAAACTTATGGTCGCTGTTTACACTGACTTTCTTCAGCTTGCCCTCATAATCCAGCCTTGCCAGGAACTCAAAGGCATCCCATACATTCCCTGCCGCTTCCTTCATCTCAGACTGGGCAAACAGCTCCGTATACTCAGTCTTCAGCATAAGCGAGCAGGAGGTACAGCAGGCAATCACCGGAATATTCTTCCTGGCGTACTCCTGAATGACAGCCACATTGGTGTCAGCATGGCTTCTTGCCTCGTCCAAATAGCCGCCTACCACCAGCGGAGAGCCGCAGCATACAAAGCGGTCATCCATCAGAACCTCGTAGCCATTCTCATTCATGACCTTGACGAAGGCAACGCCCACCTCAGGGTCATTGGTATCAATATAGCAGCCAGGGAAGAAGAGAACCTTCTTATTGGAAGACGGCTGCTTTATTTTCTTGAACATATCACGGAAATATGTGGACGCATAGCGCGGCGTCTTTCTAGGCGCCATACCCATAACTCCCATCATGCCGGTGGCCTCACCGATGGACATGCCCAGATTGGCAAGCTGCTTGCCAAACGGGATGCTGTTCAAAAGGTTTGCCATCTTGAACCCGTGGCTCAGCATTTCGTCCTCAGGCTTGTGAGCCTCCGGATGAGCCTTCAGGAACTTTGCTCTTTCCAGCATATTCAGCGTAGAAACAGATACACCGTTTGGACAGGTAATATCACAGTTCTTGCAGTTGGAACACAGCATCAGCGTGTCCTCATAGTCGCTTGGATCGGAGAAATGCATACGGCTATGAGCAGGGCCTACAAGCTTCGGACCCTTGTATTCAGGATTGGCAGCAGTAACAGGGCATGCCGCAATACAGGATGTGCAGGCAATACAGTTATCCGCCGAATCTCTTGCTCTTTCTTCTAACTCCATAATATAATACCCCTTTCCATCAAGCCTTGGCAGCCTTGTACGCAGAGGACAAAGCTACGCCATTGCCGGAATGCTCAAAGCAGAAATCATAGCCACTCAGGTTGCGGCCAACAACATAGACATTTTTCAGAACTACGTTGCCGGACTCATCCACAGCGCGGAGGGAACTGTCTACTCTTACGCCAGCCATAGCAAATGCCTGCTTCTTATCGGAGAAGAGCTGCTTATTTACCCATTTCTCCTCCACGCAGTCACCCTCAACCGGCAGACCGAATACCATTTCCTTGTACTCGCCAAAATCACGCATGGTTATGCCGCCGCTGTAGAAGCCGCCTGTTGCCAGGATGAACTTATCCGCCTCATACACCTGGCTGCGCACCTCGCCGCCAGCCTCAATGGCAGTAACAACATCACCCTTCACGACAGCCTTTTCAGCCTTCGCATTCTCAATAACCCGAATACCCTTCTTCTTCAATGCACTCAGGAGTACATCACGGAGACGAATACCGTTTACGGATGGAGGCATACCGGTAGTTTCAACCACACCGCAGCCCAAATCCTTAACCAGCTTGCTGTATACCGTATAGTCACCCTTGGTTCCCAAAATCTGAGGAACGATGACAACCTTGCCATTTCCTGCCTGACCCCTTATCTGAGCCAGGAACTCACCATAGCCCTTCTCACTTTCAACCCATCTTGCCACATCGCGGGTGGTCAGATCACGGCCGGTAATATAAGTGTCCACGGTAATAGTCGTATATTTCTTATCATTGCCCAATTCCTTGGCAAGATTTTCCTTTACCATATCCACATAAAAATCCTTGAGGCCCTTGACACCCACAATCACTATTTCATTGGCCCCGAAGCACTTGGATGCCTGCAGGGACTCAGGCAGCAGGCAGGTCGGCTTTAACGTGCCGACGCTGGTTACCAGCCACTGCTGCTCCTTCAGGGAGCCTGTATACGGGAATCCTTCTTCAGCTACAGTCTTCTTGAAGAACTCCACCGCATCCTGAATGGCCGCCATGCCAATCTTTTTATACGGATGATTCTCGGCAATCCTGCCCAGCCCCTCTATCGGACTTTCTACAGCCTTGCCGGCATCATCATAACCAAGAATATCAATCACACCGCTGTTCAACGGAAACGTACCGGCACCATAGGACAGCAATGTTACCTTTTTACCTTCATCGGCACTGACCAGCGCAGCCATCAAGCCTGCCACGCCATTGCCGATAACAACTACATCAGATTTGCTCATCCTCGTCTACCCCCATTTACGTTAAACAACAGCTCGTACATACCTCTTGTCATCTCTGCCTCGCGGAGAGTTTTGCCTGCCATAACAGGGGTAATGCCCTTCCATCTGGCCTGAAGGAAGTTCTTCATATCGCCCAGGGAATCACCGCAGTCCTCCAGCTTGTTCTTGAAGAGCTTGTTGGCAACAGCAGCACTGCGAAGGGCGCAATAATTGCCCTGACAGGTACCCATGCCCATGCGGGTTCTCCTTCTTACATCAGCCACGCTATGGCTGGTAGGCTCAGCAGCGATGCGCTGGATCTCTGCCATGGTTACATTCTCGCACTCACACAGAACCTCGCGAGTTTCCGGCTGTTCCTTCAAGGTCTTTACCACATCGCCAAACTTGTCAACACCAAGACGGGTTGCAGCAAGATTTACGCCATAGGATGGGAAATACTGACGAGCAGCCTTCTTCTCCGCCTCTGGCACCTCCGGCACCAGATCCTCCTCGGCAGTACGGCACTTGGCAGTATTGTTCAGCTTCGGAGCAAGAACATCACAGAACTTTTCAGCCATTAGGCGATAGGTGGTAAACTTACCGCCGCAGATGGTCATCATACCCTTCAGCCCATCTTCCTTCTCATGGTCGATGGTGACAAAGCCACGGGAGGCGTTGCGGCCGCCCTCGGCTCCCTTCGGTACATACAGCGGACGGGAACCTGCAAACACACGGAGGATACGATAATCACGCAGATGCTCAAACACACCCTCGCCGGTCTTCATCAGCTCTTCAACCTCTTCCCAAGAAGTGGAAGTATCCTCCGGATCAGGAATGGTGATGGAAGATGTACCCAGAATGGTAATGGAACCGTGCGGTACAAAAATATCACCATTGGATGGCTTGCGCAGACGGTTTACAACCCGGTTGGAAATGCGCTGGTTGAAGGCTATCAGCGTGCCCTTGGAAGGACTTACGTTGCACTCCAGCCCTGCCATGTTGGCAACCTGACCTGCCCATGGACCGGCAGCATTTACCAGAATCTCGCACTCAATCTCATATTCTTCCTTGGTAACATTGTCGCGAACAGTAATACTCCTTACTGTGGCATTCTCAATGTTCACCCCGATAATTTCAGTATAGGTCTTGTAACGGCCGCCATAGCGGGCTGCAGACTGCAGATTCTGCCAGGACATGCGGAAGCCGTCAATAGCTCCGTCCGGAACCTCATAGGCAACAACCAGCTTACGGGAAAGGTTAGGCTCTATGCGCAGTGCCTCCTCCTTGCTAATCTCACGGGTAGGAATACCACTCTCCTTGCACCCCTTGAGCCAAGGTTCAACAAAATCAGGGTCATCCCCCTCAACCTGTACGAACATACCGGTAGTAGCTTCAACGCAGGACTTGCCGATACGGCGCAGGATAGTGTTCTCCTCAATACACTCCCTTGCTGCCTCCTGGTCCTTTACAGCATACCTGGCACCACTGTGAAGCAGGCCATGATAACGGGAGCTGGCACCATTTACCATGTCCAGCTTCTCAATCAAGAGTGCATCAATACCGCGCATCGACAGGTCGCGCAGGATACCAACGCCTGTAGCACCGCCACCGACGATGACAACCGTAGCCTTGTCCTTTACCATAACAATCCCCCATTTTCTATAATACACACAGAAGCCGCAACTTCCTTATGCGATAAAGCATAAGACTAATGAATAATAATTATTAATAACTATTATCTCACATTAGAATTTTCTTCCGATTGCACATTGTAAAATTTCAACCGCAACAAAATTTCATCTACACACATATATTACCCCAACATCTTCAAGAAGTCAACCAAAAATAATAAGAAAAACGAGATTTTTATTACCGTTTACTACCAACACACCATTCACCCCTCTAAAATAAGACGCTTTTCCCATATTTACGATACTAATCTTTATTTTTAAAACTATTTTCGCACAATTTCAAACACTTGACATTTTTTCTCTCTTTAATGAAAAAATGCTTAGACTATCCACAAAGATAATCTAAGCATTTTCAAAACCAAATTAGAAGGTAGCTACAACAGCGCCGTTGTACTTCTCCTCGATAAATTTCTTTACCTTTTCAGACTGCAGTGCCTTTACAAGCGCCTTAATCTCCGGGCGCTCCTCGTCACCGGCACGCACGGCAACAATGTTTACATAAGGAGAAGTGGAATCCTCAATAAACAGGCTGTCCTTGACAGGGTTCAGCTGCACCTGCATGGCGAAGTTGCTGTTGATAACTGCCAGGTCAACATCGTCAATAGCACGAGGCACCTGTGCCGCCTCCAGCTCCTGGAACTTGATGTTCTTCGGGTTCTCCACCACATCCTGAACGGTAGCAGCAATATTGGTGTCATCCTTCAGCTTGATGATTCCTGCCTTGCTCAAAAGAATCAGGGCACGTCCGCCATTGGTCGGGTCATTAGGGATAGCCACCGATGCGCCATCCTTAATCTCGGCCAGGCTCTTTATCTTGTGGGAATAGATTCCCATCGGCTCAATGTGAATGCCTGCTGCATTAACCGCCTTTACCTCCGGATGCTCCTTGACGAAATTGTCCAGATAAGGTGCATGCTGGAAATAGTTGGCATCCAGCTCCTTGTCGTTGAGGGCAAGGTTAGGCTGTACGTAGTCGTTGAACTCCACAATCTGCAGGTCAATATTCTGTGCCTTCAGATCATCCTTGATCTGCTCCAAAACCTCTGCATGAGGCACGGCAGTAGCGCCAACCTTCAATACCTTGGTCTCACCGGCAGCCTGCTTGTCACTGCCGCAGCCTGCCAATGCCAGAACTGCTACAGCCATGGCTGCAAGAACCGCTAATAATTTCTTCATGAATATTCCCCCTTAATAAAAACATTATTTCTCCTCTGAAGAGGCCGTGAACAAAATTTCTTTTACCACATCATCTTGCAGAAGCATTTATTGTACAAATACACACATATATATGTATGTATCTGTAAACTTATCGCTTATCCAGCCTTCTGGCCAAGGCATTGCCGGCAAACTGCACCAGCTGCACCATCACAATCAGCACCACCACGGTGGCAATCATGATATCAGGCCGGAAACGCTGGTAGCCGTAACGGATAGCCAGGTCGCCCAGGCCACCGCCGCCGATAGCACCGGCCATGGCAGATTCCCCTACCAGGCTGATGACCACCGTCGTCAGCTGTGCCACAATATTTGGCATGGCCTCCGGCAGCAGCACCCTGGTGATAATCTGCACCGGCGTAGCGCCCATGGACTGAGCCGCCTCCACAATGCCCTCCGGGATTTCCCTGAGGGATGTCTCCACCTGCCTGCCGATAAACGGCACGGAGGCAAGCACCAGCGGCACCATGGCCGCGGTAGTGCCGATTGAGCTGCCCACAATCAGCCGCGTCAGTGGAATTATCGCCACCATGAGAATAACAAATGGAACGGAACGCACCGCGTTAACCACCGCTCCCAGGGTCTTGTTCAGGACCATGCACTCCAAAATCTGATTTTTGTTGGTGGTATGCAGAAGCACTCCCAGCGGAATGCCTATAATAGTAGCAATCAGCATGGATACCGCCACCATGTAGACGGTTTCACCAAATGCCTTACTGATGAGTGGAATCATGTCTGCTGACATAACCAATCACCTCCACCTTCAGATTTTGTCTTTGCACGTATTCCAGCGCCTCCTGAATCTCCAGCTGCCTGCCGTCCAGGCTGATAATCAGCCGACCAAAAGGCACTCCCTTTATATCATCCAGACTGCCGAAAAGAATGCCCACATTCAAATCAAAATTCTTGATGAGCCTGCTGATGACCGGCTCATTGGCAGATTCCCCGATAAATGTAATCCTGATCAGCAGGATGCTGCCGCTGAACTGCTCCTGATGCACCTCCCGCTCCCGGAAGCCTACAGGCAAATCATTGCTGAGAAGCACGCTGATAAATTCCTTGGTAATAGGCTGCTGGGGATTAGTGAACACATCCAGCACATTGCCCTTCTCGGCAATCACGCCCTTATCAATGACAGCCACCTTGTCACAGATGTCCTTGATAACCTGCATCTCATGGGTGATAACCACCACCGTCAGCTTCAGCTTGGCATTGATATCCCTGATGAGCTGCAAAATCGCCTTGGTAGTCTGAGGGTCCAGGGCCGAGGTAGCCTCATCGCAGAGCAGGATTTTCGGCTCGCTGGCCAGCGCCCTGGCAATGCCCACCCGCTGCTTCTGTCCGCCTGACAGCTGGCTAGGATACTGGTCTGCCTTGTCTGCCAGCCCTACCAGCTCCAAAAGCTCCGTCACCTTTTTGTCAATCTTATCCTTCGGCGTATTTACCAGCCGCAGGGGAAAGGCCACATTATCGTATACCGTTGCCGAGGAAAGCAGGTTGAAATGCTGAAAAATCATGCCGATACTCTTCCTGGCCTGCCGCAGCTGGCTATCGCTCATGGCAGTAATATCCTGACCATCCACTGTCACAGTACCGCTGGTAGGCCGCTCCAAAAGGTTGATGCAGCGCACCAATGTAGACTTTCCTGCACCGCTCAGGCCAATAATACCGTATATCTCACCCCTGTTGATATGCAGGCTGATATCCTTGATTGCCCTGACGGGGCCCGATGGACTGTCATAGATTTTCTCAATATGGGATAAATCAATCACAGGCTTCAACTCCTAAAACATTGTTTTCCTGTATGTTTTGTATAATAGCACATTTCTCTCCTCAGGTCAAGAATTAATTAACTACTATTTAAATATGTAAAAACATCTTTCACAATCCAAAAGCATACAATACATATTATACCGATTTTTCCTGCAAAAGAAAACAAAAAAGACTGTTATCTCCAAAAAAGAAATAACAGTCTTCGACAAACCAATCCCATTGCTTTTCTGAGCGCATCCTCCGCTTTAATCACCGCTGAAAGTGGTTCGTGCCGTATCTGTTCAAGTCAATCGCCTGCTTCTACCGCCATATCCGACTCATCATCCTCTCACAGCTGTGTTTTAATAGGCCATTTGCGTCCTGCTGCCGCCACCATGTCCAGCTCATCATCCTCCAGCTGCTGCTTCTCGTCATACTTTTCCATCAGCTTCTCCTTCAGGCTGTCCTGAACACGGGAAAATTTACTAAAATCCACCTTTTGTTCCATCCCAAAACACCTCGCTCAATGAATTTTTAAGCTGCTCAAATTGCTTCTACAGCTTATACGCGTTAAACCGGGAATTATTACAGCATTTTTCATAAAAATTTTTATAAGGTGTATCCGCTTCCTTCCAATATAGTCTTCAGCTTGTCCAGCGCCCTGTGCAGAACCACCCCTACATTGTTGGCGGTCATCTCCTCCATCTCCGCAATCTCCTTGTTGCTGATGCCGGTAAAATACTTCAGGGAAACCACGCGTCTTTCCCGGTCATTGAGCTTGTCCAGGGCAAGCAGCAGATGTACATCCCCCTCATCAGCGAGAATCTGCTGCTCCGGTGTCTTCCTCTCATCAGCCGGTTCAAAAAACTCCTCCCAGCCTGCCTCATTCAGCTTCTTCTGCAGCCTGAATGCATTGTTCATCTCGTTGATGGCAATGCGGAATATCCAGGTGGAAAAAGCGCCCTTGCCGCTGTCATAATCGCGCAGCCTGATAAACACCTTCTCAAAGGTAATGCTGATAATATCATCGGCCTGCTCCACATTTTTTACCTTGGCAAAGATAAAATTGTACACCCGCGGGAAAAAATAATCGTAAAGCTCCCCGAAGGCCTCCTTGTCAAATTTGGCCCTTTCCGCCAGTCCATTATAATAACTGCTCTTCTTCTCCGCAATAGCGTCCTGTATTCCCAGCATATATTAACCTCCCCGGACAATCGTCAAATACACTCTCCAGTCCCGGCCTCATGCCATCTGGCGCTTTGCCAGCTGCGCAAACATGCCATCCATGGCCATAAGCTCGTCAAAGCTTCCCTGCTCCGCCACCCTGCCGTCGTCAAGCACTACAATCCGTTCCGCTTCCCTGATAGTGCTGAGCCTGTGGGCAATCACAATACGGGTGGCCCTCATGCGGTTCAGGCTCTCGGTCACAATGGCCTGGGTCCTGTTGTCCAGTGCGCTGGTAGCCTCATCCAGCATGATTATGGCGGGCCGCCCGGCAATAGCGCGGGCTATCAATATGCGCTGACGCTGGCCGCCGGAAATATTGCCGCTTCCCTCGCTGATAACCGTGTGCATCCCCATGGGCATGGCGCGTATGTCATCCGCAATCCCTGCCAGCTCTGCCGCTTCCCAGGCATCCTCCATAGTCAGCGGCGAGGTGCCTACTATATTGGTGTATATATCTCCCGTCATCAGCTGCCCGTTTTGCAGAACCACACCCAGCTGACAGCGCACCGAAGCAAGATTCAGCTCCTGCATATCCTGATAATCATAGTATATCACACCACGCTTAGGAGTTTCCATACCCAGCAGCAATCTCAGCAAGGTAGATTTGCCGCAGCCGGACTTGCCCACTATAGCCACATTCTCACCGGCACGGATTTCCAGGCTGATATCCTTCAGCACATCCGGCAGCTCATCCCCATAGCTGAAGGTGAGATGCTCAAGCTTGATGGCCCCCGTCAGCACATCCGCATCCTGCTTGTCCTCCGTCACCTCCGGCACCTCCTCCAGTATAGGCCGCAGGTTGTCCACATGAGGCTTGATGGTAAAGAACTGCGCCATCAGCGGCACTATGCCCACCACAGTGCCGTTAAATGAAGAAAATGCCGCCTGAAATGCCAGAAACTGCGGATAGCTGATATGCTGCACCACCTGCCCTGTGGCAGTGGTTTCCTGCATGCCGTACATGGCGGTATAATACAGCAGCATGTTCAGTATGAAGGGCTGCACCGCTCCAATAATGCCGTTATAATTGCCCTGCCAGCGGAGCTTCATCTTCCATTTCCATTCCCTGCCGAACACCCTTGACCAGAGATAAAACGCCTGCGGCTCCGCACCATGCACCCGGAACTTGGCCAGCCCCGTAAAAATCTGCTGCAGAAGCCCTGCCGTCTGATTGGAGGCCTGCAGCATCTCCCGCTGAAAATTAATCAGTCGCCGGTAGATAAACGCCACCACCACAAAATAGACCGCCCAGACCGCCAGCGCCTCCACCGTCAGCTTCCAGCTATACCACAGCATCAGGCCTATGCTCCAGAAGGAAAAGACAAAATTAAACACCTGCCCCACAAACTGCCCGGTAGCCATGGACTTGATGGCCTCAATACCGTTCATGCGCTGCAAAAGCTCGCCTGATTCAAAGCGGCGGAAAAACCTGGCCGGCAGCTGCAAAAGCCTGCCCCAGAGGGCAGCCTCCACCGCCATATCCAGATGGTTGGTAATCCGCAGCACCGCAATAGAGCGCACCAGTGAAAGAGCCGCCGTGGTAAAACCCGTCAGCAGCATAATCTGGGTAACTGCCGCCAGCCCCACATGATCCCGAATAGGTATGATATCGCTGAATACTGTTTCCGTAATAACCGGCGAAACCAGCGGAATAATGCCTGCCGCCAGGCTGCACAGAATAATCGCCTGATAATCCCGCCGCCAGCAGTGCCTGAACATGAACACCAGCAAATCCCTGACCTTCAGCTTTCTCGCCGGAAACCCGGCATAGCACTGAAAGCCGTCGCTATCTATCTTATCAGCCAGGCTGCTGTCTACAGGCACACCCTCCGGATGTTCACAGGTATACATCCTGTAGGAGCTTTCACTCTCCGGCACCAGTGCCGCCAGCTCCTTTTCCTCACCCACATAGCCAATCAACACGCCGCAGTCCTTCTGATACCAGTTATCGGACAGGCTGACCAGGCGCATGGTCATATTCCCCTTTTGGATCAGTCGCTTAATCAGCCCCAGCTGATCCAGCCTGGCGGCCAGCTCAGAGCTGATGTGAATATTTTCCAGCGGCATGTCCAAAGCCTTTGCCACGATACGGACAATAAAGGCCGTACGCTCCTGCTGCTTTCCCTCCTCATCCCGGCGCTCAATGACCTCCTGCTGCAAAAGATTGTTGATAGAAGCATCCACCAGATGCTGTCTGTAATCCTCCGCCTTATCAACCCTGGCTTCCTTGGC
Organism: uncultured Veillonellaceae bacterium; assembly: GCA_945949525.1. Lineage (GTDB taxonomy): Bacteria > Bacillota > Negativicutes > Selenomonadales > Selenomonadaceae > Anaerovibrio. Next base: position 11,491 of record CAMFES010000039.1, read on the forward strand.
ATGCTGAATATAATCAAAATGCCTGCGCAGCCTGCCCGCCAGCATCTTCTGCTTGTCCTGCCAAAGACACACCAGCTCATCATATTTCATGGAGGCTATCTTTTCCTGCATGCCCTCCCAGTAGGCAAGGGCTTCCCGGCTTTTCAGCGCCTCCCTGCTGATAAAGGAAATGTCAAACAACTTTCTGTACCAATGCCTGAGCAAATGTCCAAGCTCCTGCTCATCGTAATCCGTCGGATTGGCCGGACAAAGGCTGCTTTCCTCCACAGCGTACACAAAGATACTTATATTGTCATCATTTATGGGAAAAACAGAATCCCCCGCCCGAAGCTCCATCAAAAAAATCTGCCGCCCGGTCAGGGCATCCTCTGCATAAAGCTCGCAAAAGCCCGATGCAAGGCGCATCAGCTCAAACTGGCCTGACAATCCCATACGCTCACCGGGATAAATGCTCAAGCCTGTTTCTGCCTCAAACATTTACACCCCTCCTATTGTCTGCTCATTCTCCATACTCTTCTGCTGCTCCATAATCAAACCATAATAAGCACCCTTCTGCCAAAGCAATTCCTCATGAGTGCCCCTTTCCACAATCTTCCCCTGCTCCAGCACGATAATCTCGTCACAATCGCGGATGGTGCTGAGGCGATGGGCAATCACCAGGCAGGAGCAGCCCCGGCGGCGGATATTCTGCATAATTTCCATCTCGGTCAGGGGGTCCAGGGCGCTGGTGGCCTCGTCCAGCACCAAAAAGCTTGGATTTCCGGCCAGGGCTCTGGCAATCTCCAGCCTCTGCCGCTGACCGCCGCTGAAATTTCTGCCTCCCTCATCCACGTGAGCCTCATAGCTGCCATTCATCTGCACTATATCCTGATGGATGCAGGCATCCTGTGCCGCCCGGATAACATCATCCCGGCTGATAGCGGCATCAAACATGCTGATATTCTCACGCACCGTACCGCTCATCAGGAACACCTCCTGATCCACGGAAGATACGGAATTCACGATCACCCTGTGGGGAATCCTTTCCCGTTCCGTGCCATCAAAGAGGATTTTGCCCTCCCACTGCTCATACAGGCCTGTCACCACCCTGCCCAGGGTGGACTTGCCGCTGCCGGAGGCGCCCACCACGGCAACCCACCGTCCCGGCTCTATAGTCAGGCTGACATTCTGCAGGAGGGGCGCAGAAAGACGGCTGTAGCCAAAGGAAACCTCCTCCAGCTCCACCCTGCCCTGTAGCACCTTGCCGGGATAATCCGGCTCCTTCTCCCGATAATTCAGCCTGTCAATCTCGTATTTTCGCACATCGTTCAGCCTCTGCATCTGCATTTCCGTGGACTGCAGCTCTTGCCCCAGCCCCACCAGATTGTTAAATGGCGTCTGAAAATTGCCCATCAGGCTCTGGAAGGCCATAAAAATACCGGCAGTCATGGCTCCCTCCATGATGGAAAAACCGCCTATGGTCATGATGAGGGCACTGTTCAGACCACTCATCAGCATGGGAATCATGCTTGTACTCTGGCCCAGCAGGGCAATCTCCTGGGAGCTGGCCAGCACCTTGGCATGATAGCCTGCCACCTTGCCAAAAAAGTCAGCCTCGTTGCCATTGGCCTTGATGGTTTCAATCATCTGCAGTCCGTTCATGGAGTTGCCGTAGGCCTTGCCGGCTTCCTGCTGCACCCGCATGGATAAATCCGTCATGCGCCGCCTGAGATAAAAGAACACCCCCAGATCCACCAAACTGAAGCTGACACCTATAAGCGTCAGGCTGGGGCTATATTCGTACAGCAAAAACAGGAAAAACAGCGCCGTAAAGAAATCCAGCAGGCAGGTAGCGGCAGAGCCGCTCAAAACTGCCGCAATAGACTCCGTGAAGCTGGCACGGGAAGCAATCTCCCCCGCAAACCGCTGCTGAAAAAAATCCATGGGCAGCTTTAAAAGATGCCAGAAAAAGCTGCTGGAATCAGCCAGGGTAATCTTCTCCTGCCACCTTGTAAGGCACCAGCTGCGCATAAAGGACAGAACACCGCTCAGTACAAAGGACAAGGTCATGGCCAGCATGAGATTAACCATCCAGTCAGGATGCTTGCCGGTGAGAATATCATCCAGAAAAATCTGGCTCATGACAGGTGCTGCCAGCTGGAAAACCAGCATGCCAAGGCCAATCAGCAGCACAAACAGCACCGCCCACTTGTCCTGCCAGAGCTTGCCGCCCACATCCTTCAGCACGTTGTAGCGGTGCCCCGCAGGCTGAAAATTCTCCCCCGGCCTGATTTCCATGGCAATCCCCGTGTAGGATCCCTTGAAATCCTCCCAGGCCACAGTGCGCCTGCCTACAGCCGGGTCATTCAGGTACACCCTGTCCCCCCTGATGCCCTCCAGCACCACAAAATGATTGAACTCCCAGTGGATAATCAGGGGATAGCTTTCCTCCCTGAGCTGGTCCGCCATCATGCGATAGCCTGCCGCCTCACAGCCCAGCTTCCTTGATGCCTTCAGCACGTTGCTGGCCTTGGAGCCATCGCGATTTACACCGCACTCCTGCCTGAGCCTTTCCAGTGTAATCCACATGCCATAATGAGCCAGCACCATAGCCAGGGAGGCTGCACCGCACTCGGTAGCCTCCATCTGAAGAATAACAGGCACCTTTACACGGCTCCCCCTGTCCCCATTGAACCGTTCAGCCAGGACAGACATGATGTCACTTAAAAAATTAAAATTCATCTTCATGACAATCACCTGTTTCTCAGCCACTGGCTCGCCTTGTAAAATACCTTCTCAATAGGTGCCTTGCGGTCAATAATCACGCTGCCCATCACATAGGTGCCTGCAGTAACAGGCTTATGCTCCCCAACGACGGAGGTCCAGAGGTACCCGGAGGCATCATTCTCGTTCTTTACCAGATCAAACCGCACCTCTACCACTGAATTCTGCAGCTGCTGCAAAATGGTCTGCGCCAGCTGTGCGTTGCCCAGGCTGCGCACCATTGACGCCTGATCCACAGGATAGTCAGACACGGAGCGCACCACGCCCAAAAGGCTGCCCGTCTGGCTGGTATCAGCCCCGTTAGGTGCCAGCTGGATGCTCATGCCAGGCTCCAGCCTTTTGCCCTTGTCCACCGTCACATACATGATGCCAGTCAGGTCACTACGATCTTCATCCAGGCGGATGGTGCAGATTTCATCACCGGCCCTGACAACGGTTCCCACATCTGCCATAAGCTCGGTCACAATACCTGTATAGGGACTGTAAATCTGCTCATTAACCGCTTCTGCCGTCCGCTTGGCATCATGGGCGTTTACCCTCTGCTCCACATCACTGCGGTTGGCTCCCAGCTCGATGCTGTTTCTGGTGGCAATGGTGTCCATTGTCATATTTACCTGATCTATCTGGGCTATCTGCTGATTTTTCTTAATCCGTGAGCCCTTGTTGATGTACAGCTTATTTACCTGGCCTGTGTTAATCACAGTCACCTTCCTGATGCCCCCGGCATCCGTAATCAGGCCGTAGCCATCAGCCTTCACCGTAAAGGACCCCATGACGGACCACAGGACAACGCCTGCCAAAAGCAGCAGGATAGCCGACAGCCCTATCCAGCCGATGGGGTTTGTAACATGGAGAAGGGTATCCAGCTTTTCCGGGGAGCGCATCTTGTTTAATGCTTCCCTGCTAAACAATCTATCAGGATTTATCATTTCAGCCTTCCCCCTCCTCCATATTCGCCTCCACTTTCTGCCCGCTCTTCAGACCGTCAATGCCGGACACAACCACAACATCCCCTTCATTCAGGCCGGACAGGATTTCAGCATACCTATCGCCTATGGCTCCCACCGAAACATGGCGTTCCTCCAGCTCATTGTCGCCATTTACCACGTAGACATTGCTGGTATTATTGTTGTTATCAATAGCCTCCACAGGCACGGCAAGGACATAGCGGGGCTGATTTGCCGTCAGCACCATATCCTCATAGCTTCTCGCTTCCAAAATACCGGCATCGTTATATAAATTAAACACTACACGGCGCATATCCGCAGGCTCCGACAGAGCTGGATAAATACCGTAAATATCCACAGGAAACACGCTTTGATTGCCCTTGTTGCCGGATTTGTACTCAGTATTGTAGGACTTCACAAAATCAGGCCGTTTGAAGGACAGGGTAAACTTCCCCTGTTCACCTGCCTCCCCCAGAAGACATCTCAAATCACCATCCTCCATATTCAGGGAAAACCACAAGTATTTAAAATCCCCGATCAGGCAAATAGGAGTACCTGCCGTAACAAAATTCCCTTCTTCTCTGTAGCTGACCAGCACATATCCGTCAGAATTGCTCACCACCCGCAGCCTTTCCTGATTTAGCACAGCCTGCTCATACTGAGCCCTGGCGTTTGCCACATCAGCCTGTGCCGCCGCATAATTCGCATGGGCTTCGTCCAGCTTTTCCAGGGATGTAGCATTCTGCTCAATCAGCCTGCTGTAACGATTGTAGCTGTTCCTGGCCTGCAGCTCCACTGCCTCCGCCCGGCGCAGGGCGCTCTCTGCCTGCTTGATTTTCAGAGGCAAATCCTCATTGACAAGCTCAACAACCACATCGCCTGCATGCACATATTTATTCTTGTGAATAAATTTTCTGGTAATGACACCATCTGCCTTGGCAATCACATCCACAGACTGCCTGGAGTACATGCTTGCCTCCGGAAACTCATACCGGGCATTAATTTGCTGCATTTTTACAGTAGTAGCATTTACTATAACAGAGCGGTTATTCATTCTTTCCAGTATTATGCTCTCGCCCTTGTAATTGACAAAGATGCCATAGCCGATAATCGTCAATGACATGATGATCACCATAATCATGGCTATATAAAAATATTTTTTCAAGCACACCGCCCCAATCCAGTAACCACACCAAATATATACCAATACTTCTCAAATAATTACAAGTATACTGTCCATATTCTACCAAAAATGCAAAATTCCTGCATAAAAAATAACACTGCTCTCTGTATACACAGAAAACAGTGCTATTTTTTGCTACATGCATAGGCTCATGCAAAGTAGGAAATAAAATTATTCCGGCAGATGCATTCCGCCCCAGTTCACCAATTTGGCAAGGGAAGGGGAACGCAAAGCCATTCCGGCAGCAACAGTGTCCAGATCATCTTCGGATAACTCAACCTTAGCTGAACTTGAAGCCTCTTTCTTCAGCACATTGATTACAGCATCAATGGTATCTGCTGAAATGCTTATGCCGTTATCCAGCAAAAATTCTGCCACCTCTGCTGAATTCTGCTTCTCCGCAAGCTCTTTCGCAAAAGCTTCGTCCTTCCCAATCTTTTCCATGAGTTTATCCATGTTATCAACAAATTCCTGCTTATTGCTTTTCATAATCAAAACATCTCCCATTATATTGTAATTGTTTTGTGGTTTTGCTATTTATACGCAAATACTCCTAATACATTACATATATGGCAGAAATTTCAGTTTGTCGTCGTGAATGTATGAGGCTTTTGGAACACTAACGGATGAATTTTGTTAGTTTGTGGATTCTGTTCAGACTAAAAATGGGCTGAGCGGGACAGCTACCCATAGAAAACACGCTCTCGCTCCTAGTTGTACCTAGCGGATGCTAAGCTCTTGCTACGCCTACGGCTTGCAAATCGCTAAGCACCGAGGTACAACAAAGGTTTTCTATGGGTACTGTCCTCACTCATC
>CAMFES010000040.1 GCA_945949525.1 uncultured Veillonellaceae bacterium
TTACCATTCATTCCTTTACGGCCACGGAAATCCAGCATTTTGCCCGTCAGGCAGGTATTTCCATCCTGGACTGCCTGAAAAGGCTGCAGGCGGCAGGGCTGGACAGCCTGCCGGGAGGCGGTGCGGAAATTCTGGTGGATGAGATACGCCGTAGGGTCAGCCCGAAGAAAATCATGACTGACGACTGGCTGCATGTAATGGAGTGCGCTCATTCCATCGGCATGGAAAGCACGGCAACCATGGTTATCGGACTGGGAGAAACCATGGCCCAGAGAGTTGAACACATGGAGAAGATACGCCGCCTGCAGGATAAGACAGGTGGCTTCCGGGCCTTTATTACCTGGACCTTCCAGCCGGGCAATACGGAGCTGGGAGGGGAGAAGACCTCCGGCTGGGATTATATGCGCACCCTTGCCATGACGCGGCTTTACATGGATAATGTGGCGCATATTCAGGGCTCCTGGGTTACCCAGGGGGAGCGTATCGGTCAGCTGACCCTGGGCTTTGGAGCAGATGACCTGGGCAGCATCATGCTGGAGGAAAACGTGGTGCGGGCTGCCGGTACGGCCTATGATATGTCCATCAAAAAGATGGCCGGGCTGATTCGCGGCGCAGGCAGGAGGCCTGCCCAGCGGGATACGGAATACAGGATTATCAGGAGATTTTAGCGAGATAAGTGCTGCAGAGGTTGAGGCCGGTGCAGCACTTTTTTTGCGTAAAATTGCCGCTTTTTTTGTCAAAGCAGGTGTTTTTTGATATAATAATGAAATGAATGTTTAAAATTAGTTTTGAGGGTGAGTTTAATTGCAGAAGAAACGAACAAAAACTGCCGGAGGAAAAAAAGCGGCTAACAATAAAAAAGCGGTTGCTTCCAGGCGCGGTGCTGCCGAAAATGCCGATGGAGCAGTGCAGGATAATTCAAAGAGGAACTATGAGCTGCGGGGGCTGGTGTTTGTAGCGGCAGGCCTTATTTCCCTGTGCGGTATCGCAGGGCTGAATGTGGGCTTCATCGGTCTGAAGGCAGCCAAGTTCCTGCAGTATTTTTTTGGCGTAGGGTCATTTATTGCGGCCGGAGCCTTTCTGGGGGTTGGCGGCTACTATATCATGAAGCATCAGAAGCTGGTCTTTAATGCCAGGGTGCTGGGAGGAGCAGGATTTTTTGCCTGTGCCCTGGCCATGTATCATCATCTGGCAGTGAAAGCCGGAGAGGAGATACTGCCGGAGAGCCTTGTGAATGGCGGCGGCCTCCTGGGAGGTGCTATCTGCATGCTTCTGCACGGCGTGGCAGGGGTGGATGGCACACCTATCCTTTTAGCTGTGGGGCTGATAGGGACGTTGATAGTGGCAACTACATGGTCCCTGGCTCAGGGAATCCTCACCACCAAGGAAAAGGCGGAAAAGGGGGCCGACGTGGCCAAAAAAGCCACTGTTGTGGTGTATGACAAGACCATAGAGGTAGGCGGCAGGGCCAAAGAACAGGTGCAGGAATATGTTCAGGAGCATATTGACGATGTGGGTGAAAGGCTGAAGCGGTTCCGCGGCAAACAGTTTTTGGCGCGTTATGAGCAGGATTCCGCTTTTCTGAATGATGCGGCGGCTGACACCGGGCACAGCGGCAGGCCTGCCGGTGCAGTCATCCATACCCCGGAAAATCCTGCCAGGACAGATGCTTTGAAAGGAAAAATGTCCGGAGCGGGCATTGCGGCTGAGCTGATGGCAGAAAAGGTGTTTACGCCACCTCCTGCCAATGCGGCGGAGCTGGTAAATGCCAATCCGGTAGCGGCTGGTTTTTTTGCGGAAAAATTCTCCAGCGCGGCTGAGCCGGAGGAGGTGCCGGAGTTGGCAGTTCAGCTGGGGCTGGAGCAGGAAAATGAGCCGTCCCGTCGTGAGGTATCCCCCCATGCTGTATCCTGTAATGGTGAGCTGGGAAATGAGGAGGCTGTGGATTTTGACTGGGAGGCATTTGCCGCCGGTAATAGGGCCGGAGCTGAACCTGTAGCAGAAGAAGTGGAACAGGTGCCTGTAAATGCGGCTGCAATCATGGAGCTGGAGCAGGAGCCTTGGGATGTAGCTGAAGCTATCGAGCTGGCGCAGGAGCCTGTGGATACAGACACAACCATCGAATTGGAGCAGGAGCCTGGCGATAAAGAGGAAGCTGTAGAGCAGGAATATGACTATGGCATAGATGATATGGAGATTACCTACCCTGAGGATTCGGTGGAGCTGACAGAGGGCAATAGCAGTTTTGCTGACTATGATGGGGACTACGAAGAAGATGGGGTGGAGGATGAATCATCTGCCGGTACTGGCTTGACACAGGCTCAGCCAGTATCTGTGCCGCCGCCACCGCCATATAAACTGCCGCCCCTGCACCTTTTGTCCAAGACCGTTAAAACCATGAACGAAAGCCTGAATATGGAAATCAGCAGCAATGCAAGGATTTTGGGGGAAACGCTGGCCAATTTCAAGGTCAAGGCTTCTATCCTCAATGCCTGCCACGGGCCGGCTGTCACCCGCTATGAGGTGAAGCCCGCGCCGGGTGTCAAGGTAAGCAAGATTACGGGGCTGGCAGATGATATCGCCCTGAATATGGCAGCCACCGCGGTGCGCATAGAGCAGATTCCTGGCAAGGCGGCTATCGGCATAGAGGTGCCGAACCGTGAGCTGGAAAGCGTACAGCTCAGGGAGGTGCTGGAAAACCCTGCCTTTGCGGCGGCCAAGTCAAAGCTGACGGTGGGGCTGGGCAAGGACATAGGCGGTCAGGCTATTTTTGCGGATTTGGCCAAAATGCCACATCTTCTGGTGGCAGGTGCTACCGGCTCAGGTAAATCCGTATGCATCAACACGTTGATTACCAGTATTTTGTTTAAGGCCAAGCCTACAGAGGTGAAATTTATTCTGATTGACCCGAAGATGGTGGAGCTGTCCGTGTACAATGATATTCCCCATCTGATGGTGCCGGTGGTGACGGATGCCAAAAAGGCGGCCTCCGTGCTTAACTGGGCCGTGCAGGAGATGGAGAAGCGCTACGGGCTGATTGCCCAGGAGGGCGTGCGCAACATGGAGGGGTACAACAGGATATTTGCGGAGGAGCCGGAGAAGCAGCTGCCTTCCATTGTGATTATTATTGATGAGCTGGCGGATTTGATGATGGTGGCACCGCATGACGTGGAGGATGCTATCTGCCGCATTGCCCAGAAGGCCCGCGCGGCTGGCATTTATCTTGTGCTGGCTACCCAGCGTCCTTCTGTCAACGTCATTACCGGTGTAATCAAGGCGAATATTCCGTCGCGCATATCCTTTGCAGTTACCTCACAGATTGATTCCCGCACGATTTTGGATGCGTCAGGGGCGGAGAAGCTGCTGGGCAAGGGCGATATGCTTTTCAAGCCTCAGGAGGCCAACAAGCCGACCCGCATCCAGGGCGCCTTTGTCAGTGACAAGGAGGTTGAGCTGCTGACGGAGCATATCAAGGCTCAGGGACACAAGCTGGAGGCCAATCAGGAAATTATTGATTTTACCAACAAGGCGGTCGAGAGCGAGGATGAGGAGAGCAATGACAGCAAGGCCGGAGGCGGCAGGGTGAAGATTGACAGCCTGCTCCGGGACGCGGTGGAGCTTACCATGTCCACCAGCAATGCGTCTGCCTCCAGCTTCCAGCGCCGGTATCACATCGGCTACAGCCGGGCGGGGCGCCTGCTGGATACCATGGAGCAGCTGGGCATTGTGGGTCCGCCACAGGGCAGCAAGCCAAGGGATATTCTGGTAACGGAGGCTCAGGCCTTTGAGATTATGGATAATTATGAAAATCAATAGTGCCGGATAAGGGGTGTAGATTATCCGGTCAGCTATGACGAATTGGGAGATGTATTTGGTGGCAAAGCTGGAGATAAACATGCTGGAAGGCTCAATATGGGACAAGGTGCTGAAGTTTGCCATTCCCCTGGCCATGACCAGCATTATGCAGCAGCTGTTCAATGCGGCTGATGTGGCGATTGTGGGGCAGTTCGTCGGCAAGGAGGCCCTGGCCGCCGTGGGGGCAAATGGCATAGTAATCAATCTCATGCTCAATCTCATGGTGGGACTGTCCATCGGTGCCAATGTGGTATGTGCCAATTTTCTGGGTGCCGGAAGCTATCTGCGGCTGACCAGGGCGGTGCATACCTCCATGCTGATAGCTTTTTTGTGCGGCATATTTCTGGCGGTTTTCGGCGTGAGCTTCGGACGGGATATTCTCATCCTGATCGATACGCCGCCGGAAATCCTCGATGCCGCCGAGCTGTATCTGCAGATTCTGATGGGTGGTGTGCCCACTCTCCTCCTGTACAATTTTGGATCGGCCCTGCTGAGAAGCAAGGGGGATACCAGGCGGCCGCTGTATGCCATGCTGGCTTCCGGCTGTATCAATGTCAGCATGAATCTTTTCTTTGTGCTGGCTCTGCAGATGGGAGTGGAGGGTGTAGCCATCGCCACGGTGATTGCCACTACCTGCAGTGCCTGCCTGATTCTCTACTGGCTGCACAGAGAGGATGGACCGATGCGGCTGCAGCCGGGCAGGCTGGCCATTGACGGCAATGTGCTGAAGCATATTGCCAAAATCGGTCTGCCGGCAGGCCTGCAGGGCATGGTGTTTTCCTTTTCCAACATCATCATTCAGATTGCCATCAACAATCTTGGGGCGGAGTATATAGCGGCTTCAGCTATTGCCCTGAATTTTGAGTTTGCGGCCTTTTTCATACTGTCCTCATTTTCGCAGGCCGCCACAACCTTCGTGGGGCAGAATTTTGGGGCGAAAAATATTCCCCGCTGCCGTCAGATTATGCGCTGGTGCGTGGGCATGAATTTTTTCATCACTGGCATAATCTGCCTGCTGATTTCCATCCTTGCGCCTTATCTGGCTGCTATTTATACGGCGGATGGGGCAGTTATCGAGTACGCGGTGCTGCGCATACGCTACATTCTGACCTTTGAATTTCTCAACGTGGTCATAGAAACCTGCTCTGGCGGCATGCGGGGTGTGGGACATTCCCTCTATCCGGCGGCGGCCTGCTTTTTGGGGGTATGCGTATTCCGGGTCATCTACATCTATACGATTTTTGCCGCAGACCCTGCGTTTAGCACATTGATGGCAGTTTATCCCATCAGCTGGATATTTACCATATTTTTGATTATCGGAGCATATTTCCATGTCTTTAACAAACTGGAACGTTCCATGCCGTCAGCTGTTGGAAAATAATATAGGGATGCAGGCTTGAAATTTAAGGCTGAAATGAAATGTATGCAGACAATGCACAGATGATTTTTACAAAAGGAGTACAGAAAATATGGAAACGAAAGGATTAATTCTCGTGCATACCGGCGATGGCAAAGGAAAGACTACGGCCGGACTGGGACTGGCCCTGCGAGCCTGGGGAAGCGGGCTGCGGGTGCTGATATTGCAGTTTATCAAGGGCGGCTGGAAATATGGCGAACTGGAAGCCGTTGAGAGGATTGGCCAGCTGGATGGCAGGATTGAAATCAGGCCTCTGGGGCTTGGCCTGATGCGAAAGGATGAGGACAGGGAGAAGCATATCAGGGCGGCAGCCGAGGCTCTGCAGGAGGCTGAAAGGGAGCTGGTTTCCGGCGAATACGATTTGATTATTTTTGATGAAATCAATTACGCCGTAAGGTTCGGGCTGATTACCATTGAGGAGGTCATGGCACTGCTGGACAAGAAGCCGGAAAGGTTGCATGTGCTGCTGACAGGCAGGGATGCCCGGCCGGAGCTGATTGAGCGTGCCGACCTGGTGACGGAGATGAAAATGGTAAAGCATCCCTATCAGCAGGGAATCAAGGCTCAGCAGGGCATCGAGTTTTAAGTTGCAAGTTTTTGTTTTTGGGTTTTAGGATAGAAGCAGGAGAAATAGTTGTGAACAAGCAGGAAATTTTTGATTTTGTGGACAGTCTTGGCATCTGGCATGAGGTAACGGAGCATGAAGCCGTATTCAGCATGGAGGAGGCCATCAGTGTGGAGCTTCCATATCCGGACAGGGATGCCAAAAACCTCTTTGTGCGGGATGACAAGAAGCGTAATTATTACCTGATTACGGTCTGCGGTCCCAAGCGCGTACAGCTGAAGGACTTTCAGAAGGCTCATGGCACAAGGCGTTTGAGCTTTGCTTCAGCCGAGGATTTGAAGGAAATGCTGGATGTGCTGCCTGGCTCTGTATCTCCACTGGGATTGTTGAACAATGATGCCTGCAATGTCAAGCTGTTTCTGGATGAGGAATTTGTCAGCGGCAGCGGCATCATCGGCATTCATCCGAATGAAAATACGGCAACCATCTGGCTGAAGGCAGATGACCTGATGCAGATGATTGTCAAGCACGGCAATGATGTGCAGGTAGTTGAGCTGGGCTGATGAGCCGGGGTGGACAGTATGCAGATTGCGGATGTGTATATCAATATTCCCGTTAAAAGCATTGCGCAGGCCTTCAGCTATCGCGTGCCTGAAAGCCTTGAGAAGCTGTCAGCAGGATGGCGGGTGCTGGTGCCCTTTGCCGGGCGGGATATTGAGGGCTTTATAGTGTGTGTGTATCCGGCAGAAAAGAGGCAGGAGCATGGTTGCAGCTATCCTGTGGAGAAGCTGAAGTATATAAAGGCTGCCGTGGATGATGAACCCTGGTTTTCGCCGCTGATGATAGAGGCCTCCCGCTGGCTGGCAGATTTTTATCTCTGCTCTGCCGGGGAGATGATGCGCCTTTTTATGCCGGGGAAAAGCGGTTTGAAGATACAGATGCAGTATGAGGCTGTTCCTGATATGCAGGATAATATGCTCATGATGGTGGATGTGCACCGTCAGGCTTATGAGGCTCTTTTGGCCGCAGGAGCGGAAAAGGAAAAAGAACTGCGCCGTCAGCTGGAGGCAGACGGCAATCTGGAGGCAGCCACTCAGCTGGACAGTGTATTGGCGGGCCTTTTGAAGCACGGGGCAGTCCGCCGTGTCTATGAGGCCAGCCGGAGGTCAAATGAGAGAAGTGAAAGCTATCTGTCGATAGAAAGACCTGTTACAGCGGAGGATGTAGAGGGCCTTGACAAGCGAAAAAAAGGTCAGAAACGGCTTTTGGCATGGCTCCAGGACAGACAGCCGTCAGATGGCCAGCTGGCGATTTCCTTGAAAGAGCTGCAGCAGGAGGGATTTTCCAGGGCACTGGTCAGCAGCCTGACGGAGTCCGGTTTTGGGGAGATTCGGCAACGACGGGTACTGCGGGACAGCTATCGTGATTTTGTTGCCTCATGCAAGGTGGTGCGCGAGCTGACGGAGGAGCAGCAAAGAGCTGTTGACGCTGTTGATGAACAGCTGAAAAGCGGAGCATATCGCACCTTTCTGCTGTACGGTGTCACCGGCAGCGGCAAGACCCAGGTGTACATAGAGGCGGCACAGAGAGCCAGAGAGCTGGGGCGCAGCGTGGTGGTGCTGGTGCCGGAGATTGCCCTGACCGGGCAGGTGGTGCAGGCCTTCAAGGGCTATTTTGGCAATGATATCGTGGTCATGCACAGCCGTCTGTCCATCAGCGAGAGGAACGATGCCATTCTGCGCGTGCGTACAGGCGGTGCCCGCATCATCATCGGGGCCCGTTCCGCCCTGTTTACTCCGGTGGAGAATATCGGCTTGATTATCATGGACGAGGAGCAGGACAGCTCCTACAAGCAGGATGAATCCCCCAGATACCATGCAAGAGTGGTGGCCGGGAAGCTGGCAGAGCTGCACGGAGGTGTGCTGCTTTTGGGCAGTGCCACCCCGTCCCTGGAAACATATTACCACGCCAGGCGGGGGGATTACGGCCTTTTGTGTATGCCGCGGCGCATCGGCAACAGGCAGCTGCCTCAGGTGGTCAGCGCTGATATGCGGCAGGAGCTGAGGCTGGGACGGCGCAGCGTGATTTCCTTGCCCCTGCAGAATCTTATTGCAGATACACTGGCCAGGCGGGAACAGATGATTCTCATGCTGAACAGGCGCGGCTTTGCCACCTTTGTCATGTGCCGCTCCTGCGGTGAGGCCATCAAGTGCCCCCAGTGTACCATGCCGCTGGTGTTTCATCGTGATGGGCGTCTTTTGTGCCATCATTGCGACATTCAGGTACCCGTGCCGGATGTATGCCCGAAATGCGGCAGTCCCTACATCAAATATTTTGGCTCCGGCACGGAAAAGCTGGAAAAGGAGCTGGCGGAGCTGGTGCCGGAGGCGCGCATCATCCGCATGGACAGGGATACTACTACCGGCAAGTTCGCTCACACAGAAATCCTCGACAGGTTCCGCAGAAGGGAATTTGACATTCTGCTGGGTACCCAGATGGTGGCCAAGGGGCACGATATTCCCAATGTTACGGCCGTGGGGATTCTCAGTGCGGATTCTACCCTGAACATGCCGGATTTCCGGGCGGCAGAGCGGGTTTTTATGCTGATTACCCAGACGGCCGGACGGGCTGGACGGGGGGAGGTGCCAGGCAGGGTGGTGGTGCAGTGCTACAATCCGGGGCATTTTGCCGTGAAGACGGGTATCCAGCAGGACTATGAAGCATTTTTCCGGGAGGAAATGAAGCTGAGAAGGGTGTTGTTTAATCCGCCCTTCAGCAGGATTATCAAGCTGGTTTTCCAGCATGAGGAGGAAAGGGAGGCCAGGCGGAGGGCTGAAAAGCTGAAGGCTGACTTTCAGCAGGAATTTGGCGGCAATCCCCTGCAGCAGACGGTGGGCCCGGCTCCTGCCATGATGTCATGGCTCAGGGGCGTCTACCGGTTTTCCCTGCTCATCAAGACGGGAGATATTGAGAGCGTGCTGCGCTTTCTGCGCCGTCAGGGCGTGGAAAGCGACATGGGCATCATGGTGGATATCGACCCGCTGACCACCTCCTGACAGATATAGTGATGTAAATAAAATCAGGCAAAGGATAGATATTTATGCAGAATGAGTTCTTACGGTGCAGGCTGGCGGCCGCGTACAATTTTTTTGCGGAGCGGGGCCATCAGCAGAATATGAACAGGGTGCGGGAGCTGGCAGAAAAGCTGACAGCCGGTGAGTACGGCATTGCCTTTGCCGGGCATTTTTCCGCCGGCAAGTCCCGCATGATTAACAGCCTGCTGGGAGAGGATATCCTGCCCTCCAGTCCTGTTCCTACCAGCGCCAATTTGGTCAGGGTACACAGAGGCGAGGCTGGGGAGGACTACGCCAGGGTGTTTTTTCACAGGGGAAAGCCGCGCCGCTATCTGGCTCCCTATGACTACGATATGCTCAGGAGCTTTTGCCGCGATGGTGATCAGATTGCGGGGATTGAGCTGTGCCGCAGTGACCTTGACCTGCCGCCCAAGGTAGTCATCATGGATACTCCCGGCATTGATTCGGCGGATGATGCCCACAGGGCAGCCACGGAGGCGGCCCTCCATCTGGCTGATATAATCCTGTACGTCATGGATTACAATCATGTGCAGGCGGAGCTGAACCTTTCATTTACCAGGGCTTTGACCAGGGCGGGCAAGACCGTGTATCTGATTGTGAATCAGATTGACAAGCATGTGGAAGCTGAGCTGTCCTTTGCCGATTTTTGTCAGGGCGTGGAGAACGCCTTTTACAGCTGGGGAGTGCGCCCGGCAGGTTTTTTCTACACATCGCTGAAATATCCAGCGGCCCCTCACAACCAGTTTGCAGAGTTGCAGCAGCTTTTGCAGGACAAAATTGCCGCCCGGCATGAGCTGCTGAATGATTCTGTGGCGGCTTCTTTGCAGAAAATTATGACAGAGTACGGACAGGAGATGGAACGGGAGCTGGAGGATGGGCTGACCGGGCACAGGGAAGCGCTGTCGGGACTTTCCCCTGAGCGGCTGACGCAGATGAAGGGGGATTGCCTGCGGCTGACAGAAGAGCTGGCCGGGCTTCAGCAGGACTGGCAGGAGGATTTTTCAGCCGGAGTGGAAAGGATTCTGGACAATGCCTATCTTATGCCAACCTCTACCCGTGATTTGGCGCGGGACTATCTGGAAGCCTGCCAGCCGGATTTCAAGGTGGGCTTTTTCGGCAGGGGAAAAAAGACCCTGGCCGAGATAGAGCGGCGCAGGCTTGCCTTCTTTAACGATGCCTCTGAAAAGGCCCAGGCCCAGCTGACGTGGCATATCAGAACCTATTTTATGGATTTTGCCAGAGGCCGCCATGTGGATAGCGACGAGCTGAGCAGCTATGTGCAGGCCATGGAGATCGTGCCGCCGGAGGAGCTTTTGACCGAGGCTATGCGCTCCGGGGCAAAGCTTACCAAGGATGGCAGCTATGTGATGAACTACACGGCCAATTTTGCCGAGGGAACGAAAAATGTCGCCAGACGTTTTGCGCTGGATTTTAAAAGCAGGCTGCAGGAGCAGATTGGGACAAGGCAGAAGGAGCGCTGTCAGGAAATTGAAAAGCAGCTGTCCGCCATGGAGCGCTATCGGGAGGCCTGGGAGGCAATAGACAGGGCGGCAGAGCTACAGCGGGAGCTGACTGACTGCCTGGAGGAGCTTGCCGGAGCCAGAGTGATGCCGCCCGGCGGCCAGGAGCTTTTTGCAGTGCAGATGCCGGAGGACGAGATTGTACCGCCGACTGGTGCTGCCGAAATTCCGGCTGATGCGGGGCAGCCTGCGCCTGATGTGCAGTCTGCATTAGATGTGCAGGCTGCGGGGAGCCATGCTGATATGGCACAGGTCGCAGATGATACAGAGGGCAGCTGCAATATGTCCGATGGCGGCAGGACGGATAATACAGGCACTGCCTATGTTGATGCTGATGGTGATGCTGAAGGTGGCGGCAGGGCGGCACTGCACAGCTGGGCCGCAAGGCTGCGGCGCGGCAGTGAGCTGACAGGGCGCGTTCCTGTCCTCAAGCAGTTGTCAGGGGAGCTTCTTGAACGCGCTGAACGCCTTGAAGGCAAAGGCTTCATGGTTACTCTTTTCGGGGCATTCAGCGCCGGTAAGTCATCCTTTGCCAATGCACTGCTGGGAGAGGCCCTGCTTCCTGTATCCCCCAACCCGACGACGGCGGCCATTAACAAAATCTGTCCTGTGGACGAAAAGCACCCTCACGGCACGGTACTGGTAAAGCTCAAGGACGAGGCCATGCTGCTGGCGGATGTCAACAGGGCCTTGTCGGCCTTTAAGCAGTCAGCGGATAACCTGCAGGGGGCACTGGCCATGGTGGAGGAAGCACTGTCAGATAAATCCGGCAGCCGCCAGAGGGAAAAGGCCTTTTTGCGGGCGTTTCTTTCCGGCTGGCAGGAGGCTTCCGGCCAGCTGGGGCAGAAGCTGTCCAGGCAGCTGGCGGATTTTGGTGCTTATGCCGCAAAGGAGGAAAAGTCCTGCTTTGTGGACTGGCTGGCAGTTTACTATGACTGCCCGTTTACCAGGCTGGGCATTACGCTGGTGGACACGCCGGGGGCGGATTCCATCAACGCCCGCCACACCAATATGTCCTTCAACTACATTCGCCAGTCGGATGTGGTGCTGTTTGTGACCTATTACAATCACGCCTTCAGCCGGGCAGACAGGGAATTTCTCATCCAGCTGGGCAGGGTCAAGGACGCCTTTGCCCTGGACAAGATGTTTTTTATCGTCAATGCCATTGACCTGGCGGAAAACAAGGCTGAAGCGGCGGGCGTGGTGGATTATGTAGCCGGTCAGCTGAAAAAATACGGCGTGAGAAAGCCCCAGATGTTTGGCCTGTCCAGCCAGCAGCTGCTGCGTGGCAAGCTGGAGGGCAAAACCGGCAGTTCTGACTTTGAGAAGGTCTTTTATCGCTTTGTGCTGGAGGAGCTGACGGGCATAGCTGTCAATGCCGCCAAGGGCGAATACCGCCTGGCTGTGGAAAGGGTAAAGGAGCTGATACGGCTCAACTACAGCGATGCCGCTGAAAAGGAGCGGCGGCGCAGCAGGCTGCTGGAGCTTCAGCGGCAGACGGACAGGCTGCTTGAGGAGCTTACCTCTCAGGATATGCAGAGCCGCCAGCAGCAGGAAAGGCGCGAGCTTGTTTATTATGTAAAGCAGAGGGTGTTCCTGAGATATACTGACTTTTTCCGGGAAGCCTTCAATCCGGCACTGCTGAAGGGCAGGGAAAACTCCGGGGGCAAGCTGCAGGAGGCACTGAATCAGCTGCTGGAAAGCATTGGCTTTGATTTGGCCCAGGAGCTGCGGGCCACTACGCTGCGCATGGAGCAGTTCATTAGCAGGCAGGCGGCTGTTCTCCAGCAGGAGGTCAATGGCAGGCTGCTGGAAATTGACAGTGAGCTGACAGTTGCTCCCCGTGATTTTTCATACGAGAGCGGCATGGATTACGAGAACGCTTTCAAGGCTGTGGACAGAAAAATGTTCAGCGGGGCCCTGTCCGGCTACAAAAATCCCAAGAGCTTCTTTGAAGAGGGCGGCTCAAAGATTATGGCGGATGCTCTGGAGGTTGTTCTTGACAAGCTGGCGGATGAGTATCTCAGTCAGCAGGAGCAGCGGCTGGCCGAAAAGCTGCAGGTGGGCACTGAAGAGCTGTTTGCGAAAGTCAAAGCCCGTTTCCGCAGGCTGCTGCAGGCAAATTACGAGGCCAGCCTGGCCGCATTGGAAGGCGGCGTACCGACGGAGGTACTGGAGGATGTGCTGGGACAGCTTGCCTAGTTCAGCTCATCCAGGCTGTTCCGGGGCAGTGTTTTCCGCCTGGATATGAAGCTTTGGCTTTTAAATTATGTTTATGTAAAATTGTATTTATATGGTTGGCATACCATGGAGTGAGGAGTGGGCAAATATGAGCTTTGAGTTTACCAAATGGCAGGGCACAGGCAATGATTTTGTGCTGATTGACTGCATGCAAAGATCCGAGGAGCCTTATGTGCAGGCGGCAAAGGAAATCTGCGACCGCCACTATGGCATCGGAGCAGATGGCATCCTGCTGGTGCTGCCGTCAGACAAGGCGGATATCCGCATGAGAATTATCAATGCGGACGGCAGTGAAGCCGAGATGTGCGGCAACGGCATCCGTTGCTTTGCCCGTTATGTCTACGAGGCAGGTCATGTTGCCGGTGAAGAGTTTACCGTTGAAACGGGAGCAGGTATCCTGGTGCCGAAGATAATCAAGGAAAATGGCAGCATCTCCATGATTCAGGTGGACATGGGTGAGCCGGTGCTGGAAGGTGACAGGATTCCGGTAGATGGCTATGGCATGAACAGGGTAATCAATGAGGATATTCAGGTACAGGGACAGAGCTTTAAAATGACCTGCGTTTCCATGGGCAATCCCCACTGTGTTGTGTTCGTGGAGGATGCAGAGAATTTCCCTATCTATGAGCTGGGCAGGCACTTTGAAACCCACACCAAATTCCCCCGCAAGACCAATACGGAGTTTGTGCAGGTGATTGACCGCAAGCATCTCAGGATGCGGGTATGGGAGCGGGGCGCTGCTGTTACCCTGGCCTGCGGCACCGGTTCCTGCGCTACATTGACTGCGGCAGTGCTGAACGGCCTGGCTGACCGCAGGGCTGAGGTGCAGCTGGACGGCGGCAGACTGGTAATTGAGTGGAATGAGCAGGACAATCACCTCTACATGACCGGCCCTGCCCTGCAGGTATTCAGCGGCAGTTATCCGCTGTGATGTTCTTTTGTATGACGGCCAATATTGTCATACGCATCATTTAGTGCTATAATGTACAGGCTAAAATTTATACTTGGCCGGGGATTTTTACAGCAAAGTCCGGCGAAAGAGATTGCAAAGAGGATTTATTCATGATAAAAAGTATGACCGGCTTTGGGGCCGGGGACTGTGAAAATCAGGACTTCAAGGTGCATGTGGAGCTGAAGACCGTCAATCAGCGGTATTTGGAAACAAATTTTCACATGCCCTACAGCCTGAATATGTTTGAGAGCCAGCTCACCAAAAAGATAAAATCATATCTGTCCCGCGGCAAGCTGGATATTAATGTGCGGTTTCAGGATATCCGCGACAAGTCGGTAACCATCAGTGTGGACAGAGGGCTGGTGGCGGCCTATGGGCAGGCGCTGATGGAAATCAATGAACAGCTGGGACTGACCGGCCAGCCGTCTGCCGCCCAGCTTGCAGCCTATCCAGACGTGCTGAAGATCACAGAGGAAAATGCGAATCTTGCTGAGGCAGAGCCGGTGCTGATGGCGGCCTTCGATGAAGCCCTGGGCAATCTGGTGGCCATGCGCACTGCCGAGGGGGAAAATATCAGGGCTGACCTTTTGGCGCGGATTGATGTGCTGGAGGGCTTCGTGGCAGAGCTGGAGAAGCTGGCACCGGAGATTGTGGACAGCTATCGCCAGCGCCTGGAAAAGCTGCTGGAGGAGTACCTGGCCAAGGAGGACATTGATGAAAGCCGCATTATTCAGGAAACGGCCCTGTTTACGGACAAGGTAAACTACACGGAGGAAACGGTGCGCCTGCACAGCCATTTTGACCAGTTCCGCAGTATTATGGGCATGGATGAGCCGGTAGGGCGCAAGCTGGATTTTCTCATTCAGGAGATGAACCGGGAGATTAACACCGTGGCTTCCAAGGCAAATTCTGCCGGTGCCGCACGTTTTGTTGTGGATGTCAAGAGCGAGATTGAGAAAATCCGCGAGCAGATTCAAAATATCGAGTAATGTCACGCCGGTGAGGGGAGTTGTGTTTACATTGGATATCAAGCTGATTAATATAGGCTTTGGCAATGTGGTATCGGCCAGCCGGGTGGTAGCTATTGTCAGTCCGGAATCCGCACCTATCAAGAGGATTATTCAGGATGCCCGTGACCGTTTTCAGCTCATTGACGCGACTTATGGCCGCCGCACCAGGGCGGTAATCATAACGGACAGCGGACATGTGGTGCTTTCAGCGGTACAGCCTGATACCATGTCCCATAGAATTGTAGAGGAGGATTGACAGTGCGTAAGGGTTTGTTGATTTTGATTTCCGGGCCCTCCGGCACCGGCAAGGGCACGGTGTGCGACCTTTTGAGGAAGAATCATCCGGAGATTTCGTACTCTATTTCCGCTACTACCCGCCAGCCAAGGCCGGGTGAGCAGGATGGCGTCAACTATTATTTTTATGACAAGGAAAAGTTTCAGCAGATGATTGCCGATGGCGAGCTTTTAGAATGGGCTG
Source organism: uncultured Veillonellaceae bacterium (assembly GCA_945949525.1). Taxonomy (GTDB): domain Bacteria; phylum Bacillota; class Negativicutes; order Selenomonadales; family Selenomonadaceae; genus Anaerovibrio. The sequence continues at coordinate 15,134 of CAMFES010000040.1, forward strand.
AGGTCTATGGCAATTATTACGGCACGCCGAAGCAGAAGGTGCTGGACAGGCTCAGTGCCGGTGAGGATATCCTGCTGGAGATTGATACCCAGGGGGCCCTGAACGTCATGAAGGCCATGCCGGAAGGATTGTTCATATTTTTGCTGCCGCCGTCCCTGGATGAGCTGGCCGCCCGTCTGAAGGGCCGTGGCACCGAAACGGAGGAAAGCCTGCGGCGTCGTCTGGGCGCTGCCGTAGATGAGATAAATATCGCCCATAATTATCGTTATGTGGTGGTTAATGATAAGGTAGAGGCTGCTGAAAGGGCCATTGCCGGCATAATTGAGGCGGAGCATCACCGCACCGACCTGAATGAAGCATTGCTGGCCGACCTGAAGCAGTGGAAGGAGAATGCAGAATGAGTAAGATGAACATTGTAACCCCTAATCTGGATCAGCTGACCCCTCTGGTGGACAGCCGCTACACGCTGGTAACCCTGGCTGCCAAGCGGGCCCGTGACATCATGGACAAGAGCCATCCTGTTACTGCTAAGCGTACCTCTACCCGTGATGTAACCAACGCCATGGAAGAAATCTACGAGGGCAAGATCACCTACAAGCGTCTGACCAGCGGCATCAAGTAAGGCACTGGCAATTGGGAAGAAACGATATGTTGAATGGGAAAAAAATTGTTCTGGGCGTTACCGGCGGTATCGCCGCCTATAAATGCGTGGATTTAGCCAGCCGCCTCCGCAAGAAGGGGGCAGAGGTACATGTCATACTTACGAGGGGCGCCCTGAATTTCGTGACGGAAACTGCCATGCGGGAAATCAGCGGCAATCCCGTTGTCACCTCCATGTGGGGGGAGATACATAATTATGATGTGGAGCATATTGCCCTGGCAACCTTGGCTGATGTGGTGCTGATTGCCCCAGCTACGGCCAATGTGATTGCCAAGGCGGCAGCCGGTATAGCTGATGATATGCTTACCACCACGGTGCTGGCTACAAGGGCGCCGATTTTCTTTGCACCTGCCATGAACAGCAACATGTATGAAAATCCCGTGACACAGCAGAATATCACCACCCTGCAGCAGCGGGGCTGGCAGCTGATTGAGCCTGCCAGCGGCCATCTGGCATGTGGCACCAGCGGCATCGGCAGGATGCCGGAACCTGCGGAGCTGGCAGAGGTGCTGGAAGGCTATTTTGCGGGGAGATGTGTTGGCAAGAATGTTGAGGCTGAGGCAGCTGCTACTGATGGGGCAGGCATCGCTGAAACAAATAGCAGTAAGGATAGCAGTGCAGAAGATGGAAGCTGTGCAGCAGGGAAAAGCATGCAGGGGCTTCGCGGTCTGAAGCTTTTGGTGACGGCTGCGGGAACCCGTGAGCCTATTGACCCGGTGCGCTATATCGGCAACCGTTCCAGCGGCAAGATGGGGTACGCCATCGCCCAGGCGGCTGCCAGCCTGGGCGCGGAGGTTACGCTTATTTCCGGGCCATCGGCCTTGCAGCCACCTGATGGTGTGGAGTTTTTCGGCGTGGAGTCCGCCCGTGAAATGCGTCAGCTGGTGCAGGAGCGCTTTCCAGCCTGCGACATAGTTATCAAGGCTGCGGCAGTGGCTGACTATCGCGTCAAGAATGTTTCCGACCAGAAAATCAAGAAGAATGATGCGGAGCTTACCCTGGTGCTGGAAAAGAACCCGGATATATTGAAGGAGCTGGGGGAGATGAAGCA
>CAMFES010000041.1 GCA_945949525.1 uncultured Veillonellaceae bacterium
AGGTAAAGATAGGAATCCCCCGCTGCTTGCAGACCTTGAACAGCTTCTTGGTCTGCGCCTCCACGCCCTTTGCCACATCAATAATCATGACGGCGCTATCCACCGCCATCAGGGTGCGGTAGGTATCCTCCGAAAAGTCCTGATGTCCCGGAGTATCAAGGATATTGATGCAATACCCGTTATAGTTGAATTGCAAAACAGACGAGGTAACGGAAATACCGCGCTGCTTCTCTATCTCCATCCAGTCTGACACAGCGTGATGCTGGGTTTTTCTAGACTTGATGGAACCGGCCAGATGGATGGCGCCGCCGTACAGCAGCAGCTTCTCCGTCAGGGTGGTCTTACCTGCATCCGGATGGGAAATAATCGCAAAGGTGCGACGCTTCCGGATTTCTTCTTTTAAATCAGCCAAAATCCTTCCTCCTGAAAAATTATTTAACTTCTTACATATACCACAAAAATCCCGTCCTGACAAGAAAAAAATCAGCGTCCCTGCCCCTGCGGCGCAATATCCTGCAAAATGACATGCAAAAATCCCTGCACACCACACGCAAAAGACGGCATGACGGAGCCGGAAACGAAATAATCTCCGTACCGGCACCGCCACGCCGCCACTTTAAAGGCACAGGCCGCAAATATTACAGCTTGTTTTTCAGGTTCTCCAGATTACTTATGACGGTGGAAGACAGGGCCGACAGCTCCTCCGTCAAATCGTCCAGCTGCCGCTTATTCTTGGCATGGTAGGCATCAATGGCCTCCGCACAGCAGGCATGGAACCTGGCATGGTCACTTTCCAGCTTCTTGAACTCAGGCTGATTGCCAAACATGGCATTACCCTTGGTGGCATACCATCTGCCCAGGCGGCACTTGGTATGGTCGCGGACATTGGAAGCGTCCAGGTCAATATTGCCCCACAGCATCTGGCTGATGCGGGCACGCCACAGAAGATGATCCGTCTTGGCCAGCTCCACATTCTCCCTGTCGGATATGTCCAAATCCAGCTCTGCCAGGGCTGTGCGCATCTGGCTGGAGGTCTTCAGGGCCTCATACACGAAACGGTTGCAGTTCCTGGTAGAATCGTTCTGCCTGTGAACATCATCCATGGTAGTACGCAGGGAAGCAGTCATCTCCTCAAAGGCCGCAGATTGCTCCTCCGCCAGCGGAGCAAGGATATTGACGGCATTGTCAATACCGTCAAACACACCTGTCAGCTTCTGTGTATGGGAGGTGGCTTCCTTAACCGCCGCAGTGTTGTTTTTGAAGGCAGAATCCATCTGGGTAAACTCATCGGTAATGTCCTTGGAGGTTCCCTTGATGCTGGACAAATGCTCGCTGATTTCGCTTACAGACAGCTTCGACTGCTCCGCCAGCTTTCTTACCTCCTCGGCAACCACCGCAAAGCCACGGCCATGCTCACCGGCACGGGCTGCCTCAATGGAGGCATTCAGCGCCAGCAGATTGGTCTGATCGGCAATGCCCCGCACAGCCTCCACCAGATTGTTGATGTTGCCGGTATCCTTCTGCAGCTGGATTACGCTGCCATGCATGCTCTGCAGGCTGTCCTCCGCCGCCGCAGTTTCCCTGGAAACAGTATCTATACTGCTCTCGGTGTTGCGCATGGCCTCCATGCCCTTTCTGGTCTGATCGGAGGTCTCCGTAGCGGTTCCCGCCAATCCCATAATCTCGTTGGCCAGGGACTCCACCACCTTGTGCATCTCATCAATCCTGGCAGAAACATGGGTATTTTCCGTAACAATAGAGTTCAGCGCCTCGGAAACCTCGGTAGAATCATATACCGATTCGTTCAGCGTCATCAGCATGGAACGCAGGTCACCGCGCTGCTTCTGCAAAAATGCCTCAATCTTTTTGCCCAGCCGCTGCAGCTCGGCAGATTCCACATGAGGAAGCGCCGCCGTATAGTCGCCGTCAATCGCCTTCTGGAGAAATCTGTCCAGATTTTCCACATCGCGTTTCATCTGCGTACAATCCTCACCACGGCTTGCAGTTTTTTTATTGTCATTACTTGAGCCAAACAAAAACATCTCCGTACCCCCTAATGTAAATACTTTTCCTTCTGTAGATTAGTATTCGCCACAAAAAAGGAAAACCCTCTTTTTCTATAAAAAATGTTCAATGCTTGGACGCATTCCATGCAAAAAAACATCTGCACTGCGCCGGACGCCGCGTCAAAGCCTGACCTGCCCCACCAGCTCAGAAACATGCTTCATGCCCCCTGCCTCCAGGTAGGCGTCAATATCCTCTGCAACCCGCACCACAGCATCAGGATGCACAAAATTCTCCGCGCCCACAGCCACGGCACTGGCCCCTGCCAGCAGGAACTCCACCGCATCCTCGCCGCAGGTGATGCCCCCCAGGCCGAGGATCGGAATCTTCACCGCCTGGGCCGCCTGCCACACCATGCGCACGGCAATCGGCTTCACGGCCGGGCCGGAAAGGCCTCCCGTAACGTTGCCCAGAAGCGGCCGCCGCGTACGGATATCTATAACCATACCTGTCAGCGTGTTGATGAGGGCGATGGCATCTGCACCGGCTTCCTCCACGGCCCTGGCCATAACGGTGATATCCGTCACATTTGGGGACAGCTTCACAATCACAGGCTTCTTCGTGTTTTTCTTCACGGCCTCGGTAACAGCTGCCGCTGCCCGCGGGTCAGTACCAAAGACAATGCCGCCCTCCTTGACATTCGGGCAGGAGATATTCACCTCCACGCCATCCACGCCGTCCACATCCAGCTTGGCCGCCATCATGCCGTAATCCTCCACCGTACCGGCGGAAAAATTGGCAATAAAGGCCGTATCCGGTGCCTCCTGCCGCACCCTTGGCAGAATGTCCCGCAAAAATCCGTCAATGCCGGGATTTTCCAGCCCGATGCAGTTCAGCATGCCCCCCGGTGTTTCTGCCACCCGCACCCCGTTGTTGCCGGGACGTGGCAAAGGGGTCAGACCCTTGCTGATAATCGCTCCCACATCGCTTAAATCCAGAAAATCCTTGTATTCAATACCAAAGCCAAAGGTGCCGGATGCCCCCATCACAGGGGTTTTCATCTTAATCCCGGCAAAGTCCGTCGCCAATCTCTCAAAATTCATCTTTCAAAAACCTCCTCTGCAGGGAATACAGGGCCATCATGGCAAATCTTCCACCGCTTGCCGCTGACCTTGCCCTCAAAGGTACAGCCAAGGCACACGCCGATGCCACAGGCCATGCGCTTCTCCAGGGACACCTGGCATTCGATACCACGCTCCATGGCCAGCTTCGCCAGCCCCTCCATCATGATGGTAGGCCCGCATATTTTGATGTGGCTGATGTCATATTTTTCAAGAAGCTCCGGCATAGCATCAATGGCAAATCCCTTTTTTCCGGCAGAGCCGTCATTGGTGGTCACCATGATTTCTTCAGTAAAATCCTTCAGATAATCCTGCCAGAAAAGCTCATCAGCGCTCCTTACGCCCAGCAGGAAAAGCGGCTTGTTATCCGGCTCCAGCTCAGCCAGGTGACGTGCCGTATAGATGAGCGGTGCCACGCCTACGCCACCGCCAATCAAAAGCGTCCTGCCGCCCTTGTCCCGGCCTGCACAGCCATCAGAGGCACCGTCCTCCCCAAACCGGAAGCCGCCCCCCAGAGGCCCCTCTACGCTGATTTCCATGGTAGGCTCCAGCCCCGCCAGCTCACGGGTTCCCTTTCCAGCCACCCTGTAAATCAAAAGCAGCCTGCCCCGCTCCCTGTCCACATCGGCCACGCCGAAGGGACGGCGCAAAAAAGTGCTGCCGCTCTCATTCTTCACCATGACAAACTGCCCCGGCTCCGCCTGAGCCGCCACCTGGGGCGCCTGAATTACCATGGCCCGCACATCATCAGACAAAATATTGTTTTCTACAATATAGCCCAGCTCCACCAACATACTCAAAACCAACACCACCCAATCCTTCACCAAAATTATAAAAAATGACTATCCCCAAAGGCCTTGCCTGCTCCTACATCACCTGCTGCGCCAGCCAATAGGTCACAAGCCCCGTGATAATGCTGTAGGGCAGTGACCTGGTGGCAGCCGCCACCGGCAGCACCACAATGGAGGCCACCAGCTCCTTGTTTTCCCAGGAAAAGCGGAAGCCCTCTGCACCGCTGCCAAAAATTGAGGTAAAAATCAACGCCCCGAACACCGCCGTAGGCACATACTGCAGCCACAGATGGAAAAATCTCGGCAGCTCCCTGTTTCCCAGCAGAGCAAAGGGCAATACCCTCGGAATATATGATACCAGAAAGAGCCCGAAAATACACAGCAAAATTTCATCGTAGCTCATCCCTCTGCCCCCCTTTCAGCAATCGCCTTATAGGCCGCCGCCACCGCAGCCGCCACAATCGTGGCCACCACCACATTCAGCATGTGATCCAGCCAGAAGGACAGCACCAGGGCGAGAATCCCTCCCAGCACGCCGGTCAGCACCAGGCTGGGACTGACGAAGTGAAAGGACCACAGCCCGATGAACATGGCAATCAGGGCATAGCTCACCAAGGCTGTATCTATGTACACTGTATTGCCCAGAAACAAGCCTGCCACCGTAGCGGCAATCCACGACACATGCCCTACGAAATTCACCCCTATGGCATTTTCCCCTGTCCACTCCTTCCCCAGCCGGACAAACTGGGTGTGGTTCACGGCAAAGGTTTCATCCACAATCTCCTGGGCATAAAACGCCTTGTAAAGCCATGACCTGCCTGAAATATACTGGTTCAAAATCAGGGCATACAGTAAATGCCTGAGATTGACAATACATACCGTCATCACCACCGGCATAATGGTACTGCCGCTGCCAATCATGGCCAGCGCAATAAACTGACCGCTGCCGGCAAAGAGAAAGGTGGACATCATCAGCATCTGAAACCAGTCAAAGCCGGTCTTCTGGGCCAATATGCCGCAGGCCAGTCCCAGTGGAACATAGCCGAAGGCGATTGGCCACGCCGCCTTCAGCACCTTTTTATTGATAAAACCATCCAATATTCTACATCTCCGCATTAATCATATTTCCGCTGCAGCATTGCCGTGCCACGGCTCCACTGCGGCGAGCCGCCCTCATATAGCGGCAAAATTGCCATCCCTGAACACCTGCACCCGGCTGCCGTCAGCCCTGATGCCCTCAATGGCAAGGTCAGAGGTGCCAATCATGAAGTCCTCATGCACCAGGGAATCATTCACCCCGTGCTGCAAAAGCTCCACCGAATCCATCTTCTCTCCCCCCTGCAGGCAGGTAGGATAGGCCTTGCCAAAGGCCAGATGGCAGGCGGCATTTTCATCAAACAGGGTATTGTAAAACAGGATACCGCTACGGGAAATAGGCGAATCATACGGCACCAGGGCCACCTCTCCCAGATAGCCGGCGCCCTCGTCCACAGCCAGCAGCTGGTTCAGCACCTCCTGTCCCTTGGCCGCCTCTGCCCTTACCACCTTGCCGGAGGCAAACTCCAGCCGCATGCCTTCAATAAGGCTGCCATTGTAGTTCAGCGGCTTGGAGGCGTATACCACGCCATCCACGCCGTTTCTGTCCGGCAGGGTATATATTTCCTCCGTAGGCATATTGGCCACAAAGCGCACACCGTCGCCGGCAATCTCCGCCCCCCCTGCCCATACATGCCCCCTCGGCAGCTTCACGGTCAAATCCGTTCCCAGACTGTTGGTGTAATGCAGTGCGGCAAACTGCTGCTCATTCATAAAGCGGCACGCCCTCTGCAAAAAGTCTATATGCTTCTGCCATGCCTCCACAGGATTAGTGTCCTCATCCTCCGCATCAATGCGCACTGCCCTGAAAATAGCCTGCCACAGCTTCTCCACAGCCTTTTCCCCGGATTCACCGGCAAAAACCTTCCCGGCCCAGCTCTCGGTAGGAATGGACACCACACACCAGCGAAGCTCGTTGTTCATCATGGCCTGGCGATATTCCAGAAGCGCCTTGCCGGCCGCCCGCTGGCTCCGGAGCAGCTTGTCCGGCTCTATGTGCTGAAAAATCGTCGGGTCCGAGGCGTGGATGGAAACCACTGCCGCCCCTCTCGCCTTGAAATCCATGAACATATCCCTGCGCCAGACAGGAAACTCGTCAAAAACCTCCGCTTCTGCCTCCTCCAGCCTTAGCCTGGCAAGCTGCTCATCAGACCAGTTTATCTTCACATCCCTGGCTCCGGCAGCAAAGGCCCTCCTGGCAATCCTGCGGGCGAAATCAGCGCATTCTATGGGCGAATTCACCACCAGAAGCTGTCCTTTTTGCAGATTTACACCGGTGCAGACCACCAGCTCCGCATATTTATCCAGCAATTTCTCCATAACAAACCTCCTGGGAAAATTTTACTAACTTTATCCTAATTTATTTTTAAGCGATTTTTAATTTGAAATATCCACCTGTATATATTATCATATATTCATACCACACGCATTATTACAATAAAAATTTATTTGTCACTTATTCATGGAGGAAGAAAATGTTTAATGCAAAAAAGAATCTCGCAAAATTAATTATCACCTGCCTGACTGTAGGCATGCCAATAACTGCCACCCTGCCAGCTCAGGCTGATGCCAGCGTTCTCGGCTCCGTTATTGCCGCTGGTGTTCAGATGGCAGAAACCAATAATCAGCTTAGGCAGCTTAACGATACCGAGGAAGGACGTCAGGCGCTCTTTCAGGAGATGAAGAACAAGCAGGGTGTCAACAATGACCCGTACCTCAACAGCCGCGTTGATACTATTATGGCCAATCTCTCCGCCGGTGTTGCCAAGGTTGACCCTTCCATCAACAACATGCCGTATAACTACTACATTAACCCTGATACCAGCTTCAATGCCGCCTGCTCCCTGGGGCACAACATGACCATCAACACAGGCATCTTTGACCTGCTGGTTACCGATGATGAGATTGCTGTTGTACTGGGCCATGAGATGGCACACGGCCAGAAGAACCATGTGCTGAAGGGCTATCAGCAGCAGATTCCTGTCACCCTGCTGGGCACTGCAGCAGCAGCAGGCGGTGGCACGGCAGCAGCCATAGGTGCCAGCGTGGCTGTAAACTACATTGATTCCGTGCATATCACCAAGCCGCAGGAGCGTGAGGCTGACAAGCTGGCCTTCGAGTACATCGCCAACACCAACTACAACATCGGTGCTACTGCCGCCGTATGGCAGAAGGTCATTGAAAAGTACGGCGAAAGTTCCAGCAGCTTTGCCGGTGAAATCTTCAACCCTTCCGACCATCCTGGCCATGAGGAGCGCCGTGACACCTACGCCAAGCAGATTAGCGAGTATTCCAACAAGGTTGTCACTGTTGCTGACGGCGTTGTCAAAATCCACGGCAAGGAGTTTGTTGCCCCTGCCTCTACCGCTTCCATGAGCGGTGCAGAGCGTTCCTACTTTGTGGCCGGCAATCTTGCCCGCTACTACCATAAGGGCACCAAAAATATAGCCCAGGCCTATGTGCAGAACGGCACCGTATATCTGGAAAACCAGGCTGTCATGACACCTGCCGAGGGTGACCTTTCCGCCCAGGAGCTGGCTGACCGCCTGAATGCCCTGCAGAAATAACCCCAAAAACCGCATAATCACATGCTGCGCAATCACGCAACAGCGTGATTGCGTAATAGCATAATGACATATCGTATACCGTAATTATATAACCGTATAACCCTCGTTTTACACTGGAGATGATGCCCATGTGGGAAGCCCACAAAACTTCGATTATTATAGGCATTGCTATCATTGCACTGCTGTCAGCCTTCTGGTACATGCAGTCCTTTGCCTTTGTCTTCTTTTTATCCATACTGCTGACGCTGCTGCTTCTGGACCCGGTGGATAAGCTCAGCAGCCGTATTCCAAGAGGTCTGGCTTCTCTTCTGGTGCTGAGCGGGTTTCTGGTAGTCTTTCTGGGATTGATTACCATTGTGTCCAGCAACTTCATCCCCACACTCTCCCGTTTTACGGAGGAGCTGCCTACCCTGGCCACCAACATCCAGCAGCTGAACGGCCTGACAGAAACAGGGCTTTTTCAGAAGGGCGTGGATGAGGCCTGGTCGGAGCTGACCGCAATCAGCACCAAGGCCATAAAGTCCTCGCTGCTGATCGCCTTTTCCCTGTTCAACAAGCTGATAGATTTTGTCATCATCCTGTTCCTGACCTTCTACCTTCTGATGGATGGGGACAAAATCAAAAGCTACGTGGCCCACCTCTTTCCTGACAAGGACAGAAAGCGCATTATCCACCTGCTGGACGAGATACTGCTCTCACTGCGTACCTATATCCGCAGTCAGCTGGTGATATGCTTTATTACGGGCTTTATAGTCTACAGCTACTTTACCATTATGGCTCTGCCCTATGCCTCTGTATTTGCTGTTACATCGGCTCTCAGCGAGTTTATTCCCGTGCTGGGGCCTACGGTGGCGTCAGGCTTCGGCATCCTTATGACGGCAATTCATACACCCGGCCTGACGATTCAGACAGCCGTCTTTTATCTGGCAATGACCCAGATAAATCACAATCTTGTGTACCCTGCCATCGTGGGAAAATCCCTGCACCTGCATCCTGTGGCCATCATTATGGGAATTATCCTGGGTGGTGAGCTTTTGGACGCAGCAGGCATGTTCCTGGCTGTGCCCTTCATGGTGGTAATCAAGCATGTCATTGAAGATATCAACGAACACAGCCATCTCATGTAAAAACTCAGGCGAAACAGGATTTATATACTGGTGTATATGAGCGTATCCTGACAGCGGTTACAAAAAATGGTCTTCCCCTGGATGAAATTTCATCCTGAGGAAGACCATTTTAATTTCTATATTTCTGACGAAAACCGGCTACCGCAAAAAGACGCTGCTGAACTTCAGGCGCCCGATTCGTCCTTCATCGCGCCGCCTGCGGTATTCAAGCCGTACCTGCTCCACCACATCCTGCTCCAGCTGGATATGGCACATGCAGAAGTCCATGGCATCCGCAAATTCCTGGTTGGACAGCTCCGGCAGGCCGCCTGACCTGACCATGCCGACGAAATCATTGCATGCCAGCCGCTGTATCTCATCATCGCTAGGATAGTCCTGCTTTGCAAACTCCTGCCCCAGCTCGGCATAGTCCTCCACCGACTCCATGCCTTCCCAGCCATTCAGCAAATCATCCCGTATATCCTCCAGCTCCGGCAGTGACTCTTCCACAACCAGCTTGATATCCAGCCGCCGACACAGATTTTTAAAGAAACCTTCCGCTTTTGGGGTGTGAACCATAATCTGACGGGGCCTGCCCTCTGACTGAATCAGCTTGCACAGGTTGTCCAGCATCTGTCCGTAATCGGAATCCTCTCCGCTCAAATCCACCATCAGCATGGTCCCCGTTGCATCGTCCAGAATTACCAGCGCATCAGGATAAAACGGAGCCTTCTCCGGCAGCTCATCCTGTCCGGCTGAAAAATCCTCCCCGACAACGCCGTGCAGCATCAAAAAGCAGTCCGCCATCCATACATTGCTTGTTTTCCTGACCTTTTTCAGCCGTGCCGCCTGCAAATCGTTCCAGTCAGGGCTGGTATAGGCCGTTTCACGATATTTTGGCAGGGCCATCGTCCCCTGGGTAAAGCTGCCATCCTCCAGCTCTGAAAAGACAGGCACCATAAGCTTGTCATCAAACCTGATAAGACTGGACACACAGCCATTGCATACAAAGTCCTCCTTCAGCCGGCTGAAAACCCCGGCTACGGAGGCGACAACCCTCAGATCTGCTTCACTCTGCAGCGGCCATGCCATGTGCTTCGGCCGCATTACCTTCAGCACGGGGAAAAAACGCCTGCCCCCGGCCTTCAGCTTCCTTCTGCTGCAATAATCCATGAGGCGCTCCTCCTCCTTGCCCGACAGAAGCCGCTTTTCACCAAAATCTATGATGTAGCCGCTGTAAGACAGCATCAGCTCCAGCCTGAGGAAATCATCATACCCGCTTTGCAGCTCCTCGTCCAGAATCTGCCGCATGGTATTTACCCCCTGCTGAGCATCATAAGCATATATGCAGAACCCCCGATCTCTCTCATCCGGAATGACCGTACAAAACCATGTGCCATCCTGCAGCGTCCTAACAGCCACGATATTGCATTCCTTCAGGCCACGCCAGCCTCCGGCCTTCTTCAACGCAAAGACGTTGTCGTACAGCTTGTCATATAAATCATCGTATGAAATCATATCATGCTATTTCCTTTCAAAAGATACATGATATTATAACATAAACCGCAGTCTATGAATACCTCCCCATAAACAAATATAATTTTCGCCAAAAAAGACCTTGCAGAAACCTCTGCAAGGCCAGTATTCTCAATGGTGCCGAAGGCCGGACTCGAACCGGCACGTAGGGTAACTACGCTTGATTTTGAGTTGCGCAACTAAAGCACTTAGAACATTCCATATCATCTCAAAAAGCTTGCAAACAGCGTAACCACGCCGTTTGTGAGCTTTTATTTTTTTATGTGTTATCATCTAAATCCAGCTACATTTTGTGGTTTTGTGCTCACCATGTGCTCACGAGATATGCCATCTTCCCTACTAACTCCTGCACTTACGATGCTTAATGACTAAAGAAACAACTAAGGAATCCAGAGTAACACCTAAGTTGCAAACTTTTTTCTATAAAAAACAATTATGCTCCCGCTATATTTTCTTACACGGAACAACACCATATCCGAAGCAATTTTATCAAAAAGTGATGCAGTTTTTGATAAAAATCCATGTCACATATAAAAGGACAAAATTCCCCAATTTCGTCCTCTGTCCTCTATATTTTCTAGCCGCCTTATATGCCACAAGGCATACACCCCAATGTTTTTTCACAGGACAAAGGGAACGACAGGACAAAAGCTTTTCTTCATCTGCAGCACATTATATCACACAAAATTAAAATCTGCATCACATTTTCTACCAATATCATAAACTATTTTTATTGCTGTGCATAAATTCACATAAACAGTTGTAAGGTACTAACCATTTTCTACCAATCTTCAGTGAAGGAAGCTTGCCGCTTTTCAATAAACTGTATACTGAATTCTTTCCCAAACGTAAATAATCACAAACTTCTTCAACTGTCATAATAGTATTCAAATCAGGTTCATACATAGTTTCTCTCCTTCTTATTGATATTGACTATTTTCTGCGATACCCCCACCTCCTGCCTATTCCTCATATATTCCACTATAGAATCGGCTGGAATTTTCCACGACCTTCCGCCGTAATCTTTGTACGCCCTCAATTTCTTGCCGTGCACCAGTCTATATACCTGCTGTACACTTAGATTTAATAACACTGCTGCTTCAGCTGCGTAAAATGCTGACTTTGTCAATTTCAAAGCAGTAACCATACCATCACCTACTACATATATATTAATTATATTTATGTTAAGTTATTTACCTTTATCCAATAACATCATCCATTATATAATATTAACGATAAATAACTTTTTATAAAAAAATGCTTATATAGCATAATAAAAAAAGAACCTCCCCAAAAAGAGAGGTTCGATAAGCCTGTTCAGGCGCTGGCATAGTTCTTCTGACAGTCCATACATAAAGGTTTGCCAAATCTGCTCTCACTAAAAGATTTGACTTTCTCACTTATGCGCACACCGCAATCAAAACAGGCATAGGCTGTCCCCTTACGGGATGAAGGAGATTTTACCTCATCTTCCACTGGCAGATTATTCCTGCCAAATGAACCAGCCTGTCTTGCACCAGACATAGGATAAACCTGGGCAGAAGCTGCTGTAAACTGGTCAGTCCTGCTATCTGCCTCCGGATCATCACCAGTGCTGATATTGAAAGCCATCATGTACGCATACTTTATGCTTGCAGTTTCCGCTTTCATGACAGCCTTGTCACCACCATCCTGACCATTGCCAAGCCCGATAATCTCAACCCATTCACCAGATTCCGTATCTATGAGGCGTATCACCATCCGTACAGTTGCAAGATGTTCCTGATTGCCACGGGCATTGACTACATGCTCAAGGCTTACCAGCTCTGCCCTTGCCAGGGAACAGATTTTGTTCCTGCACAGGGAATCATTTACCTTCTCCAGCACATCAGCAGCTGTTGCATACTGATATTTGTGAAATTCATTGGTGCCGTTTTTGGCAATGTGGCTTACATCCTCCATGACCTTGACCAGCTTGCCACTGATTTTTTTGATAGAACGCTCCTGAATAGTTGCAGTTTCCATTACTCATCTACCTCCCATACTTCCTTATAAATCCGCTTTGCCTCATCAGTATCCCTCTCAGGATAAAACTCACTGGCAATGCATCCATCCTTCAAAATAAGGCAACCACAGTTTCCGATGTCTTCGCCAGCATAAACACATTCAATTACCGCATCTGGAAATCTCTCCGCCAGTGCCTGAAAGATAGGGAAAGGGGCAGACCAAGGTGTTTCAAAGTAAACCTTGTTCTTCTTCCAGCCTGTACGCACAGCATTATACTTAGTCCCCCAGTTCTTGAATGTCCAGAGATACCATGATGTATCGCCATGCTCCTGCTCGTTCAAAAAGGCTCTTTCTCCCAGCTTCAGGTCGATATAGCCTTCACGCTCCAGCCTGCTTATCACATCATCGAGATTTTCTCCCTTATGCTGATACATATTCACCAGGCTGCACATATTCATATCCATGCTGTAGCCATGCAGGTATCTATAAGCCGATAACGAGTCAGCCTCCTTGCCATAGCAGTCCCTCATCACCCAGTCTGGCATAGGAATGAGATTATTGAAATCAACATCTGCTTCATCACTTCTTAAACAGTCGCTTACCTTCTCAACGTATTTTTCTTCAATATATAATACGCTTTTTACATAATTTGCCACAATATCACACTCCAATCATACAGCTTTTTCCATAGCATCAGCCATGAGCCTTGCTCCATAAGGACAAACCGCTGCAACCTCGCAGTAATCACGGCACTTCCTGTCATGCCATCTTTCTCTTGATGAGCAGACAGGCGGCAGGACATGATTTTTCAATGAATTGCGCAGTACCTTTGCCTTGTGTGCAAAATAACGCTTCAGCCATCTGTCAGAAATCTTCTTTATAGGTATCAGATAAATATGTCTGTCAATCCCTCTTTCAAAAGCCAGCCTGAGATTATAATCCCGGCAGATAGCCTGAATATACATCTCATGCACTTCAAATCCCTGCGCCTCCAAAAGCATACGGTAATAATTCAGCTGTACAGCCCATTCAAATACAAACCTGACGCCATCCGTAAATATCTGCTGGCGGTACTTGGGCTGCCCCTTTTTAGCACCTGTCTTGTACACTTCGCCTGTTGCTACGGATTTCCTGTAATAGCCTAACGCCCTCATAATCTTGTAGGAGCTTGTCACCTTCAAATCGCCCAGCACCCCGTCATCACTGCTAAGAAGCTGACCATAGAGGTCAAACTGTCCGCTGGTGGTATCATCGCGGAGCCGTTCCTCACTGAGTATCGCCCCACCTGCATACTGGTCATGAACAGCATGTACGCCCTGCCCCTGCAGTGCATACAGAACTGATTCAGGTGATACGGCATAGCCAGTCATCTTCTTCAGGTAAGTTTCCCTGTTTCCCGCAATCAGCTCAGTGACAGTAGGCTGCTCCAGCTTCCTGTCAACGCTCTTTGCCACCGCCCTCAGAGTGGGCAGGAACATACATCTTTGTTCCCGTACACATGACTTCAGGCATTTTTCTACGCCAACCTTTTGTCCATTAGGACAGATAAATTCAGTTACTGGCATAATCATTCCCCCTTATGCTGCTGGTTCATCATTAACATTACATTTCTTTTCTTCTATAAATTCTATTTCCATATCACCAAAGATGTGCTTGCCCTCTAAATCCTGAATCCTGACATCAGCCGTACTCTTTAGCATCGCCCTGCCAAGTATAGATACCTGCATCGGGTTCAAGGTAAGACTGACAACTGAATCATTCCGTGGATTATTGATAGTAAGGAAAATATTCCCTTGGTATATCCTGAATGTCCCCTTGATATTGGCATAGCTTACACACTCGCTAAAGCAGCCCATTTAAAACATCTCCCCATATTTTTTATCACAATCAATGCCAAAGGCAGTCTTCATGCTGATGCGCCCCATAGAAGCAAGGCTGTACTCCCGTAGCAAATAGGGAGGCTTCATATTCGGCATTGCCAGCTTCAGCATTTCAGCATCACTAAAAATTTTTGCTTCATCCATAATCTGCCTCCAAAATAAAGCAGGGACAGAGAATGATCCCCGTCCCATAAAAACATGTTTCCTCCATATAACATACACTCCTGCTAATACCATTTGTGACAGTTATTATGCCGTAATAGCTCTCACAGGTCGAATAACAGGCAGTTCCTCAACTATACCTTCAGCAACATCATCACTGCGGCGCATTTTCAAGGCCTTGCTTCCTACAGGAAGGGAAAGTATCTCGCCGCCAATACGTTCAAGTTCTGTTGCCCTCTCATAGCTTGCAGACAGCTGACTTGCTGCTGTTACCGCGTTCAAGAGGCCGTACCTGCTGTTATCACCGCCCATGAAAAGCTGGCGGAGAATGTCCCCCCGCTCATTCTGCGTAAGCTGGAACCTATCTGCAAGCAGCTCCACTTCCTCCACAGGATTTCCTTCCAGCCTGATACCTAAAGACTCACGCATTTTACCAACTGTCAGCATAAACTTCGATTTGTCTGCCGCAACCTTTACAGTATCCTGTACCTTCATAAAGAAAGCCTTGTCATCAGCCTGAAGTGTTTCATCTGAATAAAGTTCATAGGCTGCATCACCATCAACCTGCCTGCCGACATGATACTTGCGCTGGGAAAAATCCTTGGAAATCATACCGTTCTTGCATACAAGACGATAAATCAGCGGTTCAACCTTTACTGAGCCAAGACCTACCTCGCTGTTGCTGATGACAAACCCTGCCTGAACCACATCACCTGGCTGTACCTCGCTTTTCATGCGCTTGTTTACTACTTTCAGGTACATGTGGCTTGGTGTAACCTCACAGCTTTTTATCTCAGCACCACTCATGGATTTGATTATCGGCAGGACAGCTGCACACAGCTCCAAATTGTCCAGCCTTCTGTAACGGTCTGACAGGAAAGCCCTCATGCTTCCATCCAAAGTACGAATCATCCTGCGTTCAGGTGCATCATGCAGCCATGTATTGACATTTTCCTGCAAAAGTGCTGGCTGCTGCTCCTGCATTTTCTGATAATAGCGGTATGGAATCTGCAAGCGGCTGGCAATCTGCTGATGCGCCAGCTCACTGATACCGAAGGTATGATTATTCCCCTTGATGCGCAATGTAATCACAGCACCTTTTTCATCTGCCTTGAACTCCATATAACGTGTATCTGCCACAAAATCCTGACGGGCCTTTCTCTGCCTCTGCAACTCTGCACCCAACTGTTCCAATGTTCTTCCTGTTTTCATGATAATCCTCCAATCAAATAACATTATTTTTCAGTATCGCTTAACAACCAAATCAATAACTTAGCAGCTGCTTCTGCAACCGTCTTTGCAGTATCCGTATCCATTACACTCACCTCCACATAAAAATATCCCCTGCTGCATAACGCAACAGGGGGATAACTATCACATATATAGTATACAACTAAAATTTTTTATATTAGCATGAATGTACCAAAATCGTCTGTAATACCAGTCTTATAACAATGTGTCCATATTGTCCGCACTGTCCATGTACATAAAATGCCCATATCTACGCACTGCAACGCTTATTTTATAAGGCGGACAGCACGGACAATAAGGACACAGGCGGCAACATAACTGCTTCTGACGTTTCAGGTAATTGATGTCATAATCAGTGTATAACCATAGCTTTTTTTAATATATCATTAACTTCCTCTACAGATAATTCACTGATGTCGGCAATATCCTCAACAGGCATATTACGCCTGAACATTTTTAATACTGTCTGAGTTTTATTTTGCATAATTCCTTCTTCCAATGCTGCCAATCTTATATTATTGCGCTCTATATTCCAAACATGTTCCTGGTCAAATAAAGTAAGCATAATCTCCTCAACCTCCGTTTCGCGTTCACTCAGGTATTCCTTTAGAAGATTTCTATCACGGCATATCCTGATAATCTCCTTTACCGCTTTCAGTGTCCTGCCATGCAATGCTGCCTGCTCATTGCACACCCTGCAAAAGCCAATATACTGATCGATAATATCATCACTGTCCTGAAGGTAAATCATCTTCACCTTGGCATCTATACAGCAATCCATATCAGGGAAAAACTCATCCTTTAAAGACAATACATCAGGATGATTGCCCTTGTCACCAGTGTAAATAACGTACAGCTCAGGCTTCGGCATTTCCACTTTATGGCTGCCATATAGCTGAATTTGATTTGCGTTAAAGTAGTCCTGATATGTAC
>CAMFES010000042.1 GCA_945949525.1 uncultured Veillonellaceae bacterium
GAACTAAACTAATCTGCAAGTGTAGAGAATAAAAACTCCCTTTCGTAAGAATGTATAAATTCTTTGAAAGGGAGTTTTTTTACCATGAAAATAAAATTTGTGTAAAAATTTTGATACTATCTAGTTATTTTTTTATAATGCGGTATGTCTGGTCAATAGTGATACCGGTTTCTACATCGTAGGTATCAATAGAAAAGCTGTTTTTTGTGATGCGCACCACAGAGTAGGTAGGCTTCCAGCTTTGGCTGCGGGCTGCAATATAGTCCTGAGGCTGGCCGATTAGCTCATAAAATTTGGAGCCGGTAGCAGAGTTGGAGGATATATACAGGATGCCCTTTGGATTGATAACAGTTCCCTGTTTCATGTCAGCAATGGTATAGCACTTGTTATTCTTTACGAATTCATCCTTGACAGCCTTATTTTTGAGGGCTGTATCCAGTGCCTTGTGGGATTCACCGGACTGGCCTTCTCCCTTGTATTCAGCAAAATCAGGATGTGCCTTGCCGTCACCGCTTATCTGGTAGCTGCGGGAATAGGTATGGTCGTGCCCCTGCAGTACCACATCTATCTTATTGGCATCAAAAACAGGTGTCAGCTTTGTCCTGAGCAGCATGCCGTCAGAATCGGAGTGGTCAAGTCCACTGCCGTAAATATCCTGATGCATTACCACAATGCGCCACTGGGCAGATGGATGGGCGGCTACGGCCTTCTGCACCAAGGCCTCACTGTCCGCTGCGTCATAATTATTTGCATTCAGCACGATGAACAGTGCTGGTCCGTAAGTGTAGTAGTAACCATGTCCTGCATTGGTTTTGGCTGTGCCCTGATAGGCGTTAGGAACATTGAAGTGGCTCTGATAGCCGGCAGTCATGCTGTCATGGTTGCCAACGGTTGTGGCAACAGGAATGTTGCGCAATGCTTTGGCGGAAAGATAGCCTGCATACTGGATTTCCTGCAGCTTGATTTTCTCATTAGAATGATTGGCTGCAACTTCATTGATCTGGTCGCCAGGGGAAACAATGAAATTGATATCGGCCTGCTGATAAAGAGCAGCGTTCAGGGTTTTGTTCCAGTTGTAGGCATCGTTTCTGGCTGCCAGTTCACCATCCTGCTTATTTCCTTCTGCTGAGGTCTGACCCTTGGAGGCACCAATCTGAGGATCGCCTACATACATAAAGGCAAATTCATCAGGATTGCCTGTCTTCAGGGTCTGGGCAGCCTGCCACTGGCCGTTGAGCTTTACCTGATACCAGTAGGTGGTGTCAGGCTTCAGGTTTTTGACGGTCACTTTGTTGGTATAGTAGGTAGTATCATCTATGGTTGTGCCTGGCTGGGAGGTGCCTTTATATATGCTGCTGTTTTTCATATTGGCATTGTCAGCAATGCGAATTTCGGCATTTTTTGCCTGTTCCTTTGAGTACCAGCCAAAGTTCAGCTGGCTGGCATCCTTGCCCGGGGCAATGGAAACCTGCTCATAATCTGTCTTTATGCTTTCCCAGCCTGCTTTCCACTGCTGCCAGTTTACATCGCCAATCTGGGTGGCTACGATTGTATCCGGCATGCTGGAAGCATCGTTCCAATGCTCGGTTGCGGCAAAGCAATTGGAGGCAACGCAGAGAGCTGCCATTATGGACACAACAAGACGTTTTTTGCTTTTTAAGAGCTTCATGGTATAAATCCTCCTGATAAAAGTATAAATTATGTATATCAAATAACAGGTTCAATATATCACGAAATTATTATGTTACGATTTAGGTTTTGTAATTGTTTTGTAAATTTCAGTTTGTCGTAGTGCTTGATCGTTACTTCGTGCATATACTGACTGATGTAATTTGATACTTCGTGGACTCTGTTCAGACATTGGAAAGGGACAGGTAGCGGCAGTACCCATAGAAAACTCGCTCTCGCTCTTAGCACAGCCTCGCGCTTCTAAGCTCCTGCATCGCTTACGCTCGCACTCGCTAAGAAGCGAGGCTGCACTCAAGGTTTTCTTTGGGTACATGCCGCACCTGTCCCTCTTTGTGTCTGAACAGATACAACAGAATAATACAATTTCCCCCAATTAGTATGAAGCTGTAGCAACTAATCCTACTTTACGAGCAAGCCTGAAAAGGGGGAGCCGGGAGGCTGACGAGATCTGCTACTGTCAACCGCTGTATAAACTGAAATTTTAATTAGTTAATTGCTTGATGTGCATATTTTTGCACATTGGGTTTGCTAGAATAGATTTGCAGCAAGGAGTTAGTTGTTATTGCATTGGTAGCCCTGTTTTTCCTTCAGTGATTGTACCAGAATCCTGATGGATTGTATCTCCTGTGCCGTCAGTCCGCATAACTCGACGTGTTCTACAGGGGTTTTAGTGGTCAGTCCCAGCAAAAAATCCGTGCTGCAGCGATATAAGTGTGCCAGCTTCAGCAGTATTTCCACACTGGGCGTTCTTTCAGAGTTCTCATATCCGGAAATAATGCTGGGGCTGACCATGAGCTTGTCAGCTACCTGTTTTTGTGAATAACCATTCTGCCTGCGCAGGTCTTTTAATTTATCAGCTAAGCCTTCTACCATAAGATACCCCCTTCCAAATTAATTTTAAGGGGAGTACGGTTACTTTAGGTGTATCTAATATTCACTAAAAGTGTTGGAAACGTTTTATATTATTAGTATAATAAGGCGTATAGCAGGAGTTGTTATGATTGGAGGAATGAAGTTATGAAGGAAGAAAAGATAGTTAAAGATGTCAATGAAGTTAAACAGAGAGAGAATGGTGCTGGGTGTGGTACTGCTATAGCTTCCCTTATATCGGGAGTTGTAGTGACAGTTATAATATGTATAATAGCACTAATGATTGGTGCTGAACTATTTATTGAGTTGCCAGCAGCTGCATGTATAGGCTTTATTATAGCTGGAATTACAAGGGCGGCATTAAATAATGTTATTGGAGTATTATTATCAATAACTTCATTTTTTATCGGCACTATGTCGTATTGGTATTTGCTGAATTATATTGGCAATAGGCATTATTCTTCTGCATTTATAGATGAGCATGGCATGCTTATATTCGCTTTGTTGATTACGATACCAATATGGTTAGTTGCCTCTTTTCGTTATATGTCAATGCTTGTGAGAAGGTGGGAGAGGACAATGATAAGTAAGAGTTCAGTAGTGGAGAAAAATATCTATTAACATGTTTTAATAGGAGAAATACGATTATGAAAAGAACAAAGGTGTGTATAGGTTTTATTAGTATATTTATTATTACTATGTATTTAGTGGTAGCTTTAACAGGATGTGGCAAGGATAAATCAGAATTTGTGGGAAAAGGTTTAGGCTTAGGGAATAGTGTTCAAGATGTCAAAGAAAGATTTCCAGCAACCAGAGAATATTTAAATAAACCTTCTCATTTGGAATATGATGATAGATTATTTAGTGGTACATATAAGGATATGCCTTTTATGGCATATCCTTTCAGAGAGGTAGATTGTGTTCAATTTATGATGTTGGAAAATGTATCTGAAGATTACGATTTAAATGAAATTTTGGGAGAGTTTTTGCCGGATGATGTGGTAGAAATACCAATGAAAAAAGCTGCTCAGATTGTTTTTTCTGATGCATCAATAAGTAATGATGCAAGTCGAGTGAATTTTGAATGGAACAATACCAATAAAGAACAAAAGAATTATGTATATGACTACTATCTATATAGTGAAAAATTTAAGCAGTGTTCGCCAAGTTCTTCTGGGGTAATTTACATAGGAATTAATGATGATGAAAAGTACGAAGAAGGCAAAAAAGAAATAACCATATTTGGCTCTATTAATAGGGAATATGGTAAGAAATATCAAGAAGAAAGGGAAGAGAGGAAAAAGAAGGAGCAAGAAGAGAAAAATAGAAAACAGTTGACAAAAGGTAATAATATGAGATAATTGATATAGTACATTAATGGAGGGAACGTTATGGCTATTTATGCATTTCAACGACCAACAAGTGATGATTATTTGCTCTTTGTAAAGGAATCATTGGAAAAGGAGAGGATTTCGCGATTTTTTTATAGTTATCAGCCGGATACTGATTTGAATATGTTGAAAGACATGAAATGGGATGATATGAACGAGGGACAGCAGGATAGCTGGAGGCATGCTCGTAGGTTGCTGGATATTAAGCAGGGTGATTGGATTATTCATATTAATGTTCCAGAATATGGCAAGGTGACAGCAGGTCGGGTTACTGGGGAATATTTCTTTCAAGGTGGAGAGTTACCTGGTAATCGGACGGATGGAAGATACTGTTTTCATGTAGCGGATGTGATTACTTTTGACAGAAATGACAGCAGAGTTCATCCTTTATTGAGCGCAAAGCTGAAGTTAAGAGGTGCATTATGGGGCGTTTATTGTGAAAAAGAATTTACAGACTTATTAGATACATTGAAGGATACTGATATCAAGAGTTTTCCAGAACATTATCATCTTCAGAAGGAGTTAACACCTGCATTTGAGGAATTTACTAGGATTATTCATAAAAATAATCCTAATAAACAGTTGGAGCGTTTTTTGGCTGAAGTGTTTAGAAGGATTCCTAATGTTGTGGAGGTTAGGGAAAATGGCTATGGTGCCGATCATGGAGCTGATTTAATAGTTTATTACAACGATGGTTTGTCTTACATATTTCCAGCAGAAAAAACTTTAGTGGTTCAGGTTAAATCTTATGATGGAGATCACACTGATACATGGGCGGTACAGCAACTGGAGGATGCAATAAACTTTAATGATGCAGATGCAGGATTGTTAATAACTACTGGCAATCGTACGGAAAAATTAGAAGAGGCATTTTCTGATTTAGCTAAAAAAATGGAGAGTAGTAAGGTTAGTGTGCGTATGATGGCAGATGTAGAAGTTGCACAATTTATTCTCAGGTATGGTGCTGAGCTATTATTGTCATTAGAAAATAAAAAGTAAATCAAGAAATATAACTTTCCTGTTATGAAATGTGTATGTACAGATTTCATAACAGGTTTTTCTTATGCAGATTTTGCTTAGGCTATCAATAAGATAAGGAAATGCTGATGGTATAATTGAACACAGTGGATCATTCTGTTGTATCTGTTCAGGCACAAAGAGGGGCAGGTGCGGCATGTGCCCAAAGAAAACCTTTGTTGTACCTCGGTGCTTAACGATACGCGAGCCGCAGGCGAAGCGTGAGTTTAGCATCCGCTAGGTACAACGAGGAGCGAGAGCGTGTTTTCTATGGGTACTGCCGCAGCCTGCCCCTTTTTTATGTCTGAACAGAGTCCGCGAACAGGCTAAAAATGCCGCTCAAATATTCTCAAAAGCAACATTTAGATGACATTTTAGTAGCATTTCATCACCGCCAAGTAACAGTTCGGCACTGCGGAAAGAACTTTCCTTGCCAGCAGGCAAAACATGTCAAAACTATGTCGTTACTATGTATTTTAGGTTATTTTTGCGTATATACTGAAAGTAATTTCTAAAAGTGGCAATAAGATTGACTTGTTCTTTCAGACACCATATAATAAGCACATAATCAAGCAGGAAATAAAAAGCAATTAAGGCAGTGAGATTATATTAAAGTGCATGAATGCACGGGAAAGCAAGAGTGCAAATTTTACTCAAGGGGGAGCAGTTATGAGTGATATAAAAGAGCCAATAGAGCCAGCAGAGGGGAAAGAGTCCACAGAGGCAAGGGTAGCGGCCCTGAAGGGCAAGCTGATAGTATCCTGTCAGGCATTGCCTCATGAGCCACTTCATTCATCCTTTATCATGGGGCGCATGGCGGTGGCGGCCCAGGAGGGCGGTGCCAAAGGCATCCGTGCCAATACCGTGGAGGATATCAGGGAAATACAGCAGAATGTGAGCCTGCCGATTATCGGCATCATCAAGCGGGATTATGAGGGGGCGGAGGTGTACATCACACCTACCATGCAGGAGATTGATGAGCTGATGGAGGTAAAGCCTGAGATTATCGCACTGGACGCCACCATCAATTCCCGTCCCGGCGGCATCACGCTGGATGAGCTTTTCAGGGAAGCAAGGGCAAAGTATCCTGACCAGCTGTTCATGGCGGACTGCTCCACAGTGGCAGAGGCGGTACATGCCGATGAGCTTGGCTTTGATTTTATCGGCTCAACTATGGTGGGCTACACGCCTCAGAGCAAGGGGGATAAAATCGAGGCGGATGATTTTGCCATCCTGCGGGAGATCATTGCTAAAGTGAAGCATCCTGTAATAGCAGAGGGCAATGTGGACACACCGGCGAAATTAAAAAGGGTTATTGAGCTGGGTGCCTATTGTGCCGTGGTTGGCTCCATTATCACCCGGCCGCAGGTCATCACCAGGCGGTTTGCCGAGGTATTGGAAAATGCCTGATAGCCTGCCGTGGCACAAAGAGGAATGGCCATCAGGCTGATAAATGTGCCAGCGGGGGAATGAGGCGATTTTCAATAAGATATTTGCTGGCATTGATTGATTAGTTTTAAAGAGAAGTTGCAGAAAAGGGGAAAGCAATCATGAGAAATTTGGATAAGTACAAGGGCGTTATTCCGGCATTTTATGCCTGCTACGACGAGGCTGGCGAAATCAGCCCTGAGAGGGTGCAGCAGCTGGCGCAGTATTTCATCGATAAGGGCGTCAAGGGCGTGTATGTGAACGGTTCCTCCGGGGAGTGCATTTACCAGAGCGTTGAGGACAAGAAGGTTGTGCTGGAAAATGTCATGAAGGTGGCAAAGGGCAAGCTGACCGTGATTGCCCATGTGGCCTGCAACAACACCAGGGACAGCATGGAGCTGGCCCGTCATGCAGAAAGCCTGGGGGTAGATGCCATTGCCTCCATACCACCAATCTATTTCCGCCTGCCGGAGCATGCTATTGCCAAGTATTGGAACGACATCAGCTCCGCGGCGCCAAATACCGATTTCGTTATCTACAACATTCCGCAGCTGGCAGGTGTGGCACTGACCGGCAGCCTCTTTGCTGAAATGAGGAAAAATCCGAAGGTTATCGGCGTGAAGAATTCCTCCATGCCGGTGCAGGATATCCAGATGTTCAAAGCAGCCGCTGGTGAGGATTACATCGTGTTCAATGGCCCGGACGAGCAGTTTATCAGCGGCAGGGTAATCGGTGCCGAGGCAGGCATCGGCGGCACCTACGGCGTAATGCCGGAGCTGTTCCTGAAGATGGATGAGCTGGTGCGTGAGGGCAGGCTGGCAGAGGCAATGCCAATCCAGTACGCCGCCAACGAGGTCATCTACAAGATGTGTTCCGCTCATGGCAACATGTATGCCGTAATCAAGGCTATGCTGAAGATTAACGAGGGACTGGACATTGGCAGTGTCCGTGCGCCGTTGGCAGAGCTGACCGAGGCGGATGCCGCCATTGTTGAGGAAGCGGCAAAAATGGTGCGTCAGGCGCGAGAAAGGTTTTTGTAAGCACGTATATAGGCAATACAATAGGAAATATAAGCAGGGTGTTACAGGCGGCAGCGGGTGCTTTGGGGAAAGCGCCTGCCGCCCGGGGTGTCTGTAAGAGAGGGGTATATTAATGCAGGGGTTTACAAATATTGATTTGGCGGTGCTGGTAATCTACCTGATTGCTGTGCTGCTGTTCGGCGTGCATTTCGCCAAAAAGGACATGAAGGGGAAGGAATATTTCAAGGGGGATGGCACTATCCCCTGGTGGGTTACCTCAGTGTCGATTTTTGCGACGCTGCTGAGTCCGATTTCCTTTTTGTCACTGGTGGGAATTTCCTTTGCCGGAACCTGGCTGATGTGGTTTGCACAGCTGGGCATGATTCTGGCCATTCCGCTGACGATACGGTATTTTTTGCCGATTTACAGCAAGCTGGATATTGATACGGCCTATCACTATCTGGAGCTGCGCTTTAAGAGCAAGGCTCTCAGGGTGCTGGGGGCGGTTATGTTCATTATCTACCAGATTGGGCGCATGTCCATCATCATGTATCTGCCGTGCATGGTGCTGGCAAGCCTCACCGGATTGGATGTAAATGTGCTGATTATCGTCATGGGTATCATTGCCATTATCTATTCCTATACGGGCGGACTGAAGTCCGTGCTGTGGACGGATTTTATGCAGGGCTCCGTGCTGCTGGTGGGCGTGACCTTCGCCTTCGTTTATCTTCTGTACCATCTGGATGGGGGCTTTGGCGCCATCATGACGGCCTTTGCCAGCGAGGACAAGTTCCTGTCGCCTTCCCAGCCGCTGTTTGATATCAATATCCTGAAGGATAGCGTGTTCATCATGATTGTGGGTGCCGGGTTCAACACCATGGGCTCCTACATTTCCAGCCAGGATATTGTACAGCGTTTTACCACTACTACTGACATGAAGAAGCTGAACAAGATGATGCTGGCCAACGGCGGTCTGTCCATCTTTATCGCCACCGTATTCTATCTGATTGGCACGGGTCTGTACAAGTTCTACCAGACAAATCCGCTGCCGGTTGCTGCGGCTCAGGATCAGATTTTTGCCTCCTACATCTCCTTTGAGCTGCCTATCGGCATGGCAGGACTTTTGCTGGCAGCTATTTATGCGGCGGCACAGTCCACCCTGTCCACAGGCCTTAATGCAGTGTCCTCCAGCTGGACGATGGATATTCTGGCTACCCTTTCCAAAAAAGAAATTTCCTTTGAGCGGCAGACGCAGATTGGCCGCTGGGTATCCCTGGCAGTAGGTATTTTTGCTATCGTGGTGTCCATGGTGCTGGCCAATGGCGGTGTAAAATCTGCCTATGAATGGTTTAACGGCTTTATGGGTCTGGTGCTGGGCATTCTGGTTGGTGCCTTTATCCTGGGAGCCTTTACCAAGGTGGCCAATGCCGCAGGTACCTTCGTGGCATTTTTGGCAGCCACAGCTGTACTGGTATTTATCAAGTATTTCCTGCCGCCTGGCACTGTTACCTTCTGGTCCTATTCCATTATTTCCATCATTGTATCGCTGGTGGTAGGCGTACCGGCCAGCATGCTGTGGAGCAGGCTGACGGGGAAAAAGTATCAGGTGCCGCAGCACACTACTGTGTATGATACCTGATAGAGATTGTGAAAGGAGCTATGGAGATGATTTTTGGTAATATCCACAATCTGGCAGAATATGCTTTCTTGCCGGAAAAGGTGCAGAAGTGCTTTGACTATGCCCGTGGGCATGATTTGCTGAGCTATGGCAAGGGTTCCCATGAGATTGAGGGGAAGGAGCTTTTCTTCAATCGCACGGAGTATGTGACTACTGAGCCGGAGGCAAGGTTCTGGGAGGCTCACCGGGAATATCTTGATGTGCATCTGATTTTGTCAGGTGCGGAGCGGATTGATGTGAATTTTACCGGCAATCTGGCCGCAGGGCGTTATGTGGAGCAGGATGATTTTTTGCCGCTGGAGGGGGATAAAAACGCTTCCGTGGTGCTGCGACCGGGTGATTTTCTCATCTGCTATCCAAGCGACGGGCACATGACAGGTGTGCAGGCAGGTGAGCCGCAGCTGGTTAAAAAAGTGATTTTCAAGGTAAAAATCTGACCACTTCATGTTATAATAATAGGCATAGAGATAGGCATGGATATGGATGTGGGCGTAGTGCCACAGGTAATTGATTTAAGGCAGGGGGCAGGCAAATGTATATAGCAATCGACATCGGCGGTACGGCTATCAAATACGGTCTGGTGGATGAAAATGGCGTTTTGACGGAGCGTAATGAGATAGCCACCGAGGCGCAGCTGGGCGGTGCTTCCATTCGTGACAAGGTGCTGGGCATCGTGGAGCATTATGTGGCACGGCGGGAAATCAGGGGCGTGGGCATCTCCAGTGCCGGCATGGTGGACTGCGAAACAGGCAGGATAATTTTTGCCAATCCCCTGATACCTGAATATACGGGTATCAACCACAAGGAGGCAGTGGAAGAGAGATTTCATATTCCCTGCGAGGTGGAAAACGATGTGAACTGTGCCGGTCTGGCAGAGGGCATGGCAGGTGCGGCAAGGGGAGCCCACAGTGCCGTGGTGATGACGGTGGGAACCGGCATCGGCGGTTGTCTGATTGCAGATGGCAGGGTGTATCACGGGTTTTCCAACAGCGCCTTTGAGGTGGGCTATATGCATATCGACAGAGGGGAGCGGTTTGAACGGCAGGGAGCCACCAGCGCCATGCTTGAAAGGGTGGCTGCTGCCAAGCATGAGCCTGTGTCGGAGTGGGACGGCAGGAAGGTGTTCAGTCTGGCTCAAGCAGGGGATGCTGTTTGTCAGGAGGCCATTGACAATATGGTGGACGTGCTGGCAATAGGCATTGCCAACGTATGCTATATTATCAATCCGGAGGTGGTAGTGCTGGGGGGAGGAATTATGGCCCAGCAGGCGTATCTGGCACCTCGGCTGAATGAGGCATTGGACAGGTATCTGGTGGAAAGCGTGCGAAAAAATACCAGGCTGGCTTTTGCGGCGCTTGGAAATGATGCCGGTATGCTGGGAGCTTATTATAATTTCATGGCACGGCATTGATGTGGTCTTGTGGTGGCGTACTGGGGCAGGTACATGGCAAGCACCACGAAAACCCGCTCTCGCTTGGAGGGGTGACATGTCGATAGGTTTTCGTTGGTTACTTGCCATATCCTGCCCCGGTTAGCAGTAACTCGATATGTCATGTACCATAAGAAAACTCTTGTTGCGCCTCGTTACTTCATTCATCAGAGCCGCAGGCGATAGATGAATGTTAGTAACGCGAGGCACAGGGGATGACGAAACCCTATTGACATGAATTAGTTTCGAGGATAAATCCTTGTATGCTAGGCGGAGAAGGAAGGCATGGTGGTTCCATGCCGACCGCCGACAACAACGCAGACAAGGATTTAGACCGAAAATAATCATGGAAACAGGGTTTCGTCATCCCTCCAAGCGAGAGCGGGTTTTCGTTGGTACTGACATATCACAATATTATCAGTATAATTGTGGCAAGGAGGGGGAGAACATGGCAGCCAGGCAGCGTTCAATCATTCCCATGATTGATGTTAATTACAAGCAGTTTAGTCCGGCTGAGAAGAAGGTGGCAGACTTTTTTATTGCCAATGATGAGGATGTGGATTTGTCTGCCAGCGCCATGGCCGGTAGGCTTTTTGTGTCCGAGGCCACCCTGTCCAGATTTGCCAAAAAGAGCGGCTTTAGCGGCTACCGTGAGTTTGCTTTTGAATACAGGAACCAGAAGCTGAAAAAGCGCTCCACCATGACCAATGTGACGAAGGGGGTTCTGTCCATTTATGAGGACATTCTGAACAAGGAATATGACCTGATTGATGAAAAGCAGATTGACAGAATCGTAAAAAACATCGGGCAGTATGAGCGGATAGTGGTCTGCGGCAAGGGCAGCTCCGGCATGGCGGCGGAGGAAATGGAGCTGCGGTTCATGCGCATCGGCATCAATATTGATTCAATTGTTCATGAGGACAGGATGCGGATGCAGACGGTTTTTATGAACAAGAAATGCTTCGTCATCGGCTTCAGCATCAGCGGTACTACGGAGGATGTGCTGTACATGCTGCAGGCGGCTCACAAAAACAGGGCGAGGACCATGCTGGTGACGGCGTACAACCGGGACGGCTTCAGCGATTTCTGCGATGAGGTGGTGCTGGTGCCGTCTTACCAGCGGCTGGACTACGGCAATGCGATTTCGCCCCAGTTTCCCCTGCTGGTTTTGCAGGATATCATTTACACGAAATATATGCAGAGCAATCACTACATCAAGGAGGCTCTGCATGGCAATACATTGAAGGCATTGAGGAGGAAAGGACAATGAGGATTTACAAGGCGAAGGACTACAAGGACATGAGCAGGAAGGCGGCCAATATGCTGTCCGCCCAGGTGATTATGAAGCCTAACTGCGTGCTGGGACTGGCCACGGGCTCATCTCCTGTTGGCACCTATGATCAGCTGGTGGAGTGGTACAACAAGGGGGACCTTGATTTTTCCGAGGTGACCTCTGTAAATCTCGATGAGTACAAGGGACTGGATGCAGGCAATGACCAGAGCTACCGTTATTTTATGAACAAGCATCTTTTTTCCCGCGTCAACATCAATCCGGGCAGGACATATCTGCCTAATGGCATGGAGATGGACGAGGCGGCAGAGTGCGGACGGTATTCAGCGCTCATCCATGAGCTGGGTGGCATCGACATGCAGCTTCTTGGGCTGGGGCACAATGGACATATCGGCTTCAATGAGCCGGGAGCAGCCTTTGAAAAGGATGTTCACTGTGTGCAGTTGACGGAAACCACCATCAATGCCAACAAGAGATTTTTTGCCAGTGCGGATGATGTGCCGAAAAAGGCATATACCATGGGCATCAAGACCATCATGCAGGCGAAGAAAATCGTGGTGATTGTCAGCGGTGCGGACAAGGCGGAAATCGTGAAGAAGGCATTTTTCGGCCCGGTAACGCCGCAGGTGCCTGCCTCCATACTGCAGATGCACAACGATGTTACCTTGATTGCCGATGAAGCTGCTTTGTCCCTGGTATAATGTGGATGTATTTAGATAGCGTTGTAGTCTGGAGGGGTCTGGATGAAAATAAAAAATGTGCTTGTGTATACCGAGCAGCATAGATTCGCCAAGGGCAGCATTGAGCTGGATGACGGCATTATCAGGAAAATTGACCTGGACGGAAGCGAGGCTGGCGGTGAAGCTGGCAATACCAATGCCGATGATGAGGATATGCTGTACGCAATTCCGGGGCTGGTGGACATCCATTTTCACGGCTGCATGGGTGCGGATTTGTGCGATGCGGAGCCGGATACGCTAAGGATATTGGCAGAGTATGAGGCAGGGCAGGGGGTTACCACCATCTGTCCCGCTACCATGACCATGCCGGTAGCGGAGCTGCATAAAATCATGGAAAACATCGGCAACTATCATGGGGGTACGGGGGCGCATTTTGCCGGTATCAACATGGAAGGGCCATTTATCAGTCCTGCCAACAAGGGTGCCCAGGCGGCGGAAAATATTATTCCCTGCGATGCAGGCCTGTTCCAGGAGCTGAACGAGAAATCCGGCGGCAGAATCCGTCTGGTGGATATTGCACCGGAGGAGCCGGGAGCATTGGAGTTTATTGAGGCTGTTCGGGATAAGACGGTTGTTTCACTGGCGCACACTGCGGCGGATTATGATACGGCTATGGCGGCCTTTAAGGCAGGGGCAAACCATGTGACTCACCTTTTCAATGCCATGCTGCCGTTTCATCACAGGAATCCTGGTGTACAGGGAGCGGCCGCTGATGCCGGTGCCTATGTGGAGCTGATTTGTGATGGCGTGCATATTCATCCTGCTATGGTGCGCGCTGTGTTCAAGCTGTTCGGCAGTGACAGGGTATGCCTGATCAGTGACAGTATGCGGGCTGCCGGACTGGAGGACGGTGAGTATACCCTGGGCGGTCAGGCTGTAGCTGTCCGGGGCAAGCGGGCTGTGCTGGCTGACGGTGGTCTGGCCGGTTCGGTTACCAACCTGATGAACTGTTTGAGGACTGCTGTTCAGGAGATGCAGATACCGTTGGAGCAGGCGGTACAGAGTGCGACGGAGACGCCGGCCCGCTCTATCGGCATCTTTGACAGCTGTGGCAGTCTGGCACCTGGCAAGCGGGCAGATATTGTCCTTCTGGACAGGGAACTGAATGTGCGTCAGGTTCTGGTAGGCGGCAAAGTTGTTAAATGATGCAGCTGTACTTTGTATACAATTTTCCGAAAGCAAGATTTATGTATACATGGGCAGATTTGTTGACAGGGTTTCAGGATTTATGGTATAAAATACTTGTCAAAAGGAAATGCATTTCACAAATAAATATTATTTGGACGACGTTGGTCCGTGCTGTTTGGTAAGCAGCACGGATTTTTTTATGGCTATTATTGTAATTTTAGTGGTAAGGTGAGTTTTCCGGCCGGTTGTGGTGAGGTGGCCGGGATGTTTGGAGGTTATGCTTTATGGATTTGGTGACATTGATGGCGGATGTTAATGATTTTGTCTGGGGGCCGGTAATGCTGGCATTCCTGGTGGGGACCGGTATTTTCCTGACAGTGAGGCTGAAGTTTTTGCCGTGGCGCAATCTTCCTTATGCGATAAAGATGATTGTCAGCAAGCGGGACAACAGTGCCGGTGATATCAGCCCCTTCCAGTCCCTGATGACTGCCCTTTCTGCTACTGTAGGCACAGGTAATATCGTGGGTGTTTCCACTGCTATGGTGCTGGGCGGTCCTGGTGCCCTGGTATGGATGTGGATTTCCGCAGCCTTTGGTCTTTCAACTAAGTATGGTGAGTCCGTGCTGGCAGTAAAGTACAGGAAGACCAACGGCGTTGGTGAGATGGCTGGCGGCCCTATGTATGCCATGAAGTACGGCTTTGGCAACAAGGCCATCGGCAGTGCCCTGGCCGGACTGTTTGCCCTCTTTGCGGTTTGTGCTTCCTTTGGTATCGGCAACATGACCCAGGCAAATTCCATTTCCTCCGCCTTTAAGGCAAGTCTTGGTCTTGACCCTGTAGTTGTTGGTGTAATTCTGGTGGCCTGCTGCCTGGCAGTGCTGCTTCGCGGTATCCGCAGCATTGGCGCTGTTTCCAGTGTTATCGTTCCTGCCATGGCTGCTTTTTATTTCGTAGCCG
The DNA here is from genome assembly GCA_945949525.1 of uncultured Veillonellaceae bacterium. Classification (GTDB taxonomy): domain Bacteria; phylum Bacillota; class Negativicutes; order Selenomonadales; family Selenomonadaceae; genus Anaerovibrio. The sequence continues at coordinate 14,638 of CAMFES010000042.1, forward strand.
CTATGATTGTTATCGTGGTGAATGCCTCTGCCCTGCCTGCAGGTATTGCTGAAATCTTCCGCATGGCTTTTGCTCCTGATGCAGTGGCTGGTGGTGTTGGCGGTTCCATCGTGGCCTCCATGCTGACCTCCATGCGCTGGGGTATTGCCCGCGGCGTGTTCTCCAACGAGGCAGGTCTTGGCTCAGCTCCTATTGCAGCAGCTGCTGCAAAGACTGACCATGCTTCCCGTCAGGGCTATGTAAACATGACCGGTACCTTCTTTGATACCATGATTATCTGTGCGTTGACCGGTCTGGTTATCGCTTCCTCCGGCATGCTGGGCACTATTGACCCTGCTACCGGCAAGGCAGTTTCCGGTGCTGACCTGACTATTTTGGCTTTCTCCTCTGTATTTGGTGAGGCTGCCAAGTACATTGTTTCTATCGCTTTGGCACTCTTTGCTTTTTCTACTATTCTCGGCTGGGAATACTATGGTGAGAAGTCCCTTGAGTATCTCGTAAGCAACCGTGCCGTAATCATGGGCTACCGCGTGCTGTTCAGCCTGGTGGCTTTCGTGGGTGCAACCCAGACCTTGGAGTTCGTGTGGAATTTCTCTGATACCATGAACGGCCTGATGGCTATTCCGAACCTTATCTGCCTGCTGTGGCTGAACAAGGATATTGCTCATGAGTGCTTTGAGTATCAGGAGCTGGTTGTGGAGAAGGAAAAGGCTGGCGAGGATATTGACCTGACTGGTCTGACTCCTTCTATGTAATGCGGGCATGTGACAGTACCAAAGAAAACCCGCTCTCGCTTCTAGTCGTGCCTCGCGTTACTAACATTCATCTATCGCCTTTGGCTCTGATGAATGAAGTAACGAGGCGCGACAAGAGTTTTCTATTGGTACATGTCACATCCCCTTACGATAGTGCCCTATGTTGCTCCATGCGTATGTGTGTTACTTTGCATGGGATGCTATGGGAGATATAAGGTATTAGGACATTATCGTAAGGCGATAATAATTGTATATTCCGGATGAGGAAATCGGGAGAGAACACCCATCGCCAGCTGGTGGTGGATAGGTCGCCGAAGGGGCTGCAGAAACTCTCAGGCAAAGGGACCGGTTTTGGACGGAACTCTGGTTATTACTAAAGTGTTAAACAGGGGCACAGTTGGCAGGCTGAAATAGGGCTTGCCCTCTGTGCCTATTATATTTAGAAAATTACGATGCCTGATGACCAACAGCGTGCCGGGCATGTTTGAATAAATGAGATTGGTATTAATTAAAAGAGAGGAAGGATAGAGATGGAGTTAAAAACACCGCTGTATGATGTACATGTGGCCGCCGGAGGCAAGATTGTACCCTTTGCCGGGTATCTGCTGCCGGTGCAGTACAAGTCAGGCGTAATCGCTGAACACATGGCTGTCCGTGAGAAATGCGGACTGTTTGATGTTTCTCACATGGGAGAGGTGATGTTCACCGGGCCTACGGCGCTGGCAAGCCTCAATCACATGCTGACCAATGATTTTACCAATATGACTGTGGGGCGTGTCCGTTACAGTGTAATGTGTCATGAAAATGGCGGCTGCGTGGATGACCTGATTGTGTACAAGTTTGGTGAGGAAAAATATTTGGTGGTGGTCAATGCCGCCAATCGTCATAAGGATGTAGCCCACATGAAGGAGCATGTGCTGGAGGGAACTACTATTGAGGATATTTCTGACAGCATTGCCCAGCTGGCCTTGCAGGGGCC
>CAMFES010000043.1 GCA_945949525.1 uncultured Veillonellaceae bacterium
GGGTAAAGGTATGCAGCTGCCCGGAATACAGAAGGCTCATGAAGAAGGTCTCCACTGCATCATCATGATGATGAGCGTAGGCCACCTTGTTGCAGCCCTGCTCCACCGCATAGCGGTTCACCGCCCCCCGGCGAAAAAATGCACAGGTATAGCAGGGGTCCTTTCCCTGCTGGGCCTCTATGGTTCCCGCAATATCCACATCAAAGCTGGCAAAGGGAATCTCCAGCTCCGCCATGAAATCCCCGATACGCCCCGTATCAAAATCCTGGGAAAACATGGGATTGATGGTCAGCGCCATCAGCTCAAAATTCTTTTTCAGCCTTTGGCGCATCATGGCCATAGCGTATGCCAGAAAAATACTGTCCTTGCCTCCGGACACGCCAATCAAAATCCTGTCCCCGTCCTCTATCAGCTCAAACTCCGTAATCGCCCGCATCAGCTTGCTGAAGTAAAGCTGCGGCAACTGAAACTTCATCCTGTGTACACATCCTGTCCCGTTTTGTACATTATTGTACATTATTGCATATTTCTGCTTATAGCTTAAAGCCGCCTACGCCTGCTAGCACATGGGCGCAGTCGCATTTATCCTCGTCCGCATCCAGCTCCGCCAGCAATGTCATAATCAGACGACGGAAGTTATCGCTGTTGGCTGCCATAGCATCCATGACCTCCTGATGGGTAAGCTTGGTTTCGGAAATACCTGCCGCCATGTTGGTGACCATGGAGATTGTGGCGTAGCACATCTCCGCCTCCTGGGCCAGCGTCACCTCCGGCACGTTGGTCATTCCCACCAGATCGCCCCCCAGCAGGGAGAACATCCTGATTTCCGCAGGGGTTTCATAGCGTGGACCGTCGGTGCAGACATAGGTGCCGCCATTTATTACATGAATCCCCAGACGGCTGCCAATCTCCGTGATTTTCCTCCTTAGGTCAGGACAGTAAGGGTCCGTCACATCCACATGGACTACGCCCCTTTCGCCACCCTCATAAAAGGTACATACCCTGTTCTTGGTAAAATCAAGGAACTGATTAGGTAACACAAAATCCCCCAGCTGCATGGCCTTATTTAAGGAACCTACTGCCGTAGTGGAAATAATCTTCCGCACCCCCAGCTTTTTCAGGGCGTAAATATTGGCACGGTAATTAATCTTGTGAGGTGCAATGGAATGCTTGCTTCCATGCCGCGCCAGAAATGCCACCTCCTTGCCTGCATAGGTACCCACCTGCAGCTCTACCTCGCCATAAGGCGTTTCCACCTTTTCCTGCCTGACATTTTCCAGCATATCAGGGTCATACACCCCGGAACCGCCAATAACCGCTATCTTTACCATAAAATCTCCTCCTATTCCTTATTTCAACTACTTCCCTTAGAAATAAATGAAATACCTCTCACAATCATGCAGATGCAAGGATGAAGGCAGCATATATCCAAAGAAAACCCTTGTTGCGCCTCGTTACTTCATTCATCAGAGAGCTTCAGCACGATAGATGAATGTTAGTAACGTGAGGCACAACTAGGAGCGAGAGCGGGTTTTCGTGGATATATGCGCCTTCATCCCATACATTCGCAATAAAACGTTCATTTATTTCTCGCCAATGACATGCCAATGCCGATGAAGCTCAGTGCGCAGAACACGCGGAATGTCACCTGTATGGCATACAGCAGCTGGGCATTGTCCGTCCCTGTCAGGGACTGTACCTGGCAAACTGCCAGCATCAAGGTAACAATCGCCATGGAAATAGACTGGCCAAACAGCCGCATAGCTGCCAAAAAGGACGAAGCCGTGCCGTAATACTTTGGTGCTACCGAGCCCATAATCGCATTATTATTGGGCGAGGAAAACAGGGCAAAGCCCAGCCCTATCCACATCAAAAGGCCCCCCACCAGCCAAAGAGGCGTCACCTCCGTCAAAAAAGACATCCCCAGAAGCCCTGCCGCCGTAATGGCCATTCCCACCGAAGCCACCTTGCCCGGCTGTATTTTATCGGATAATGCTCCCGCCTTGGGCGAAAGCAGTGCCATCACCACCGGCTGCAGCAGGATAATCATCCCTGCCGCCGAGGCAGAAAATCCCATGATGACCTGTAAATACAGGGAAATCAAAAAACTGAGGGCAAAGGTGGCGCTATAATGGAGCATGGCCGCCAGATTGCTAAGGGAAAATACAATATTTCCCTTAAAAAGCCTGATATCCAGACAGGGATGCTGCACCCTTAGCTCCAGCCAGATAAAAAGCATCATACCGCATAGCCCTGATGCCAGAAGGACTGCTCCCGCACCGCCATGAGCCGCTTCCGACAGCCCCCACAGCAAAAGAGGAGCAGCCGCCATATAGCAGAGGCTTCCCTTTACATCAAGACCTGCCCCCCTGTCACCATACCACTCATGCCGGATGCCGCTCATCATCCAGATGCTGACCAGCACCACCGCACCGGTCACAACAAAAATACTGCGCCAGCCAACCAGCTCGCAAAGAAAGCCGCACACCACCGGCCCAAGGGAAAGTCCGCTGTAGGTAGCGGCCGCCGAATAACCTATTACCCGGCCTCGTTCAGAGGGCGGATGAGAGGAAATCAGAAGGGCCATGCCCGGCCCAAAAATCAGGGACATGATACAGCCCTGCACAAAGCGCAGGCCATTCAGCATCTCAATGGACACAGAAAACGCCCCTGCCAGAAAGGTAATGGCAAACAGCCACAATCCCACATAGTATACCCTGCGCCTTCCCCAAATATCCGCTACCTTGCCCATAGGCAGGATAAACATAGCTGACCCCAGCAAAAAGCCGAATACCACCCGGCTAAGCTCATTGGCATTGGCCCCAAAATCATGAGCCAGCGCAGGTACTGCCACATTGATGCCTGAACCGGCAAAAGGCCCTATAAAGGAAGTAATCATAACCGCCAAAAACAGCCGCCTGGCTGCAGCAGGCTCCAATATCCCTGTAACCTGTGCCTCATTATTTTTCTGCAAAAAAATCACTCCCCTCGGTATATCAATATTGTACACCATCAAGGAGTGATTTTCTATACATTTAATGATTATTTGCCATAGACATTAGCAAATTATGCGGACAAAAAATTATTTACTCTGGGACTGCAAAATCTCCACAGCCTTGGCCAGGGCATCATTTACACCGGCAGGATTCTTGCCGCCGGCCTGTGCCATATCAGGGCGTCCGCCGCCGCCGCCGCCAACCAGCTTGGCAGCTTCCTTGATGACCTTGCCTGCATGGGCACCGGCAGCTACAGCCGCCTTGGAAGCCTTTACAACCAGGCTTACCTTACCCTCTGCCTCATTGACAGCCGCCAGCACAACCACGCCGGTATCCAGCTTGTCACAGGTCATGTCAGCCATGCTGCGCAGGTCATCCATGTCATTGGCAGCCACCTGGGCGGCAATCACGCTGAAGGCGCCCACGGACTGCACCTTGTCCCCCAGTGCCGCCGCATCAGCCTTGGCCTGTTCTGCATGAATGGCATCAAGCTGCTGCTGCATGTCCTTGGACTGGGCCAGCACATCATCCACACGGGAAAGAACATCTTCCTCATGACACTTCAGCCTGGCAGCAGCCTCGGCTACAACCTTCATCTTGCCAAAGGCATAGTCAAGAGCCGCCTGGCCGGTAATGGCCTCGATGCGGCGCACACCAGCTGCCACGCCTGTTTCACTGATAATCTTAAACAGGCCGATCTGCCCTACATTGGTCACGTGGGAACCACCGCACAGCTCCATAGAGAAGCCAGGCACGCTGACAACCCGTACCACATCGCCGTACTTCTCACCGAAGAGAGCCATGGCTCCCTTGCCGGTAGCCTCGTCCTTAGACATGTGTTCTATGACTACATCGGTGCCCCTGAGGATTTCCCGGTTTACCAGCTCCTCCACATCAGCCAGCTGCTGGGCGGAAACAGGCTCGAAGTTAGTAAAGTCAAAGCGCAGGCGGTCTGCATTGACAGAGGAGCCTGCCTGATTTACCTGCTCACCTACTACCCGCTTCAGAGCAGCCTGCAAAAGATGGGTGGCGGTATGGTTGCGGGCGGAAGCCAGCTTCACATTCTGGTCTACCTTGATTTCAACCTTGTCGCCAACCTTCAGCTGGCCTTCCTCCACATAGCACTCATGGTACACAGTGCCGTCAGGCAGCTTCTTGGCGTTGACAGCCTGCACGCGGCCAAACTCCGTAATAAGTACGCCCTTGTCGCCTACCTGTCCGCCGCCCTCTGCGTAGAACGGGGTAACATCCAGGATAATACCGGCCTCATCGCCGTCCTGCAGCTCATCAACCAGGGCACCATCCTTCCAGATGGCTACTACCTTGCCCTCACGGGCAGAAAGGTCAACCTTCAGGGCTGCAGTATCGATGCCCTGCAAATCAGGAATCGCATAGCGCTCATTCTCGGCGCGGGCAGCACGGGCACGGTCACGCTGTGCCTGCATTTCCTTGTCAAAAGCTTCCTTATCAAGCTCCATATCATTCTCGTGGAGAATTTCCTCGGTCAGTTCCCAAGGGAAGCCAAAGGTATCATACAGCTTGAAGCCCAGCTCCCCGGACAATACCTTGCAGCCTGCTTCCTTAGTTTCAGCCATATAGCCCTCCAGAAGCTCAATGCCCTGCTCCAAAGTTGCGGAGAAGCGGTCTTCCTCCAGAGCAATAACCTTCTTGATGTACTCCTTCTTCTGTCCGAGAGCCTCAAAGTCACTGGCATCTGCGTAAATATCGCAGACTGCATCTACAGCACCCTCCAGGAACTTGTCCTTGATGCCAAGCATGCGGCCGTGTCGGACAGCCCGGCGCAGGATGCGGCGCAGCACATAGCCCCTGCCCTCGTTGGACGGCAGGATGCCATCCATAATCATGATGGTCATGGAGCGGGCATGGTCAGCAATAACCTTCAGGGAAATGTCCTTCTCGGCATCAGCGCCATACTGAACGCCGGATACCTTGGAGGCATACTCGATAATCGGGAACAAAAGGTCAGTTTCAAAGTTGTTCTTTACCCCCTGCATAACGGAAGCGATGCGCTCCAGTCCCATGCCGGTATCGATGTTCTTATGCTCAAGATCGTTGTAGGTGCCTTCCTCAGTCCTGTCAAACTGGGTAAACACGTTGTTCCAGATCTCCAGATAGCGGTCACAGTCACAGCCTACGCCGCAGGTAGGGCTGCCGCAGCCCCGCTCCTCGCCCAGGTCAATGAAAATCTCCGTATCAGGTCCGCAAGGGCCGGGGCCGATTTCCCAGAAGTTGTCCTCCAGCTTGACGATATGGGTCGGGTCAAAGCCAGGCTGTGCCTTCCACAGCTCCTCCGCCTCGGTGTCCTTCGGATAAATGGATGCCCACAGCTTGTCCTTCGGCAGCTCCAGCACCTCAGTCAGAAACTCCCAGGACCAAGGAATAGCTTCCTTCTTGAAATAATCGCCAAAGGAGAAGTTGCCCAGCATCTCAAAATAGGTCTGATGACGGGCGGTACGGCCCACATTCTCAATATCGCCGGTACGCACACAGCGCTGGCTGGTGGTAATACGGCCGCGAGGCGGCTTTACCTTGCCGGTGAAATACGCCTTGAAAGGAGCCATGCCTGCACCCACCATCAAAAGGGTCGGGTCATTCTCCGGAATCAATGACGCACTCGGCAGCCTCAAATGGCCTTTTTTCTCGGCAAAAAACTGAAGATAAGCCTCCCGCAATTCATTACCTGTCATTTTCTTCAAAATAATCTACCCCCAAATAAGGAATTTATTACGCATTATACACGCTTTAATGCGCTCTAACCGCACACTAACTGTATTAGTATATCACACATCGCATAAATTGGCACAAAAATTTTCATAAAAAAAGTGCAGCTGTCAGGACACATCGTCCCTGGCAGCCACACCCCTGCGGCATCAGCCCTACTCTTCCTTATTTGCATGGCGCGGATTTCTTGTTACCTTCTCCGCCGCCTCCGTCATAGACCTCAATACATCCACCTTGATAATCATATCGGAGGTGTTGATACGCTCAAAAAGATTTCCCCTGTCAGAAGAAACATAATGAGGCTTCAGGTTGTTCAAGGCCAGCGCCTTGATATCAGACAGGCACTGCACACAGCAACAGGCCCCTGGAAACTTCTGCATGACAACAGGAAACTGCTCATCTACAACCATCTCAATAACGTTGGTTACAGTCAATTGCTTTAAAATATCACTTGTTAACTTTTCAGCCATAATATCAACCATCCCTTGTTGTAAAAGTAACTTTCTCATCCATGCCTATATCTTACCATAAAACGAGTTAAAACGCTATAAATATGTAAATAATCAGACAAAACTACCAATATACTGCACATTATAGTCCTATAATCCCATAGCCTCGCAGTCCGGCTATGCCCCACAAACCGCTATTGCTTGTACTGCCAATGGCAGGCATATTGCTCAATAATGTCTATAGCCGTAAACAGCAGAAGCCCGATAAGGCTCAGCACCACGATGCCGGAATACATCTCCAGATAATTCACCCTCAGCCATGCATCCATAATAAAGTACCCCATGCCGTAGCGTGTGCCGAAGGTTTCCGTAAAAAACAACACGGAAACAGCCGTGGCCAGCGCCACCCTCACAGCCGTGATAAACTTTGGCAAAGAAGCCGGCCAAAGCACCTCGAAAAAGATATCCCGAAAGGTGGCACCCAGTGAATACAGAGGATACAGTGTTTCCTTCGGGATGGAGCGAATACCGTCACGTACCGCCACCACCACCTGAAAGACAATTATCAAGAAAATCATGGTGATTTTGGAGGATTCTCCCACGCCAAAAAGCAGCATAAGAATAGGCAGCAGGGCAATCTTCGGCACCGGATAGGTCAGATATACCAGCGGGGACAGAAAACGGTCACAGCGATGGCAATACCCCATCAGAACTCCCAGCGGCAGCCCAACTGCTACCGCCAACAAAAGCCCCGCCCCGATGCGCCACAGGCTGTACAGGCTGTGGATGGCTATGGCACTCATAAAGATATCCGTCAGGTTTTCCACTACCAGCACGGGACTGGGAATAATCGGCAAGGCCACGATTTCCGCTGCCGCCGCCCAGACCAGGGTTAAAAAGGCAGCCGCTGCCAGATACCACACGCTCATTGATTTTCCCATATCTGATTCCAATCCTTTTTTATAAGATTTCGCAGCTTTAGCCCCATCTCGAAAAACTCAGGCTTCTGCCGGATATCCTTGCCGCCGAAAAGCGGATTGTCAATAACCTGGCTGATGCCGCCGGTATAGGCTGAAAGCACCACTATTTTTTGTCCGAGATAAAGGGCCTCCTCCACGTAATGAGTGACAAAAACCGTAGAAACGTTGAACTTGCGCCAAAGGCGGAGAAAGACATCCTGCATTTCCTCCCGCGTAATAGCATCCAACGCCGAAAAGGGCTCATCCATCAAAAGCACATCCGGCTGCAGGGCAAACACCCTGGCCAGGGCCACCCTCTGCTGCTGGCCGCCGCTCAGCTCCACCGGATAGCGGTGTCCCAGCCCCTCTATGCCCAGCTGGCGCATTAGCCTCTTTATCACGTTGCGATCCAGAAGCTCCGGCGCCTTCTTTATCTTCATGCCCAGGCGAATGTTGTCCACCACCGTCTTCCAGGGCAAAAGGCCATAATTCTGCGGCATGAAGCCAATGGTCTGCACCTTGGGATTTACCTCCTCGCCATTGATGAGTACCCTGCCCTCATAGTCCGGTATCAGCCCTGCCACGCATTTCAGCAGGGTAGACTTGCCGCAGCCGGAGGGGCCGATGACCGCACAGGTGCCGCCATCCGGCACCACCAGGTTGACGTTGGCGATGGCCGTGTAGATATCCTTTTCCGTCCTGTATTTTACTGATACATTCTCAATCTCAATCATACATCAATCGTCAGCAATAAAGCGCAGCTGTCAATCAGCCTGACGCTCATTTCAAATCAATTACCAGCTCATCATAGGTATACCCCTGCTTGATGAGGCCCTTCTGAACCATCCAGCTAATGCACTCGCTGATGTCCTTTTCCGCCGGCAGCCCTGCCTCACGATACTTTGGCAGCTTCAGGGCATCCTTTGCCGCTGCCGGGAAGCCGCTCTTTTCGATAATCAGCTCCATGTACTCATCCTGAGGATGCTCGTTGAGATACTTGACGGCCTTGTTGTAGGCGCGATAAAAGGCCTGCAGCTCTGCCCTCTTCTCATCTGCCGCCTTGGCCGTGAACATCATCACCCCCGGATTGACATTCATTTCCTCGGAATCCGTAATGAATTTGCAGCCATTGGCGATGGCGATGGAGCCCATCGGCTCCGGCAGGGTAGCAGCGGCCAACTTGCCGTTCTGCAGCATCTCCAGACGGGTAGGAATCTGCGGAATCACTACCTTGTTTATGCTGTCCTCCGGCATGTTCTGGCTGGCCATGATGCGGTCAGTAACATACTCGATGATAGTATTCTTGGACACGGCCACGTCCTTGCCAGCCAGATCCTGTGGCTTTGCCGCACCGGCATCCTTGCCTGCAATCAGCTTATATGTGCCGTCGGTATAGGAGGTAACCTTCACGTCAAAACCGCCTGCCTTGGCAAAGGCCACCGCCAGCATATCGGAAATCGCGCCATCCAGATTGCCGCTCTGCAATGCGGCATCCCTGTCCATGGCACTCTTGAACTTCTGGATATCCACCTTCAGACCTTCCTCGGCGAAGTACCCCTTTTCTTCAGCAATGATAATCGGCACGGAATCAATATCCGGCATTACGCCTATGGAAATCCCCTGCAGCTCCTTTTTTTCAGCCTGCTGTCCGCCGCAGCCTGCCACCATGGCGCATACGGCCACCATAGCCGCCACCGCCAGCCACATTATTTTTTTCATACCATATTCCCCCTTGTTTTGTTCCTTTTATTTAAACAATGCGTTCAGGCCAACGGTTACGTAGTGAAGCACCGCATCTATTGCGTCCTTGTTCTCACTGTAGGCCCTGTCCACATCCTCCTTGACGCTCTGCGCCTGCTGACGCACGGCATTCAGCTTGTCCAGCTGGGCATCCACCTCATCAATGGCGGCCCCTGCCGCCTGCACGGACTGGCTGATGGCCTCCAGCTTCTGCCGCGCCTCTGCCTCCTGGCCTGCTACGGCATTTTCTTCCTTCTTCTGCCTGCCGGCATCACCGGTAATCTTGTCCAGCACCTTTCCGGCTGCAGACTTATCCTGCTGCAGCTTTTCCTGCTGCTCCTTCTGTCCCTTCAGCTTGTCTGCCGCAGACTGAGCCGCCTTCTGCTCCGCCAGAAGCTGCTGATACTCCTCCTCCAGCCGGGCCTTTTCCCGGCTCAGGGCTGCCTGCTGGCTGTCTGCCTCCTGCATCTGACGGGAAGCCGCCGCCTGCTGGCTGTCCAGGGCAGCCTTTTTCGCCTGCTGCTCGCTCATATAGCCTGACAAAGCGGCACCACAGAAGGCCGCCGCCAAAAAGCAGGCTACCAAAAGAACCGCCATCAGTCCGCGCCTCTTTTTCGATGCAGCCTGCCCCGGCACAGCACCTCCGGTACCGCCCTGCGGCCTGCCATAGCCGCCGTTATTTCCCATGCCGCCATAACCGGCTCCTGCAGGAGTGCCAGTCATCTGTCCCGGCTCCTGCTGCGGCTGACGCCGCGGTATCTCCACAGGCTCCAGCTCACGCACCCTGCTCACATTCAGCAGCTGTGTTTTCTGGCTTTCCCCGTCAGGACCGAGCCGGGGCAGGGGCTGTGTATGTTCCAAATCCTTATTCATCAACAATATCCTCGCTCAATGCTTTCTGTTCCTCATGACCGCTGACCTGGCCGGAGCCTTTGCCGGTCACGGCTCCATGCTCCTTTTCCATGGTCTGGCACAGCCTGCGAAGGGTCCACAGGGTGTTAAACGGCGTCACCACCGCCTTGTACAGCACAGGGGCCAGACCTGCCTCCCGCCAGGCAGCCAGCAGCTTGTCCAGCCGCTTGTTGCGGATGTTCTGCATAATCATGACCTCATGGTCAAAGGAGAACTCATCCTCCTCCGCCTTGGAGGCCGCAAATCCCCTGCTCCCCAGCAGAAAGCCTATCTTTTCCTTCCAGGCGTCTGACGGCAGTACCGTCACCGCAATATTCATGTGATGAAGCAGTGCTACCACTGCCTCACGACGCTCTTCATCAGTGAACTGATACAACAATACGCGTTCACTCTTAGTATTCATACTGCAATATCCTCTCCGTATACCCTCATACTTCCGTTACTTCACATGGGCATTTACCTGTTTGGTGAGAAGCTCCGCTTCCTTTTCCAGTGTTTTTGCCATTCTCAGGCTGTTATCGGAAGCGCGGATAGTGGCGGCTTTTTTATCATCCATCCATCTGGCATAGCTGGCGGCCGCCTCGATTCTGGCATCACAGATTTTGAGCCTTAGACGATGCAGGCTGCCTGCCGCCTCCGGTACGCTCATCTCCTCCAGCTCGGCCTTTCTTGCCTGCCAATCAGGTATTATCCGGCTTTCCAGCAGGGCCTTTACCTGACTGCGGGTAGCATTGCTGCCCAGGGAGCCCTCTGCCAAAAGAGCTGCCACTTCCTGCTCGGCTTCCCCGATAACGGTATCGTGCTGTGCCATCAGGCTGGCAGATTCCTCCAGATAGGCCTTGACCTGCTTTTGCCGCATGCTGTGCAGATTTTCAATGAAATCCTTGAAATTGCTAATCTCATACACCTGCCAGCCGCCGCTTTCCGTTTCAATCAGCTCCACATCCAGCGTATACTCCTCACCGGCTTCTGTCTGCAGCACCTTGACCTTGGCCACGGCTGTACCATTATCAAAATCCACCGCCATGGACTCCAGCTTTTGGAACTCAATATCCGGCAACCCGATACGGCTGACAATTACGTCTGCATCTACGGAATCAGCTATGCTTCTTTCATCAGCGCTCCTGCTGATCCATGTTCCCTGCTCCACATAGTTGTCCACCGCCGTCTGAAGGCTCATAAACACAGGTGCCTTGAACATTCTGGTCAGGCTGCTGACTGCCTCCCTGGTATCACCGGTAGCAGGCACCATGGCCTGCACCAGCCCGTCCAGCATGGCATCGCTGGCCGTATCCAGCATGTGATTCACATCCACATACCTGTACAGCTTTTCCTTGTCATGACCTGTTACTGCCTCCTGCACCATCTTTATTGCGTATTCAGGTGTCCTGGTGTAGTACCCCGTGTACCACCAGCCGCCTGCCACGGCAATAACAGCCGCCACAACCGCAAATGCAATGACCCGCTTCTTAAAAGATTGTATAAATTTTCTCATACAAATCATTCCTTTTACCTGACAGCCTGCCAAACAGCCTGTCTGACATACAGCTACTACATACCCGATATATTGCTACCTGACAGCTTCCCTGATGATACCGCCGCCCAGAACATCGCAGCCTGTGTAGAACACCGCCGACTGCCCCGGCGTAACCGCCCGCTGTGGCGCATCAAAGGTTACAAGCACGGTGCCATCCTCCCGGGGGGTCAGCAGGGCCTCCGCCTCCCTGGCGCCATAGCGTATCTTGACTCCTGCCTTCATTGGCTCCGTCAATGCCTCTATGGCCACCCAGTTCAGGCCTTCCGCAATCAGCCCCCGGCAAAAGACCTCCTGATTTTCCCCGGCTATCACCTGATTTTTTTCTGCATCGAGGGCTACTACATACAGAGGCTTCTCTGCCGCAATCCCCAGGCCCTTTCGCTGGCCTACGGTATAGAAGGCCACTCCCTCGTGGTGTCCCAGCACCCTGCCTGATATGTCCACTATATCGCCCGGCTTTTGAAGCTCCGGCCTGCAGCGCAGGAGATATTCCTTGTAGTCATCAGGCACAAAGCAGATTTCCTGACTTTCCGGCTTGTTTGCCACCGGAAGTCCCCGCCTGGCGGCCTCTGCACGGGTATCCGTCTTTACCCAGCCCCCCAGAGGGGTGAGGACATGAGCCAGCTGCTCCTGCTTCAGCCGGTACAGCGCATAGGCCTGATCCTTGCTGCCATCTGTGCCCTTGCTGATGTTGTACCTGCCCGTGGCTTCATTATAATGTACTCTGGCATAATGACCAGTAGCCAGATAATCACAGCCCAGCTCTGCCGCCTTCTGCAGAAGTCCGCCAAACTTCACATTGGGATTGCAGGCAACACAGGGATTCGGCGTGCGCCCTGCGGCATATTCATCCAGAAAATAGTCTATCACCTTTTTCTGAAATAAATCCCGAAAATTTGCTACGTGATGTGGAATCCCCAAAAAATCAGCTACTATCTTCGCATCCTTTATAGCACCAGCAGAGCAATCGCTCAGCTCCATGGTGATGCCAACCACCTCATGCCCCTGCTCCTGCAGCAGAGCCGCAGTCAGCGAGCTATCCACGCCGCCGCTCATGGCAACGGCAATTCTTTTCCTCTCCATAAAACAAAGTCCTGCCTAACTTAATCTAAACCTATTCATCTGCCCCGCAGCCTTTTCTGCGCCTTGCCAGAAATTTGTCATAAATCAGTCTGACAAATCTCAACCACTATTATACTATTACTACATACTTTCGTCAAAAAAGCCTGCTGAAAATAATTCAGCAGGCTAATCCGTCACTGCACAAAACTACCTGTCTTCATCGCTTCAATCCGGCAGCTGTGCTTTTTGCTATCCCTGTCATATATCCTACCAGGCACCGGTTTCCAAGGCAGCCTCATAGGCCGTAGCAACCTCATAATTTGTCAGATACGCCTGCCTGTGTTCCGCATCATATCCCAGATATCCCAAATGTATAAGTGCCGTCAGTGCATCATCCTTAGAATGGATTTCTGCCAAATCATTGGAAAAAGTCGTTGTCTTTACCCTTGCCCTGCCACCAGACAAAATCCTCATCACATCATCTTTCAGTCCATCGTAATTCAGTGTTATAAGCCTGTTAATCATCTTGAAGGATGAGGTGTTTTTCCAATAGGATGCCAGCCTGCCCCTTTGCATAGCACAGACTACGGAATTCGGGTTATACATGTGCAGGCCGTTTATCAGATAGCCGTTATACCATTCCTTCACCGAAGAAAAATCCATGCCATATTTTTTACAGAGCATTTTTACCTCATCTTCGGTAAACCCATAATAAGGTGTTAATTCATCTGAGTCTATCATTGTATATTCTGAAAAATTATTCAGCGCTGACTCATTTTCTACCTTTTTAATCGGCAAAATACCTGTAATATATGCCAATGACAAAAACTCTTTCGATTCCTCACTCTTAAATAAATCATGCAGAAATTGCAAATAGCAATGCACCACTTCCGGTTTGCCTGGATAATTGCGCACTACGCAGTCCCATTCATCCAAAATAATCACCATCTGTCGGCCGGTTTTCTTATATACATCATAAAGTATGGTGCTTATAGGCTTCTCATAGGACATGATATCAGGAACATCCCCCCTGATATCGTCATAGAGAACTCTCTTGATGCCGCTAACTATGTCATCCTGGTAAGTCCCCTCAAAGGATGAAATATCCAGATGAATGAGATTGTATTTATTCAGGTACACAGGAAAATCCCTTTCCCCAGCTATCTCGAAGGGTGCAAACAGCTCTCCGGAATCACAGCCCATGCTGTAATAGGCCTTTAGCATTCCCGCAGCCTGTGATTTGCCAAACCGCCTTGCATGGCTTAACGCAATACATTTATTTTCTGTTCCCAGCACCCTGTTGGTATGCTTCAGCAAACCTGTCTTGTCCATATATATATCACTCCTGACAGCCTGCCTGAAGCTGCCATTGCCGGGATTAAAATACATTCCCATCTCGCTCACCTCCAAAGCCTCCAAAGTTTTCAGAGGCATTATCTCACCATATCTTTTAGGCACGCCGCATTGGGTAACCTTATATTTTATTATACTATTGCTACATACTTTCGTCAAAAAAAGCCACAAAAAAGACCCCCCCTGCCGAAAAAGCTCCGGCAGGGGGAAATCCCATAGTTAAATCTTATTTTTACAGCTGGGGATGGCTGTCCAGCCACCCCTGCAGGATGAAGACCGCGGCCATTTTGTCCACGACCTTTTTCCGCTTTTTGCGACTCACGTCAGCTTCCAGCAGGGAGCGGGTCGCCGCCACCGTGGAAAGCCGCTCGTCCTGAAAGACGATTTCCGCCTCCGGCTCAACCTTGCGGATTTCCTCGCAGAACTCCTTCACGAACTCACAGCGTGGGCCCTCGGTGCCGTTCATATTCCGGGGATAGCCGGAAACCAGCAGCTTTGTTTCGTACTGCTCCATCAGCTCCTGCAAACGTGCCAAATCCGCTTCCATGGTAGTGCGCCGGATGGTTTCCACTCCCTGGGCCGTCATGCCCAGCAAATCGCTGACTGCCACGCCGATGGTCCTATCGCCAATATCCAGTCCCAATGCTCTCTTCATCAGTGCTTCTCCAGATAAGAGCGGATAAGCTCCTCAAGAATTTCATCACGCTCAAGGCTGCGGATTTTCTTTCGCGCATCCTCAAAGCTGGTGACATAGGTAGGATCTCCGCTCAGGAGATAGCCTACCAGCTGATTGATAGGGTTGTACCCCTTCTTCTCCATGGATGAACATGTACTGCGAATAATGTTCTCAGCCTTGTTTTCCTCAGCCCCGAAACGGAACATCATAGTTTCTTCACTAACCACAACAATCCCACCTTTCTAACCTAAATATACTACCTTATCAGGGTAACACAAAACGCTGAAAAATAAAAGCAAATTGCTGATGTATACAAGCCTCATCGGGATTATCCCAGCTTCTGGGTCAAAAGCTCATTAACCATCTGAGGATTGGCCTTGCCCTTGGACTGCTTCATAACCTGGCCTACAAGAGAGCCGATGGCCTTCTTCTTGCCGCCCTTGTATTCCTCCACGGCCTTCGGGTTGTCAGCGATAACCTTGTCCACGATGGCCTCTATGGCCTTGGTGTCGGTAATCTGTACCAACCCCTTGTCCTTGACAATCTTCTCAGGGCTGTCCGGGCTTTTCCACATTTCCTCGAAGACCTTTTTGGCAATCTTGGAGGAAATGGTTCCCTTGCTGATGAGGCCGATCATCTCGCCAAGGCGCTTGGCATCCACTGGGGAAGCCTCTATGCCGATGCCCTCTGCATTCAGGTTCTTGGACAAATCGCCCATAATCCAGTTGGCAGCCAGCTTGGCATCAGCCCCGGCAGCCACCACCTCATCAAAATACTCTGCCATCTGGCGGGAGCTGGTGATGATACCTGCATCGTAGCTAGAGAGGCCGTACTCGGACTCCAGCCGTGCCTGGCGGGCATCCGGCAGCTCCGGCAGGGATTTCCTGTATGCCTCAATCTCCTCGTCAGAGGTGATGATAGGCACCAGGTCAGGCTCCGGCATGTAGCGGTAGTCGTGGGCATTTTCCTTGCTGCGCATGGACAGGGTAACACCACGGTCAGGGTCCCAGGTGCGGGTTTCCTGAATGACGTGGCCGCCATCCTCCAGCACCTCCTCCTGACGCTCAATCTCGTATTCCAGGGCTTCCTCAACAGCCTTGAAGGAGTTGATGTTCTTCATCTCGGTGCGGGTGCCCAGCACATCGGATCCCTTCGGACGGATGGAAACATTCAGGTCAGCGCGGAGATTGCCCTCCTCCATCTTGCAGTTGGAAACATCAATGTACTGAAGAATGGACTTGACCTTTTCCATGTACAGGCGGGCTTCCTCCGGAGTGGACATATCCGGCTCGGAAACAATCTCAATCAAAGGCACTCCAGTACGGTTGTAATCCACATTGGAGGTCTCGGAATCCTTGATGGTGTTGCCGGAATGTACCAGCTTGCCTGCATCCTCCTCCATGTGAATGCGGGTGATGCGGATGCGCTTCTTTCCCTTGGATGTTTCAATATCCACATAGCCATGCTCGCAGATTGGCAGATCATACTGGGAGGTCTGCCAGTTCTTCGGCAGGTCAGGATAATAATA
>CAMFES010000044.1 GCA_945949525.1 uncultured Veillonellaceae bacterium
ACAGGGAGCTGCTTGGTCATTGTATTGGCAAGGATTTCAGGGCTGCAGCTGCGGTATTGGACGCAGGCTTTGCCAATGCAATAGCCAAGCACTGCCGGTCGGATAGTGATACGGGGGTGGATTAATGTCAAAACACAGAGTTTATGATATTGCCAAGGAACTTAATACAGACAACAAGACCATATTGGATATATTGCGTAAAAACAATGTAGAGGTAAAATCTCATTCCAGCACAGTGGATGATGCCGCAAAGCAGCTGGTAGTACGGACGCTGAAGGGAGGCAGCCAGCCGGGGGCGAAGGACAAGCCGCAGGTAGCTGCAAAGCCGCAGGCCGCTGTGAAGCCGCAGGCCGAGGCAAGGGTGCAGCGTGATGTGAAGCCTGCACCTGCACAGAAGGAAGTGAAGCCTCAGCAGCCTGCCAACAGGCCAAAGCAGGGGCAGCCGCAGGCTCAGCAGAGGAAGCAGGAGCAGAAGCAGGGTCAGCCAAAGCAGGATATCAGCCAGCCGAAGCAGAACCAGCCGAAGCAGGGACAGCAGAGGCAGTCCGGCAGCCAGCAGGGAGAGAGAAGGCAGAATGCAGGCGGCCAGAGGCCGTCCCAGCACGGCGGGCAGTCCGGCAGCGGACGTCATGAGCGCAGTGAGCGCAATGAACGAGGCGACCGCGGTGATGGCAGGACAAATAGCGGCAGCAGGCCGTCCCAGCGTGGCGGGCAGCATGGAGCAGGTCGCAGCGAGCAGGCAGAGCGCCATGATCGCAATGACCGCGGCAACCGCAGTGATAGAAACGACCGCAACGACAGAAACGATAAGAGAAATAATCGCGATAATCGGATGGAGCGTACTGACCGTATGGAGAGAAATGATCGTAACCGCCAGAACAGTGGCGGGCGCAATGAGCGCAATGACCGCAATGACCGCGGCGGCAGGAACAGCCGCAACAGCTTTAGCAATAATGGCGGCAGAAACAACCGTGGTAAAAATAATCGTGGCGGCAAGCCTCAGCAGCCGGCACCTAAGATGGAGATTGCCCGTCCAAAGAATATCAAGGTGGGCGAGACCATTATAGTAAAGGATTTGGCCAGCAAGATGAGCTGCACGGCTGCCGAAATCATCAAGAAGCTGATGCTCATGGGCGTATTGGCCAGCATCAATCAGGAGATTGATTTTGATACGGCAGCACTGGTTGCCAGCGAGTTCGGTGTCAATGTGGAGGAGCTGCCGCCGGAGGTGGATCCTACCCTGATTCCGGAGATTGTGGACGATCCGAAGACGCTGGTGCTTCGTCCGCCGGTTGTTACCGTTATGGGACATGTTGACCACGGCAAGACCTCCCTGCTGGACGTTATCCGCAAGACCTCCGTTACAAGCCACGAGGCAGGCGGCATCACCCAGCATATCGGTGCATATCAGGTAAAATGCCAGGGCAAGAAGATTGTCTTTTTGGATACGCCGGGTCATGAGGCCTTTACAGCCATGCGTGCCCGCGGCGCCCAGGTAACAGATATTGCCATTCTGGTGGTAGCTGCTGATGACGGCGTAATGCCGCAGACCATCGAGGCTATTCATCATGCCAAGGACGCGGATGTGCCTATTATCGTGGCTGTCAACAAGATTGATAAGCCGGGGGCAAATCCTGCCAATGTTAAAAACGAGCTGATGGAGCATGGCCTGGTGCCGGAGGAATACGGCGGCGATACCATCATGGTAGAGGTTTCTGCCAAGAAAAATATCGGTATCAATGACCTTCTGGAGATGGTACTGCTGGTAGCCGAGATGAAGGAGCTTAAGGCCAATCCGAAGCGTGAGGCCCGTGGCGTCATCATCGAGGCGCAGCTGGACAAGGGACGTGGCCCTGTAGCTACTGTTCTGGTACAGTCCGGTACCCTGCGCATCGGTGATTCCATTGTGGCAGGCACCACCTACGGTAAGGTTCGTGCTATGCTCAACGACCGTGGCGAGAATGTGAAGAAGGCCGGCCCTTCCGTGCCTGTAGAGGTGCTGGGCCTGAATGATGTGCCGGCCGCTGGTGATGAGCTGGCCGCCCTGGAGGAAAAGCAGGCTCGTACCATTGCAGAAAAGCGCATGGAGAAGCAGCGCAACGAGATGATTCATGCCAAGAAGGTTTCTCTGGATGATTTGTTCAACCAGATTCAGGAGGGACAGCTGAAGGATCTGAATATCGTGGTCAAGGCCGATGTTCAGGGTTCTGTGGAGGCCTTGAACAGCTCCCTGCTGGGCTTGAACAGGAATGATGAGGTGCGGGTGCGCATCGTTCATTCCGGCGTCGGCGCCGTTACCGAATCTGACGTTATGCTGGCCTCCGCTTCCAACGCGCTGGTTATTGCCTTTAATGTACGTCCTGATGCCAATGCCCGCCGCGTGGCAGATGCAGAGGCCATTGACATCCGCACCTATCGCGTCATCTATGATGCGCTGAACGATGTGAAGGATGCCATGAGCGGCATGCTGGCACCTAAGTTCAAGGAGGTTGTTCAGGGCAAGGTGGAGATACGTCAGGTCATGAAGTTCTCCAAGGCTCTGGTAGCCGGTTCCTATGTACTGGAGGGCAAGATTACCAACCAGTCCAAGATTCGTATCGTCCGCGATAATATCGAGGTATTTGACGGCGAGCTGGACGGGCTGCGCCGGTTCAAGGATGATGTGAAGGAAGTGGCCGCAGGCTACGAGTGCGGTATTACCATCAAGGATTACAAGGATTTCCGTGAGGGTGATATAATAGAAGCATACATCATGGAGGAAGTAAAGACTTCCATCAATGATGTAAATAAGGACTAAGCCCTTGGTTTTCAGCCAGGGGACTGGTCTTGAGCATTTTGTTTGAGATGTTTTAGGTGTTTATTTAAGAACGGAGGGCGTTTTATATGGGCCAGCTTCGTATCGAGAAAATTCAGGAGCTTATGAAGCAGGAAATCAGCCAGATTATCCTGCAGGAGCTGAAGGATCCAAGGATTGGCTTTGTGACCGTCACGCAGGTGGAGGTTACAAGGGATTTGAGCAGTGCCAAGGTTTTTGTCAGCATTATGGGGGATGAGGAGCAGATTGCAAGGTGCTGGAAGGGACTGAACAGCTCCCTGGGCTTTATCCGCCGCGAGGTGGGGCACCGCATCCGTCTTCGGGTGACGCCTGAGCTGAAATTTGTGCTGGACAAGTCGCTGGACTACAGTGACCATATACAGAAGCTTCTGCTGCAGATTGAGCGGGAGGAGCAGAATAGAGAATGATTCAAGGAGCCGGTGGTGTTGCCACCGGCTCTTGTAAGATGGAGGTGTTGTTATGCGTATTTCTTTGCAGGAGGCTGCAGCAAAGCTGCTGGCAGCAGATAGTGTCCTGATTACCGCTCATGTGAATCCGGACGGGGATGCTCTGGGGTCAAGCCTTGCCATGTATCATTTGTTAAGGCAGATGGGCAAGGAGGTGCAGGTGCTGATAGATGATGATATTCCGGAGGCCTTTGGCTTTCTGCCGGATATAAATATAATACGAAAGCCGGAGGAGGAACGCTATCAGGCTGATTTGCTGGTGCTTCTCGATGTGAGCATGGACAGGACGGGCCGGGTGATTGAGAAATGCCAGGCGCCTGTTTTGAACATTGACCATCATATTACCAACGATGAAAAGGCGGATTTCCTCTATCTGGATGCAGACAGGGCGGCTACGGCGGAGATTGTCTACCAGCTGGCGGCCCAGATGGGCGTTAAGCCCGATGAGGCGGCGGCGGCCTGCATCTACACTGGCATTTCTACGGACACCGGCAACTTCAGGTACTCCAACACTACAGCTTTTACCATGCGGGCGGCGGCGGATATGATTGAGGCCGGTGCAAGACCCCACGTAGTGTCCGAGGCTTTGGAAAAGCGGAGCTTCAAGGAGGTGCAGGACAGGGCAAGGGCCATGCAGACCATTGAGATGTGCGCTGATGGCAGAATAGCCGGATTGTACATCGACAATGCACTCTACGAAACGCTGGATACCACGGAGGGCTTTATAGACGGGGTGCGGATTATTGATACGGTCAAGGTGGCTGTTCTGGTGAAGGAGGTAGAGCCTGGCAAGTGCCGCGTCAGCATGCGCTCCAAGGGTGTGGACGTCAGCAGTGTGGCAGCCGGCTTTGGCGGCGGCGGCCATATCCGGGCGGCAGGCTGTACCATTGAAAAGCCGCTGGCTGACGCCAAGGCGACGCTTTTGGCGGCTCTGGAAAGGGCTGTGCAGGCTGCTGAATAGACGCGGAGTAACAAACGGGGTGTGTTTTTAGTATGGATGGTTTTATCAATTTTTTAAAGCCGCCCGGCATGACGTCCCATGATGCGGTGGGGTATGTGCGGCGTCAGCTGGGAGAAAAGAAGGTGGGACACGCCGGGACGCTGGACCCGGGGGCGGCCGGGGTGCTGCCTGTGGCTGTGGGCAGGGCCACCCGTCTGATTGAGTATCTGGACGGGGTGGAGAAGGCCTACCGGGCTGAAATGGTTTTTGGCTTTGCTACGGACAGCGGCGATGACAGCGGCACAGTAGTGGAAAGGGCCGATGGCTTTGTGATGCCGGACAGGGAGCGCATCCTTGAGGCCTTTGCCGCCTTTACGGGAACCATTACCCAGGTGCCGCCGGCCCATTCCGCCATCAAGATAAATGGCCGCCGGGCCTGCGACCTCCTGCGGGAAGGCCGCAGGGTGGAGATTCCTTCCAGGCGGGTGGAGATTTACTCGCTGAGGCTCCTGCAGACCGGCAGAAGCCATATTGTTTTTGATGTGGTCTGCTCCAAGGGGACGTATATACGCAGCCTCTGCACCGATATCGGGGCGCATCTGGGTATACCTGCCACCATGTCCTTTCTGGTGCGGCGGGCCGTGGGAGGCTTTCTGCTGGAGGAGGCCGTCACGCCGGAGCAGCTGGCTGAGAAGGGAGCCGCTGCGCTCCTTCCCATGGATGAGTACCTTGGGCATCTTGAGCGCTACGATTTGCCACGGGAGCGGCTGAAGGCTTTTTCCAACGGGCTTCTGACCCATGACAGGCGCCTTCTGGCCCGGTACGGGCAGGAGGGAAATGTGATACTGCAGGTGTACTGTGACGGCCGGTTTGTGGGCATTGGCCATTTTGATGGGACAAAGGCGGCAGTGCTGCCTGATAAGGTTATTGTGCGCTGAAAATATATTTTGCATTTTTGTAACAATTGCTACTTTTTTTTGTATAAGGTTCATGTTACAATATACATGTGTTTATATTTTGTGTGCTGTAAGGAAGATGCTGCATGATGGATGAGCGGGTACGGAGCCTCAATGAATTTAAAAATGATCTGAGTACGGTGTCGGATGAGAGCCTGCGGCTGGAGCTGGAGCAGAGCTACAGGATTATTAACGCTCTCAGCTCAAGCTATCATGATGTGTATTATGCCAATCTTGAAACGGGCGGCATGCGCAGCTACCGGTACAGCCGCATCACCCAGGAAATGTTTGGCAGGCAGTTCGAGAATGGCGATTTTGAGACCAATCTTTATACCTATGTGCGCAAGGCTGTCCATCCTGATGACCAGGAGCTGTTTGAGCCGGTGCTGACAAGAGCCAGCATCAGGAAGGTTTTTGAGCGTCAGGACAGCTATTCGCTGAAATATCGCGTGGTGCAGGATGGTGAAATCCATTATTGCCGCTATCTGATGGTAAAGATTCTGGGGCGGCCGGAGGAATTTGTTTTCGCTTTTCAGAACCGTGACCGGGAAATGATGATGGAAAGCGAGAAGAGGAATGCCATGAAGCGGCGCATGGATATCGTGATGTCCATGGTAAAGATGTACGATAATTCCCTGTATGTGAATGTTTCCAGCAACCGCTTCCTGGAGCTGAAGATATCTCCTGCCATCCGTGAGATGATTGACAAGGCAAGGACTTATGACTCGCAGATGGAAAGTGTCATCGAAAATGCCGTTCATAAGGAATACAGGAAAGCCATGCGTGAATTTCTTGATCTGCATACCCTGAATGAGCGCATGGGGATAAAAAATGTCCTGACCATGGAGTTCAAGGGGCGTACGACAGGCTGGTCGGAGGCCTACCTCATCGTGGGAAACCGTGATGCGGACGGACTGGTGGAGGATGTTTTCGTGGCGACAAGGGGGATAAATGAGGAAAAGCTGCGCCAGCTTCTGCAGCAGGAACAGGAGCGCAAGCAGAATAATCAGCTGACGGAGGCCCTGCGTCTGGTGAACAGCGCCAATGAGGCAAAAAAGCTGTTTTTGCAGGATTTGAGCCAGGATGTCAGGTTTTCCCTGAATGATATCAGGCGGCTGGCAGATATGGCCAGGGAGGATTTGGAGAATCCGGAGGAGCTGTCCGGGGAACGGGTGCAGCAGATTCTGGCCAGCGTAAGGCAGATTGGGGAGCTGACCGGCGTTCTGCAGACGATGGTGGACAGCGCACTGAAAAAGGCACTGGAGGAGTAACTGATAAAAAATGGATATAGAGGTATATATTTTCGTGGCAGTTGCCGGTTTTGTGGCCTCGTTTATTGATGCGGCGGCAGGGGGAGGCGGTATGATTTCCCTTCCTGCGCTGCTGCTGACGGGGATTTCACCGCTGCATGCCCTGGGAACCAACAAGATGGCTGCTGTCATGGGGGCATGCACCAGCTTTGTGACCTTTATCAGGTCAGGCAGGATGGATGTGCAGCTGATCAGGAAGCTGTTCCCTCTGTCACTGATTGGCTCGGCTTTGGGCGTGCTGGCTGTGCAGCAGGTGCCGTCCGAGTTTTTGCGTCCGTTGATTGTGGTGCTTCTGGTGGTTGTGGTGCTGTACAGCCTCTTAAAAAAGGAGTGGGACAAGGAAGCGAAAAAGAAGCAGCTGACGGGCAGGATGCTGGCACTCAGCATGCTGGTGGCGCTGGTGATGGGCTTTTATGACGGCTTTTTCGGGCCGGGAACAGGGTCCTTTCTCCTGTTTGCATTTCTGATGCTGGGGTTTGATTTTATCGGCGCTACGGCCAATACCAAGGCTCTTAATTTTGCCAGCAATCTGGCGGCGACGGTGTTCTTTGCGGCCTCCGGCATGATTGACTACCAGATGGGCATATTTATGGGTGTGTCCATGATTTTTGGGGCCTATTGCGGGGCGCGGTTTGCCATTACCAAAGGGGTTGCCTATGTGCGTCCTATGTTTATCGTGGTGACTACCCTTTTGATTGGCAGGCAGCTGATGGAGCTTCTTTAAAGGGGCTTTTGGCGCGGATGCGTTGTTTTGTTGTTTTTATGTTTGTTTTTATGTTTGTGTGTTTTGATATGCGGTTTTGCGGTATGCAGGGATAGATTTTTTTATAGGGGCGTGAGATCAGATTGGAAGAAAAGTTGAAGTTATATGGGTTTAACAACCTGACCAAATCCCTTAGCTTTAATATTTACGATATTTGCTATGCTAAGACACCTCGTGAGCAGCAGGATTATATCAAGTATATTGATGCTCAGTACAATTCGGAGCGTTTGACGAAGATACTGTACAGGGTAACGGAGATGATTGGCGCCAAGGTGCTGAGCGTGTCCAAGCAGGATTATGACCCGCAGGGGGCCAGCGTTACCTTTTTGATTGCGGAGGAGGCAGCGGTTGCTTCGGGCAAGAAGAAGCCGCTGAACTGTGCCGAGGTCCTTCAGGATATTCAGGAGGCGGATGAAGGCAGTGCTTTGCAGGGGGAAACGGTGGTGGCGCATCTTGACAAGAGCCATGTTACTGTACATACCTATCCGGAGTTTCATCCGGAAACCAGTATAGCGACCTTCAGAGTGGATATTGATGTGGCCACCTGCGGCGAGATTACGCCTCTGAAGACGCTGGATTATCTTATAGGCATGTTCGATTCGGATATTATCACCATGGATTACAGGGTGAGAGGCTTTACCCGCAATATGGCGGGACGCAAGCTGTTTATGGATCACCATATTACTTCAATCCAGAACTTTATCAACAAGGATACACTTGACAAGTATGATGCAGTGGATATCAACATCTATCAGGCAAATCTGTTTCATACTAAAATGCTCATCAAGGAGCTGGATTTAAAAAACTATCTGTTTAACACGGATATCTATGAGATTCCGCCAAAGACCAGGCTGGATATTCACAACAGCCTGCGCCGGGAAATGATTGAGATATATAGCGGCACTAATGTTTTTGGCTGAGCCGGAATGGAGAAGCTTTGGGGGGATGCAGAGGATGAGATATATTTCGCAGGAAAATGCGCCAATTCTGGAGGCTTTGGAGAGGATGAAAAGCGCCAGGCTGGTGCCCTTTGATGTGCCCGGACATAAAAGGGGACGTGGCAACAAGGAATTGACGGATTTTTTGGGTGAGCGCTGCCTGTCCGTGGATGTGAATTCCATGAAGATGCTGGATAATCTCTGCCACCCTGTGTCGGTTATCCGGGAGGCTGAGGAGCTGGCGGCGGAAGCCTTCGGGGCCAGCCATGCCTTTTTCATGGTAGGAGGAACAACCTCGGCTGTGCAGGCCATGGTCATGACTGCCTGCAAGCGGGGGGATAAGATTATCATGCCTCGGAATGTGCATCGCAGTGCCATCAATGCGCTGATTCTTTGCGGTGCAGTGCCGGTGTATGTCAATCCCCGGATGGATCCCGTGCTGGGCATCTCCCTGGGGATGAGTGTGGCAGATGTGGAGCAGGCTGTCAGGGAAAATCCAGATGCGAAGGCTATACTGGTAAACAATCCTACGTATTACGGCATTTGCTCAGATATAAGGCGCATTTCCCAGCTGGCTCATGAGCATGGCATGCTGCTTTTGGCAGATGAGGCTCACGGCTCCCATCTGTATTTCAGCGACAAGCTGCCTGTAGCCGCTATGCATGCGGGAGCTGATATGGCGGCTATCTCCATGCACAAATCGGGCGGCTCCCTGACCCAGAGTTCTATTTTGCTGATGGGTGACAGGATTTCTCATGGCTATGTCCATCAGATTGTCAACCTGACCCAGACTACCAGTGCCTCATATCTTTTGCTGGTAAGCCTTGATATATCCAGGCGCAATATGGCACTTCACGGCGGGGCGCTGGTGGATAAGATTATCTCCCAGGTGCAGTATGCCCGCGACGAGATAAATGCCATCGGTGATTATTATGCTTATTCCAAGGAATTAATCAACGGGGATTCCATCTATGATTTTGATATAACCAAGCTGGCGGTGTATACCCGCTCCATCGGTCTGGCGGGCATTGAGGTGTACGACCTGCTGCGGGATGAGTACGATATTCAGACGGAGTTTGGGGATATAGCAAACCTGCTGGCCTATGTATCCGTAGGTGACAGGGAGAAGGACATTGAGCGTCTGGTATCTGCCCTGGCGGAGATACGGCGCAATTACCGGCAGACCGGCAGGGAGATGCTGAAGGCGGAGTATATCAGCCCGAAGGTCATCTGCGGCCCCCAGGAGTCGTTTTACGGTGAAAAGGAGTCGCTGCCGATAGGCGATACGGCGGGCAGGGTATGCAGTGAATTCGTCATGTGCTATCCGCCGGGAATACCTATTCTTGCGCCCGGGGAAATGGTGACGGAGGAGATTTTGCGTTATATACGTTATGCAAAAAAGAAAGGCTGTCAGATGACAGGCCCGGAGGACATGGATTTGCAGAGATTGAATGTCCTGAAGGGCATGTAGCTTCGGGATTGGTGTGTTGGAAGGGAGAGTGACTGGCATGCTCTGGTTTACAGAACAGCATACTCCTAATGTGAGATTTTCGATTAAGATTGACAAGCAGATTTTCAGCGAGCAGAGCGAGTTTCAGCGGATTGACATCTTTGAGTCCGAGGAATTCGGCAGGGTGCTGGCGCTGGATGGCTATCTGATGCTGACGGAAAAGGATGAGTTCATCTATCACGAGATGATAACCCATGTGCCTATGTGCGTACATCCCAATGCCAGAAGGGTGCTGGTAATTGGTGGCGGTGACGGAGGCACAGTCCGGGAGCTGACCAAGTATCAGAATATAGAAAAGATAGATTTAGTGGAGATTGACCAGCGTGTGGTAGAGGTCAGCAAGATGTTTCTGCCACAGACGGCTGCAGCTCTTGAGGATCCGAGGGTAACCTGCTACTATGAGGACGGGCTGAAGTTTATCCGGCATGTGGAGGACGAGTACGACCTGATTCTGGTGGATTCTACGGATCCCTTCGGGCCGGGGGAGGGCCTGTTTACCAAGGAATTTTATGGCAACTGCTTCAAGGCGCTTCATGAGGATGGCATTATGGTCAATCAGCATGAAAGTCCTTTTTACAAGGAGGATGCCTACGCCATGCAGAGGGCGCACAAGAGAATCTGCCATTCCTTCCCCATAAGCAGGGTGTATCAGGTGCATATTCCGACCTATCCTTCAGGCCACTGGCTTTTTGGCTTTGCTTCCAAGAAGTACCATCCAGTGAAGGAGGTTGACTGGCAGGCCTGGAAGGAGCTGCGGATTCGCTGCCGGTATTACAATTGTCCGCTGCATGCAGGCTCTTTTGCCCTGCCAAACTATGTAGAGGAGCTTTTGCGAGATGTTGAAGACTAATGTAGAAACCTTTTTGGGCTGTGAGGCGGAGCTGGCGGATGCCCGTATCGTCATCTTTGGGGCACCCTTTGACTCCACCACATCCTTTCGCCCTGGAACCCGCTTTGCCAGCAGGGTAATGAGGGGTGAATCCTATGGTCTGGAAACCTATAGCCCCTATCAGGATTTGGATATGGAGGATGCGGCTATTCTTGACAGCGGTGACCTTGAGCTGTGCTTCGGTGATACGGAGCTGGCCCTTTCGGCGATTGAGGAAAGGACGGCGGAAATACTGGCTGCCGGCAAGCTGCCTTTTATGATTGGCGGTGAGCATCTGGTGACCCTGGGGGCAATCAGGGCGGCAGTGAAGAAGTATCCTGATCTGCATATCCTGCATTTTGATGCCCATACGGATTTGCGGGAGGAATACCTGGGGGCGCGGCTTTCCCATGCGTCTGTGCTGCGCCGTGCCTGGGAGCTGACCGGGGATGGCAAAATCTGGCAGCTGGGCATCAGGAGCGGCATGAGGGAGGAGTTTCAGTGGGCAAGGGAGCATACAAGCCTGCGTCCCTTCAGCCTGAAGGCCATGCCGGAGGCACTGGACGCCCTGCAGGGAAAGCCGGTGTATTTTACCATTGATCTGGATGTGATGGATCCATCGGTATTTCCGGGAACGGGAACGCCGGAGTACGGCGGCGTGACCTTTATGGAGCTGATGGAGGCGGCTATAGCCGGATGCGGTCTGAATATAGTTGGCTGTGACCTGGTGGAGCTGTCGCCTGCCTACGACCAGAGCGGCGCATCCACAGCGGCGGCGCTGAAGATTATGAGAGAGATGCTTTTGAAGCTGGAGGAGCCTTTTATCAAGGGGCCTGTCAGTGTGTAATATAGAATGAGATGTGGAGGTATAAGAATGGGAAAAGCGTTAATTATCGGCTGCGGCGGTGTGGCCAGCGTGGCTATTCACAAGTGTGTGCAGAACAGTGATGCCTTTGAGGAAATCTGTATTGCCAGCCGTACCGTCAGCAAGTGCGATGCACTGAAGGAAAAGCTGCAGGGCGGCAAGTGCAAAATTACTACTGCCCAGGTGGATGCCAACAGCGTTGAGCAGCTGGTAGCACTCATCAAAAGGGTGCAGCCGGATGTAGTGCTGAATCTGGCTTTGCCTTATCAGGACCTGACTATTATGGATGCCTGCCTGGAGTGCAAGGTAAGCTATGTGGATACTGCCAACTACGAGCCGGAGGATACGGCCAAGTTTGAGTACAAGTGGCAGTGGGCTTATCGCGAGAGGTTTGAAAAGGCAGGGATTACGGCTCTTCTGGGTTCCGGCTTCGACCCTGGCGTGACAGGTGTATTCAGTGCCTACGCTTTGAAGCATCATTTTGATGAGATTAACTACATTGATATTCTGGACTGCAACGCCGGTGATCATGGATATCCCTTTGCGACGAATTTCAATCCGGAGATTAACATCCGCGAGGTTTCTGCCAAGGGCAGCTACTGGGAGGATGGCAAATGGGTGGAAACGGAGCCGATGGAGATTAAGCGGGTATATAACTTCCCGGAGGTGGGGCCAAAGGATATGTATCTCCTGCATCATGAGGAGCTGGAGTCCCTGGGCATCAATATCCCCGGCATCAAGCGCATCCGATTCTTTATGACCTTTGGCGAGAGCTATCTGCGCCATCTGAAGTGTCTGGAAAATGTGGGCATGACCTCCATTGAGCCGATTGAGTTCGAGGGCAAGAAAATAATTCCGCTGCAGTTCCTGAAGGCAGTGCTGCCTGACCCGGCCAGCCTTGGTCCCCGCACTGTGGGCAAGACCAACATCGGCTGTATTTTCCGCGGCAAGAAGGATGGCAAGGACAAGACCTACTACCTGTACAATGTCTGCGACCATCAGGAGTGCTACAAGGAGGTGGGCTCTCAGGCTGTTTCCTATACAACGGGTGTGCCGGCCATGATTGGCGCTATGCTGGTGATGAATGGCACCTGGAAGAAGCCTGGCGTGTACAACATTGAGGAATTTGACCCGGATCCGTTCATGGAAGCCCTGAATAAATGGGGCCTGCCATGGCAGGAGAGCTTCAATCCGGAGCTGGTGGACTGATGGTTGATTTCAGTTATCATCCTGATTGGCTGCGTGAGGTGCCTACTCCTGCCTATGTGGTGGAGGAAAAACGGCTGATTCACAATCTGGAGATTCTTCGGGGGCTGCAGGAGAGAACGGGGTGTCATGTGCTTCTGGCTCAGAAGGCCTTCTCCATGTATTCCTGCTATCCGCTTATCAGCGGGTATCTCAAGGGGGCAGCTGCCAGCGGCCTCTTTGAAGCACGGCTGGCCTACGAGGAGTTCGGAGGCGAGAATCACGTATTCAGTCCGGCCTTTCAGGAAAAGGAGTTTTCGGAGCTGCTGCGATACTGTGACCATTTTGTGTTCAATTCCATGGCCCAGTGGGAGCGCTTCGGGCCGCGGGCACTGGCTGCCGGCAAGGAGTGCGGGCTGCGCATCAACCCGGAGCATTCCACCCAGGAGCATGCTATATATGATCCATGCTCGCCCCTGTCAAGGCTGGGGGCAAGAGTGAGTGAGCTGGAGGCTGGCAGGCTGGACGGATTGTCGGGCTTCCATTTTCATACGCTTTGTGAGCAGGGGGCTGAGCCGCTGGCAGAAACTCTTGAGGCAGTGGAAAAAAAATTCGGCAGCTATCTGGCCGGATTGAAGTGGATTAATTTTGGCGGCGGTCATCATATCACACGTGATGGCTACAACATGCCGCTTTTGGAGCAGTGTATCCGCAGGATGCAGGACAGGTACGGACTAAAGGTGTATCTGGAGCCTGGCGAGGCTGTGGCGCTGGATGCCGGCTTTCTGGCGGCAACGGTGCTGGAAATCATCCAGGGGCCGGAGCGTGACATGCCGGTGGCCGTGCTGGATGTGTCAGCCGCCTGCCACATGCCGGATGTGATTGAGATGCCGTACCGGCCACCTCTGTCAGACAGTGATGTGGAGGGAGGCCAGCCTTATTCATACATGCTGGCCGGTGCTACATGCCTGGCTGGCGACAATATAGGGGTGTTTTCCTTTGCCGAGCCTTTGCAGGTGGGACAACGACTGCTTTTTGGCGATATGGCTATCTATACCATGGTGAAAAACAATACGTTTAACGGCATGGCTCTGCCGGATATTGTCTATGTGGACAAGCAAGGTGTCTGGAAAAATGTTCGTTCCTTTGGATATGAGGATTTCAAGCATCGCCTGTAAGATTTGCAGAAGGTAAAATAAAATGTTTTTAATATGTAAAAAATTGCACATTTGATATTTACTAAACGCGCAAAATTTTATATAATGTACTTGATATACTATTATATCTGAGGGATTGATTTTTAGGAAAGAAGAGGGGCGTATATATGGAAAATAGAAAAATACGGGATGAATTGGAGAGCATGGTATCCTTTATTCGTCAGAAGCATAAGGAATTTCTGGTGAGCAGGCTGCAGCCGCTGGGCGTCAAGACCAGCTCAAGGGGTTCCGTGCTGTATGCAGTGTACGAGAACGAGGGACTTGTACAGGAGGATATCAGCAGCAGGCTCAGCATGGATAAGGCTTTTGTGACGCGGGAGCTGAATGCCCTGGGGGACATGGGGCTGATCAAGCGGCTTAAGGACCCGCAGGACCATCGCAGAAATCATATCTTTTTGACGGACAAGGGCCGCGAGCTGGGCGAGGCCATCGTCAGGATTGAAACGGACTGGGTAAATACAGCCTACGCCGGTTTCTCCGCGAAGGAGTTTTCTGCCATGCAGTCCTATTCGGAGCGTATCAGCGAGAATATCAAGAATGCTTAATATGTCAGGGAGTGCGGCACGCACTCCTTTTCTTTTTGTGATTTGCAATATGGCGCAAATAGTGGTAGAATAGTCAGTGCAAGTGTGGCAGAGAAGGAGAGAGTAGTCTGTGGTGGCCTTTCAGCGAGTTCTGGCAGGTGGAAACAGGACAGGCAAAAGCAGATGAAGTTCACTCCGGAGCCTTTCTGGTGAAGAGATGTAGTCAGAACGTTTTCCGCGTTAAGGAGCAATTAAGTGAGAAAATAGGGTGGTACCGCGAAGCAACGGTGCATCTTGATGCAATGCTTTCGCCCCTAGCTATGGGGGCGGGAGTTTTTTTATACGCAAAACCGCCCTGAAAAATACGTTTCAGGAGGATACTATGGAAGAAAAGATTGAACAGCTCCGCAAGGAAGCTGCCCAGGCTGTAAAGCAGGCAGTAGAGAGCCTGGGTGACCTGAATGACATCAGGGTAAAATATCTTGGTAAAAAAGGTGAGCTGACCACCATTCTGCGTGGCCTGGGACAGCTGGCCAAGGAGGACAGGCCCCGCATCGGGCAGATTGTAAACGATGCCCGTCAGCAGCTGGAGCAGCTGATTGCCGAGAAAAATGAGGAGCTTAGGGAGGCGGAGCTGAAGAAGCGCCTGTCCAGTGAAAGGATTGACGTCACCCTGCCGGGCCGCCGTGCGCCCCGGGGGCACCTCCATCCGCTTACCATGACGCTGATGGAGATTAAGAATATCTTCATGAAGATGGGCTTTACTGTGGAGGTGGGGCCGGAGATAGAGAAGGACTATTACAACTTTGAGGCTCTGAATCTGCCAAAGGACCATCCGGCGCGTGATATGCAGGATTCCTTCTACATCACGGAGGATATCCTCATGCGCTCCCAGACCTCCCCTGTGCAGGCAAGAACCATGGAGGCTCATGAGCCAAACAGCCCTATCCGCATGATTGCTCCGGGCCGCGTTTACCGCCGTGATGACTATGATGCCACCCATTCACCGATGTTTACCCAGGTGGAGGGCATGGTCATTGACAAGGGCATCAGCCTGGCTGATTTGAAGGGCACGCTGGAGAATTTCCTGAAGCAGATTTTTGACGAAAAGGTCAAGGTTCGCTTCCGTCCTAGCTTCTTCCCGTTTACCGAGCCTAGTGCAGAGGTGGACATTTCCTGCGTAATGTGCAAGGGTAAGGGCTGCCGCGTCTGCAAGGGAACAGGCTGGCTGGAGATTCTTGGCTCCGGCATGATTCATCCAAATGTGCTGCGGATGAGCGGCTACGATCCGGAGAAGGTGAGCGGCTTCGCATTTGGTATGGGTGTAGAGCGTATTGCCATGCTGCGCTATGGTATTGACGATCTGCGTCTTTTCTATGACAATGATTTGAGATTCTTAAAGCAGTTCTGGTAATAGGG
>CAMFES010000045.1 GCA_945949525.1 uncultured Veillonellaceae bacterium
TTTATCAGAAGCATTTTCCTGATATATGGATATTGCCAGCCATACATGGCACCCAAAGAAGCGCCTAGCGAAAAACCGACATAATATACCGGAACCTCTCTGCCGTCAGCATCTTCCGTCACATCATTGGCAAATTCCGCGGCTGTCATTGTTACCTCGAAATTTTCCTCCTTATCCGCACCAGCAGGATTATCCACAGTCAGCACTGCATACCCTGTTCTATTATGAATATACTCTGCCAGTTTTTTGTACTTATCCTTATAGCCATTCACTGTCCCCCCAGCCCCAGTTTTCAATACAACCAGTGCATCCCTGCCTCTGAGAAATGATGTTTCAATATCCCAATATTCA
The DNA here is from genome assembly GCA_945949525.1 of uncultured Veillonellaceae bacterium. GTDB lineage: Bacteria > Bacillota > Negativicutes > Selenomonadales > Selenomonadaceae > Anaerovibrio. Next base: position 352 of record CAMFES010000045.1, read on the forward strand.
TCACAATGCTTCATGACCATTCCTCCATAAAATATATTCTATGACAATAATAGCAAGCACAATGTGCAAAAAAATGTACCTTATGCCAATGTAAATTCCTATCTCTTATTGCAATTCAAACAAACAGAATGATTTTTACTATATTTTTTGGTATAATGTAGTAAAGGATTGACGACAACATATAGGGGGAGATGAACACCATCAGTATATGCCGCGATAAAAATCTGCTAAGAGAATATCTGAGCGAACGTGCAAAGGAGGTTGAAGGCATTATGCTTACTTTATTTGACCAGGAACAGGTTTGGAATGTTGAACCTGAAAACATTCGGGCAGAAGCCCTTGCTGAGGGCATTAGCCAGGGCTTCAGCCAAGGCATCAGTCAGGGCATCAGTCAGGGCATCAACCAAGGCAAAATGGCCATGCTCATAGAGCTTGTCCGTGACGGCTCACTTTCCTTGTCATCAGCCGCCAAAAAAGCTAATTTGGATGAAACTGTGTTCAAGGCTAAAATGGCTGCTGCGTTGTAAATATTTTTGCGCAAGAAGAAATCTTATCCTACATGTAGAATATATGCAATATTTGAATCTTTTGAGGATGTATTGGTATGGATTATGAAACAGCTGTAGAAAAAAATTAAAATAGACTGTCGCTTTAATCAACAGCCTGTTTTGATTGTCACCTTATATACAACTGCTAACTAAACAATTCCACGATCTCCTGCTCATCCAGACCATTTATAAAGCTTTCCCCAGGCTTTATCAGCTTTGCAATAATACCCTTTTTTCTTTCCTGCAAATCATATATTTTTTCCTCAATAGTCCCTTTCGTAATAAATTTTATTACCTGAACATTTTTCCTTTGCCCTATGCGGTACGCCCTATCGGTTGCCTGCTCTTCTACTGCCGGATTCCACCAAGGGTCATAGTGAATAACCATATCTGCCCCAGTAAGGTTCAGGCCTGTTCCGCCAGCCCGAAGTGAAATCAAAAACACAGGTACTTGACCTTGATTAAAGCGTTCCACCAGTGCCATACGCTCCTTAACAGGCGTCTTCCCATCCAGCCTATAGAAAGTTATTTGCTTTCGTTGCAATCGTTCTCCGATGCGATCAAGCATACTGGTAAACTGAGAAAAAATCAGCAGATTATGACCTGTTGCCACAGCCTTCTGCACTACCTCCTCCAACATGTTCAGCTTGCCTGAGCCTCCATCGTAATTTTTCAAAAATACAGCCGGATCACAGGCAATTTGCCGCAGTCTTGTCAGCAGCACTACTATTTTCAGCATCTCTCCCCTTCGTAGCCCATGTTTAAGTAGCTGCCTGCGCAAATATATCTGGGAGTGAGCAAAATAAGAGTTGTAAACTTTTTGCTGCACCTCAGTCATTTCACTGAGCATACGCCTTTCTATTTTCTCCGGAAGCTCTGTCAGGACATCCTTTTTCATGCGCCGCAGGATAAAAGGCGCAATACGCCTCAGCAGCCTGTCGCTGGTTCTGGTATTATTTTCCCGAATAATCGGAAATTCAAATTTGCTCATAAACATAGGATAATTCTGTAAATATCCGGGCAGTAAAAAATCAAAAATAGACCAAAGCTCTGACAAATTATTCTCAATAGGCGTACCGGTCAGGGCAAAACAGCTGCCGGCTCTGATTTTCTTGGCAGCACGAGTAACTTTGGCAGCCATATTTTTAATATACTGTGCCTCATCCAAAAAACAGTGACTGAACTGTATGTTTGCATACTCCTCTATATCACTTTTCATCATGCCATACGTTGTCAACAGCAAATCAGGAGCCTCTTCCCCCGTCAATCTGCTCAGCAACATCCTGCGACGAGGCTTATCGCCATGCACCAGCTCAACCTTAAGTGCTGGCGCAAATTTTTTGATTTCCTCCTGCCAGTTATAGACAAGCGATGCTGGCACCACTACCAAAGCAGGCTGTTTTTCTGCCTTGTTGCCCAATGCGGACCATTCTTCCTTTTCAGACAGCAAAAAGCTGATAACCTGCAAGGTTTTACCCAAGCCCATATCATCGGCCAAAATACCACCCAGCCCCATGGATGCCAAGTTTTTCAGCCATCTAAAGCCAGTTACCTGATAATCACGCAAAATGCCTTGTAGAGATTGAGGCACCTCTGCCTGCAAACTCTCAGGATGATGCAAACTGTCAAGTACATTTTCCAGCCTCCGGCTGCAGGCCAGCTCAATGCATTCCACCTCATTTCCTATATCTTCCAACACCACCGCCTTAGACAAAGGCACCTCTACAAAGCTATCATGAGAATTATTAAACTGCAAATTATCCAGCAATTCCTCTATCGTACTAAAGTCAGCTTTTTCCAAATCTATAAACTCCCCTGATAATTTATAATATCTCTCCTTGCGTTTATAGGCTCTTAATATAGCAATTAATTCTTTAATATTGAATCTCTGATTGCGGATGGAAACCTTTAGTAAGTTTCCATCACTCAGGCTCACTCCTACATGAAGCCTGGAGAACTCTACAATTGGCTTTTTCTTCATACCATCAGAATAAAATATCTCCACATTCGACTTATTCGCTAACATCGGTAACCCCTGCTTCAAAAAATCAAAGGTTTTATCATCGTCCCTTTGCAGAAACAGCTCATCCTGTACCTCAAAAGCAAAATAGTTAAATATTTCAAGGATTTCATTTTCCCGGCTCATGTCCCTGACAAGAAATATTCCATTTACAGAAGCTGGCAGCCTCTCCTGTAATAAAGGATAAAATTCAGCTTCCCCATAAATAAAAAGCACCGCTGCTTCCAGTCCGACGGCATCTTCATAATTTAAATACACTCTTGCCCGCAACTCAGAAATATCATATCTGGCCTCCAGCGTTTTATCCAGATCAACCGCCGCAAACTTCTCCCATTCCGGCAGCTGGTTAACTAAAAATTCACCCAGGGCGCTTAGCGAAATTTGCAAGTCATTCTGCCCATTAAATATCTCCATCACCCTGCTGGCACGAAAGGCAAAATCCTTTGGTACATGATACACCTTGTCATCCTGCAATATGTATCTATAATCACCTGACACTGGTAAAATGTCGTTGTTAAGACAGGATATAACTGCGTTACTGCCTCTATCAGAAATGCGAAAAGAAATCTGTGGCAGTCCATCAGCCATGCACACCATCCGCCCCTGCTTCTCATCACCTGCACAAAGCTCAAATTGCGCATTTCCCAAGCGCTGCATGAAAATATCGCAGTTTCGCGGAGTAAGCATCACCTTGTTTCCCTTAAAGACAAATGCCCCATCCGTCATTGTGTAATGCCTTGATAAGCTGTCCCGCAGAACAATATTTTCCTCTTCCAAGGATTCCTGCAGCCATTCCCACATGGCCTCGGACAAATCGTCCACAAAGTCCATATTACCTGTATCAATCTCAAAATCCTTGCCTAAAAGAACAGGTCTACCATTTTGGGCCTTGACCAAAAAATTACGAAGATACCGCAATGGATAAAACCTCTTTTGTCCGTCCTTCCTTATTTTAAACTGCACTGCTGATTTTATTTTGCCAGCTATCCTGTAGCTATGAAAGCAGGGCACCAGCTGAAGCTTTTCCCTGGCTTGCCCTGCATGACGAACATGAGTAAAAATGGATAAAAGCTGCTCCCCATTGCCATGTTTCCCGTCATCATCATTTCCTGCACCGGCCATGTACCGCCTTACTCCGGCTGCCCCTGCACGATTATATTCCTGCACCACCTGGCACACATCATATTTCTCAAGATAGCTATTAAATATTTCATTAACACTTCCTGTCCGGCTATGCTGTATGCAGTCTGATATATCATCATGAACGTTTTTTCTTATTTCCGCTTCCTGCAACATATTCTATTAGCCTCTCCCTACCACTTAGTGACCATTTACTCAGCCTTTTATCCTTGTCCAATACCCATGCTTCTTCCCATGCATGTATCCTGCTATCATCCCATTCAGACCATATCCATTTGTTCCAATACCCCTCCCTGGCCTCACAAGCATCTTTATACGGATAAAGCACCCCATAAGGCTTTAGCATAGCCATATCCTCCACTGCCAAATATAAACTGATTGTTGCAGGGGAATCATCCCATACATGATGTATTCCGCAAATATATATCCGGACAGCATACAACTCACCCAATTCCTGCACCGAAAAGCTTACTAAATCATACTCTGCGGCCAAGTCCTGATAGATGTTAATTTTTCTGTCTAATAAGCTTTTTTTATAATAACGCATGTATATCTTTTCATAAAACTTTTTCATCTGACATGCCATAAATTCCTTTAAGCCTATACTGTGGCTGTACTTCATAGCAGTGATAATCGCTAATGCTTTCATGGCCCTTGCCTTTGTTGCAGCATCCATATTTATAAAAATCCGATGATACTGATAGGGAGTTCTCTCTAAATATATCTCAAAATATTCTTCATAATCATCGTAGAATTTATTGATAAATGCCTCCATTTTTTTATTTTTTGCAAAGGCAGCTGCCAGGTATGCGTCTTCATGAAAATCTACCATGCCACGACGCTTGTAGAGAATCCGGCTTATGTCTGCTGTCCAACAGTCCTCCCCCCTCCCTCTTTGTGGCTTGCATATACATCCTATATATGCCCCACCATAATAAATACTCACAAACTCATCCTTATCCATATCATATCCAGCATCAAATCGCTTTAAATTAGTTATCCCCATTATCTCTGTCCCCTCTTCCCTCACACGTAATTCTAATGCTTCCAGCCAAGGATTATTCTATGACAATAATAGCAATCACAATGTGCAAAAAAACGTACATTATACCACTGCACATTTCTATCTCTTGTTGCCATTCAAACAAACAGAATGATTCTTACCATATTTTGAGGTATAATGTAATAAAGGATGAAGCTGTGTTCTAGGCGAAAATGGCAGCTGCCCTATAATAACGAGGGTGCAGACATTTTCTCCGGCAACATCATCACATATTCAATCACCATACTCAATGCTTTTTCTGTAGCCTGCCAGCGCACCTGCTGGCGATTCCCCTGAAAAACGTTGCGTGTAACAACAGTGCCATTACAGCCTGATACGGATATATACACCAGTCCCACCGGCTTGTCTGCCGTAGCACCGCCCGGCCCTGCAATACCTGTTATGCCTACGCCAATATCCGTATGCATATTGTGCCGTATCCCCTCTGCCATCTGCCCTGCCGTTTCCTCACTGACTGCCCCCAGGGCATCCAGTGTAGCCTGCCTGACACCCAGATGACTGACCTTCACCTCATTCGTGTAGGATACCACCCCGCCTATCACATAGGCAGAACTTCCCGGCACTGCCGTCAGCCTGCCGGACAGCAGGCCGCCTGTACAGGATTCCGCGCAGGCTATGGTCAGCTGCCGTTCCGCCAGCAGTCTGCCCGCCGCATACTCCAAATCATTCTCACAAAAATCATCTGTACAAGCCATGCTCATAAAATCAGCAAAATTCTTCATGACAACTCATCTCCTGTCAAATTTTCTATCAAATTTCCTGTTAAGGCTTCTGTTACATTCCCTGATAACTCTCCTATGAGGCAATATTGCCCATAGCTTTCCTTCAATCAGCGCCAGTCTGTCCATGATGCTGGTAAAATCACTGCCACCACTATTATAGCACCACCCCCTGATTATCCAAATTATCAAAATTATCCAACTATCCAAATTATCCAATTTCCAATGTACAAAAAAACGCACATAAAAAATGCTAACATCAATCATAAGCTTTAAAGATTACATAGGAAGGTGCATTATGGAATTAGAAAATATCATCCCCACCGACAAAAAATGCCTGAATATCCTGATTCTAAAAATTCTCAAGGAATATACTGATGAGGAGCATTGTCTGACACAGCAGGCCATATTGGGCATACTCCACAGCCAGTACGCCATGAAATATGATCGCAGAACCATCAGGGCAAATATTGACTCTCTGCGTGACCTGGGCTATGCCATTGAGCATACAGGCTCCGGCTACTATCTCAACGACAGGGAATTTGATGATGCCGAGCTGCGCATGCTGATAGACAGCGTCCTGTTCAACAAAAGCATCTCCCATGCCCAGGCCGACAGATTGATAAAAAAGCTGAAAAAGCTGGGCAACGCCTATTTCCAGAGCAAGGTAAAGCATGTCTGCCATCTGCAATCCCTGCAGCACAGCAATAATCCCCAGACCATGCTGAACATTGACCGCATTAGCGAGGCCATAGCCAAAAACAGGCAAATCAGCTTTGTCTACAGGACTTATGGCAGGGATATGAAGCTGCATCCCAGAAAAGAAGCTGGCTACAGGTACTTTGTCAGCCCATATTATCTGGTGGCCAACAACGGCAGATACTATCTCATTGCCAACCACAGCAGCCATGACAATATTTCCCACTACCGCGTGGATAAAATCACCGATGTGTGTATCCAGGAAGGCACCCCTGCCAGACTGCTGCGCAGCCTGCCCGAATGTGCCGATGGCTACGACCTGCCAAGGCACATGGCCGAACATATCTATATGTTTGCCGGCAAGGGCACACATATTACCCTGCGCATTGAGCCCTTTATGATGGATGATATCATCGACTGGTTTGGCAAGGATTTTTCCATCCTTGAGGATACCGAAACCGCTCTCACCATCACCCTGCAGTGCAATGAAGCTGCCATGCTCTACTGGGCATTGCAGTATGGTCAGCACGTAGAGGTAATCAAGCCTGACAGCCTGCGAAAAAAGCTGCAAGCTGCTGCCGCCAGCCTGTACAGCAAATATAAGAATGCATAGAAACTAGCTAAAACCGCGCAAAACTATAAAGCTATAAAGCTATAAAATTATAAAACTGCACAGCAAAAGAGGGGTACTGTCACATCAGCTGCATGAGACAGTACCCCTCTTTTAATCACACATATTCTGCTGAAACACATATACCGCTTAATAAAAACAGCAGTATCACCCTTCCTGCACGGCCTGCCACACCACACCGGCATACTCCGTCGGAGAAGCCAGGCGCATCAGGGTTCTGCCGCATGGACAATCATCATCCAGCCGCATCACCGCCTGCCCCGTGCGATAGCGGAAAATCGGCATAGCCTCGGCAGCCAGAGAGGTCAGCACCAGCTCACCTACCTTGTGGGGCTCCGTAATCAGCTTGTCGGTACCATACTCCAGAATTTCCGGATAAAAGTAATCCTCCTGCACATGATAGCCGCTGCCTTCACTGCAAGGGAACATAATCCCTCCGCACCCCATTACCGGAGAATTGTACAAGGTGGTGGTCTTCGCCTTCAGCCTCTGCTCTATATAGTAGTGGTTCGGGTTCTGCAGTCCCTCCTCCATGCAGATAATCTTCGGCAGGAACAAATCGTCCGCTGAAATGCCGCTGGCCTGCAGCATGACCACCAGCTGGGTTACCTGCTTGAAGTCACTGACCAGCACATCTATATGACAGGTAGTAATCAGCTCCTTGATGCTCTCCTGATTGTTGCCCAGCAGAATCACCGTCACGCCCATATTTTCAAGGGCATACTGCACATCCATCAGACGGCTGTCCGAGGACTCTCCCAGAAGCCCCACTACCGTGGCACCATGCACACCCTGCGCCACCATCACCCGTGTCATCATCTCTATCTGGTAGGCCAGATCGCCATTGGTATACATCCGTATAACCGGCTGGCTGAAGCCTATGCGGGAAATCCGCAGCACGGCACTCAGCGGCAGGGTCAGAAGATTGTACACTGTGGTCCCCTCTATCTCCTCACTGGTGGTCAGTGGCAGCTTCTGCAAATCCTCCAGCGACTGGATCGACTCGCCGCTCAGCCCGGCACCGGTAAACTTCTTGTAGTAAAAGGCACTTTTCTCCATAGCCCAATGCATTTGCTTTTTTAACTTTTTCAATTGCAGAGCAGACATATCCTCTCTTTTCATCTGCTCAATGGCCGGATTAGCTATCATTACACCTTCTCCTTATAACGGCTTCTGGTAGAAGAACGGCTGGTAGCTGGTATAGCCCAGCTTGCGGAAATTCAAAATGGCCTCTGTAGCACCTACAAAGAGAATGCCGCCCGGCTTCAATGCCTTGAAGAAATTGGCATACAGCTGATCCTTGGCTTCCTCAGTAAAATAGATAACCACATTGCGGCACAGAATCAGATCAAAGCCGCTCTCAAAATTATCCTTCAACAAATTGTGACGCTTGAACTCAATACAGCTCTTGATTTCCTGGCTTACGGCATACTTATCGCCCTGCCTTGTAAAATAGCGCTTTTTGCGGTCCTCGCTCATGGCCTTTATCTCATTCTCGGTATAAACACCGGCCCTGGCCTTGGCCAGAATCTCAATATCCAGGTCAGAGGCCAGAATGCGATGCCGCTGATTCGGCGTCAGATCCTTCATAATCATGGCCAGCGAATACGGCTCCGCGCCAATGGAGCAGCCTGCACTCCATATATTCAGCTTGGATGACCGCTTCAAAAGGTCAGGAATAACATCCGTCTCCAGCTTGGCAAACTTGTCCGGAGTGCGGAAAAACTCCGATACGTTAATCGTCAGATACTCAATAAATGCCGCAAAATCATCCTTGTCCTGAACCACCTTGTCAAAATACGCACTGTACTTGTCATACCCGTTTCTGCGGGCCAGGTTCATGATACGCCTCTGCATCTGCGGCGCTTTGTACAAATCAAGGTCTATTTCAGTTTTTTTCTTCAGCTTCGCCTTAAATTCTTCCCAATCTCTTTCATCCATTTCGTACCCCTCCGATTTCATTCAGCGATGTATGCTTTTTATATTCAACATCAATCGTCCAAAACCCTTTTTTTATGGAAAAAATTTTTAACATCATTCCCATTCTTCGCCCTTTTTATATTTTTTACTGAAAGGCGGCTCATCCCTCCACATAATGGCTGAAGCTGCCAATAACCAGCTCTGGAAAAGCTCGGTGCAGCTCCTGCAGAAAATCCGCCGTCCCGGTATAGCCGGACTGCTGCGCCGGCATAATGGATAAAAAGGCATCCGGATCAATGTTCAGGTTACGCACCTGAATCATCTGCACCGGCAGCTCCCGGAAAAACTCCTTCCAGGCCGCCAGCTCCTCCACCCTGTCATTAAAGCCCGGAAAATACAGCATATTCAGGGACACATATATATCATGGTCAAGGGCATAGCGGATGGACGCCTTCACATCCGACAGCTGATAGCTGCTTCTGTAGTAAGCATCATAGCTCTCAGGAATGGCGCTGATAATGCTGACGCGCATGGTATCCAGCCCCGCGTCCACTATTTTTTTAATGCCCTCCGTATAGCCCGCGTTGGTATTGATGTTTATCTGCCCCTTACTGGTTCTGGCCCTTATCAGCCTGATTCCCGCGCTGATATTATCTGCCGCCAGCGACGGTTCCCCCTCACAGCCCTGCCCGAAGCTGATAATCCCCTCCGGGGCAGTTTCCAGATGATAGATGCCGATTTCCGCAATCTCCTCCGGCGTCGGCCTGAATTTTATCCGGCTCTGAGGTGACGGGCAGCATTCGGCAGGCTGCAGGGAAATACAGCCAAAGCAATTGGCGTTGCATACAGGCGAGGTAGGAATGCCGCACTCCCAGCGGCGATAAAAGAGATTTTCTGCCGTACAGCAGTGCCATTCCAAAGAGCAGTTGGCCAGATGCTCCACCAGTGGATTGCGGGGCAAATCCTTCTTTACCTGCTTCACCAGCTTTTTCAGGTCATGGGTATTGTAGTTTTCAGGATCCCATTTGTGGTTTTCGTCCGTATAGGCAGCAGCCACATACAGCTCGTCCCTGTAAACCGCCACCGCCGTATAGCCGTACAGTGGAAGGCGCCCTGCCCCCTCCTGCAGCTTGAAGCCCGGCAGCATGGTGCGGGTGTAGCCCGCCGGCAAAATAGCAGCTACAGCCTGCCCGGTCAGCGGAATCAGCTCACCCTCAGGCGTAGTCCCCATAGCCTGTCGCTCCGGCAAAAACATCAAATCTGCACTTTCCGGCAGGGGAATCAAATCCTCCGGCATCAATGGACGGATATCCCCCCCTATGCGCCCCACGCCTCCAATACCCGGCGCATCAAATATCTCACCGTTTTCATCTGCATAAAGCGCCGTGATCTCGCAGTAAGACTGCCTGACAGCACTGCCTGCACCTGCCCGGCCATTTTGCTTCGTTCTGCTTTTTTGCTTCTCCCTGTTGTCTTTCTTAGCCATGCTACTCCTCTGCCCCCTTACCAACGGTCTTCTCCTGATTTTCCGTATTCTCTATATTCTCCGTATTCTCCGGCTTCTCCCTCTTGCTCTTCTTTTCCTTTTTCGGATTGTATTTATTCATGGCCATATCATAGCCCTCGCTTACAATGCACTCCACAGCAGGCAGGAGATACTCAATCGCTTCCTTTATTTTTGGCACATCCTCCTCTGGAAAAGGTGCCAGCACATGGTTAATGACGCTCCAGCCGGACAGGGGACGGCCTATGCCGATGCGCACCCGGCCAAATTTCTCCGAGCCTACATGGGCAATCAGGGACTTGATGCCATTATGCCCCCCGGCACTGCCCTTTTTCCGAATCCGCACCATACCTGCCGGAATATCCATATCATCGTGCGCCACAATAACATCCTCCGGCTCCAGCTTGTACCAGCGCATCAGCGGGCCTACACATTCACCGCTGTTGTTCATATAGGTCTGCGGCTTCACCAGCAGCACCTTCTCTGCCCCGATGCGCGCCTCAGCTACCAGTCCTTTTTCCCGCGCCTGCCACGAGGTGGCTCCCAGCCTTTCTGCCAGGGCATCCACCAGCATCCAGCCCACATTGTGCTTTGTCCTGGCATACTCACTGCCGGGATTGCCCAGGCCTGCAATTATCTTCATCTCGTCTGCTCCCTCTAAAAAAATAAACATCATACGCGGGACTTATTTTCCCTACTGATGCTAATTAACTTGCATTTTCTTTATACATGTCTTATAATGACTATAAGGAAGAGGCATACCGGTAAAACGGCTGCTCCCATTGAACAGTTCAAGAAGAACCGCCTAAGTTTGGAAGCTGCAGGCGGTTTTTCTTATGCCTTGATAGCCACTATACAAATCGTCACCAGGAATACTAGTGTCAAAAAATCGTACAATGTCATAGGCACCATCCCCTTTCAGGGGCAGGATTAGCCGCCTACCGTGCTGGTACACCTCTCATGATATATTATTGTACAGTAATTATACTCTTATGGCAAGCCTTATATAGCATCAGGAGGGCATGAACATGCATCAGTATTTATTCTACATAGGGGATTTTCCCATCCGGGCCTACGGCCTGGTGCTGAGCCTCAGCATCATCATCGCTACCGGCGTAGCCTATTTTCTGGCCAAGCAGGACGGACGCTACCATGAGCATGTGGCGGATATAGGAATCTACTGCGGCCTCAGCGGCCTTTTGGGGGCACGGCTCTGGGATGTATTTTTCTTCGACTGGGGCTACTATCAGCATCACCTGACGGAAATACTCAACGTGTGGCAGGGAGGCATGGCCATTCAGGGGGGCATTGTATTCGGGGTCATTACCGGCGTGCTGTACTGCCGCTACCACCGGATTGATATCCTCGCCATGATGGATATCTGCGCTCCCGCCATCATCTTCGGACAGGGACTGGGACGCTGTGCCAACCTTTTAAACGGCGATGCCTTCGGGGCACCTACCGGCGGCAGCTTTGGCATCCTCTACCCCCAGACCACCCTTGCCTACCATACCTACGGGGCACAGCCTCTCTGGCCGGCGGAAATCTGGGAAGGCCAGCTGGACTTCCTCATCTTTGGCCTGCTGCTCCTCTACCGGGCATTTCCTCATGCCAAGGGTCAGGCCTTCGCCCTCTACGTAATGCTCTACTCCGCAGCGCGTTTCTTTTTGGAATACCTGCGGGGCGATTACACGGAGCTGATTCTGGGGATGTTCAAATCCGCCCAGCTTACCAGCATAATAGCCTTTACCGCCGCACTGGCTATCTTTGCCTACCTGGCCTGCAAAAAAAAGCCATCTGACGGCGCAAGCAGCTAAATCACCGGCATCTTCCGCCCGGTGGCACAACAGTGGCTTTACTTTATATCGTCAATATCGTATAATGGTAAGACATACAATGAATAAGAGGTGTATCTATTGAAAATACTAGCCCGCCATCTCACCATCGACATGTACAAATGCAAGGAATCCTGCTTTGACGACACGGAGCAGCTGCTGGAAAAGCTGAAAACGCTTCTGAACGAAAGCAGGCTGGAGGTTATTTCCGGCATCCATCAGGTACTGCCGGACGGCCACATCGTCATCATGGTAATCTTTGCTGAAGGACACATGACCCTGCATGTCTTTCCGGAGCTTCGCTACATATCCGCCGACACCTTCCTGTGCCAGCAGAATGCAACCCCGGAGCTGCTTTTCAACACCTTCCGCAAGCTTTTCAAGCCGGAAAAGACCAAGACCACCCTTTTGAAGCGCGGCGATTTTGGTTCCGTTACCGACATGAAGCCAAAATACAAGACCAAGACTGCCCCTATTCGCAAAATACGCAATACCGGCAACAAGGTCATCCGCATTCTCACCCGCAGATAAACAGGCAACAGAAAATGCACTCAATATGATTGCAACTCCCCTGCTGATAAACAGCGGGGGTTTTCTTTGCAAAAAAATATCCATGTATACAATTATATTTTTCTAAACAAACAGACGAAAAAAGTGTATAATATAAAACATGTGAATATTGCAGAGCATTCTGCCAATCGGAGGGATTTCATGAATAAACCACGTTTGGGACATATACATTTTCTCAATGTACTGCCCCTGACCTACGGTCTTAACAATCTAAACCTGAAGGAAGGACTGGAGCTGAGAAACGGCGTTCCGGCGGTGATGAACAATGACCTGCTGACAGGGCGCGTTGATGCCAGCGAGGTATCCTCTATTGTATATGCTCGGAACTATGAGGATTTGCTGGTATTGCCCGACCTGTGCGTAAGGGCCGACGGCGAGGTGCGGAGTATTCTTCTGGTATCCAGGAAGCCAATCGAGGAAATCAACGAGGACAAGATCATCCTCACCGCCCAGTCCGCCACTGCCCACTGCCTGCTGAAAATCATCATGGCAAAGGCTTATGATGCTTCACCGCACTATTACACCAGAAACCTCACCCCTGCCCATCCTGTACCAAACGATGCCACGGCCTCCCTGCTCATCGGTGATGATGCCCTCTATGTGTACCATCACCAGCAGAAGGATAAATACTACTACTACGATTTGGGACGGGAGTGGAAAAAGCTCACCGACCGCTGTATGGTATATGCGGTCTGGACAGTTCACAAGAGCTTTGCCCAGGCCAATCCGGAGGGCGTGCAGTTCATCTACGACCGCCTCTATCGCTCCCTGCAGGAAGGCATGAAAAACAAAAAAGAGGCTATCGCCTCTATAATTGACCAAAAGCCGTTTACGGAACGGCAGGTGTCAGAGTATCTTCATGTTATCAAATGGAACCTGACCGAAGAATATCTGGACAATCTCAGGGTATTCTACGACCTGGCCTACGAGCAGGGACTGATACCGCGCCGCCCGCGCATCCGCATAGCAGATGTGAAGCGGTAAATTGACTTGCCAAAAAAACTAAATAACTGTATAATGAGAGTGTAATAAAAAGGTGGTACTGCTGATAGACGGTTAGTCCTTTTTAGCTTGGTTATTCCGCAGACGCGACCGCACTTATTGGGACTTTGGGCGGTTACTTCTGCTTATCGTTGATATCTTTGCCAATCATGTAGCCAAAACCTAAACAGGTAATTACGAGGCTGATGACGCTGATGAAAAACTCATCTGACATAGTTATCACCTCCCCCTTGCAGGATTCCTCTTGCGAGGTTCTGAACAGAGGGTTTAGCAGGCCCTCCGCAGAGGACTAACCGCCTACCGTACTTGGCAGTACCACCAAACACATTATACTAAAAATTTATCCCCCATGCAACTTGTTTAAGCTGCATGGGGGACTTTTCTTTATCTTTTATTAACTGTAATTAACTCAATAAACCGACGCTTATTTCTTAATCATCATGCGGGCCTGATTCTCACCCAGGTCTACCACCAGCTGGCCGCCGGAAACAGCTGCCTGGAAGCTGCTGTCAAGGGCATCTGCAAAAACAGTGCCGTCAGCAAATTGACCGGCAGGAATAACCACCTGCTGTGCCTTGCCACGGTTCAAAGCCACAACTGCTGCCTCGCTGCCGTTGGTACGGGCATAAGCAAAGATGTCACCTTCTGCCTTCAGGGTATTTACATCACCATGAGCAAAGAGCTGCTTGTGAGCATTGCGCACACCCATTACCTGCTTGTAGTAGGCAATCAGCTCCTTGTCCTCGTTGCCCCACGGATAGGTGCGGCGGCAATCAGGGTCGGCACTGCCGTATACACCGGCCTCATCACCGTAGAAGAAGGTCGGCATGCCAGGATAGCCCAGGATGAATGCCGCAGACAGCTTCAGCCGTGCCTTGCCCAGCTCATAGTCAAAATCCTTCAAGGTAGCCTGAGCCACGGACTCCTGACCGCCACCGAACTTGTAGATGGCACGGACAGTATCATGGGAATCCACGATGTTCATCAGATCATAGAGAGCCTCCCGCGGATAATTCTGCTGGAGAATCTTCAGCTCATCATCTGCCGCCTTGGCATCGCCCCTGTTCAGGAACAAATCGCCTACAGCAAAGGACAGCTTGTAGTTCATAACGGAGTCAAACTGGTCACCGGTCAGGAACT
>CAMFES010000046.1 GCA_945949525.1 uncultured Veillonellaceae bacterium
TGGTCGTATTGATTCCGGGCATGGGCGACGACATTCAGGCTATCAAGGCAGGTATCCTGGAGATTGGTGATGTGTTCACCATCAACAAGGCTGACCATGATGGCGCTGACAAGCTGGTCCGCGAGCTGAATATGATGCTTGACCTGGATGCCCACGGCATGCAGATGGAACAGACCTCCACAGAGAAGGCTCTGGCAGATCAGTTCCATCATCTGAACGTGGCGAAGCATGCAGAAGGTATGGCCTGGCGGCCTCCTATTCAGAAGGTTATTGCCAGCCAGAACGAAGGCATCACTGAAACCATTGAGAATATCGAAAAGCATTTCAAGTACATCAGTGAGACGGGCATTTTGCAGCAGCGTCGCACCCAGCGTACCAAGAACGAGATGCTGGATGTTCTTCATAGCAATATTGGCAAGTATATTACCGGCAAGCTGAATACAACCGGCAGGCTGGATGAATATGTGGAGCAGATTAAGGCGAGGGAGACCGACCCTTATACTGTAGTAGCCAATATCATGCAGGATATGTTAAAAGAGTAATTTTTTATTTAGGGGGTATGCTAAATGGCATTCAAAATTTTAGGTGTGGATCATATTGGTGTTGCTGTAAACGATTTGGAGGAAACTCAGAATTTCTGGACTGCTATCGGACTTCCTTGCACCGGTCAGGAAACTGTGGCAGAGCAGAAGGTTACCACCACCTTTAATCCAACTCCGAACGGTTCCGAGATTGAGCTGCTGGCTGCTACCGAGCCTGACAGCCCGATTGCAAAGTTCATTGAGAAGAACGGTGGCCGCGGCGGTATCCAGCACATTGCTCTCCGGGTTGACGACCTGCCTGCAGCAATTGCTGAGCTTCAGGAAAAGGGCATCAAGATGATTGACACCAAGCCTCGCAAGGGTGCCGGTGGTGCTGATATTGCCTTTGTTCATCCAAAGTCTACCTATGGCGTGCTTTTGGAGCTCTGCCAGCATGAGGACAGATAATAGAATCCAGCCAAGGTTTTTATAGGGCTGTTTAGGAGGTAAAAAATGGCTACAGTTCAGGAAAAAATTGAACTTATGAAGGAAAAGAAGGCTCACATTGAGCTGGGCGGCGGTGAAAAGCGCATCGCAAAGCAGCATGAAAAGGGTAAGATGACTGCTCGCGAGCGTATTGCCAAGCTGTTTGATGAAGGCTCTTTCGTTGAGCTGGATGCTTTCGTAAAGCATCGCTGCACCAATTTCGGTCAGGAGAAGAAGGATCTGCCGGCTGAGGGCGTTGTTACCGGTTATGGTACTGTGGACGGCCGCCTGGTGTATGCTTTTGCACAGGACTTCACCGTAGAGGGTGGTTCCCTGGGTGAGATGCATGCCAAGAAGATCTGGAAGGTTCAGGATCTGGCTATGAAGATGGGCGCACCTATTGTCGGCATCAATGACTCCGGCGGTGCCCGTATTCAGGAGGCCGTAGACGCACTTTCCGGCTACGCAGGTATCTTCTACCGCAATACCGCTGCTTCCGGTGTTATCCCTCAGATTTCCGTAATCATGGGACCATGCGCTGGCGGTGCTGTGTATTCCCCTGCTATCACCGACTTTATCTACATGGTTGACAAGAGCTCCCAGATGTTCATCACCGGCCCTGCCGTTATCAAGTCCGTAACCTATGAGGAGGTTACTGCTGAGGCTCTGGGCGGCGCCATGACCCACAACACCAAGTCCGGTGTTGCTCATTTCGTGGCTGCCAACGAGGACGACTGCATCCAGCAGATTCGTTACCTCCTGAGCTTCCTGCCTAGCAACAACATGGAGGAAACCCCTATCGTTGCTACCAATGATGATCCGGACCGCATGGAGGAGGCACTGAACACCATTATCCCTGATAACCCGAATGCTCCTTATGACATGAAGGAAATCATCAGGATGCTGGTTGATGACGGCCAGTTCTATGAGGTTCATCAGCATTTTGCTACCAACATCATCTGCTGCTTCGCTCGTTTCGACGGCCGCACTGTTGGTATCATTGCCAACCAGCCAAAGGTTATGGGCGGCTGCCTGGATATTGATGCATCTGACAAGTCTGCACGCTTTATCCGCTTCTGCGATGCCTACAACATTCCGCTGGTAAATCTGGTTGACGTTCCGGGCTTCCTGCCAGGCGTTGGTCAGGAGCATGGCGGTATCATTCGTCATGGTGCAAAGATGCTGTATGCTTACTCCGAGGCTACTGTGCCAAAGGTTACTGTTATTACCCGTAAGGCTTATGGCGGTTCCTACATTGCTATGTGCTGCCGCGAGCTGGGTGCTGATCAGGTTATGGCTTGGCCTACTTCTGAGATTGCAGTTATGGGTCCTGCCGGTGCTGCCAACATCATCTTCAAGCGTGATGAGCCTGAGCAGAAGGCAAAGAACACCCAGGCTTATGTAGATGAGTTTGCAACTCCGTACAAGGCTGCAGAGCGTGGCTATGCCGACATGGTTATCGAGCCGGCTGAAACCCGTCCTCTGATTATTACCGCTTTGAATGCTTGTGCAAGCAAGCGTGAGGCTATGCCTGCCAAGAAGCATGGCAATATTCCATTGTAATAAATAAGGCTTTTTAGTCGCGGTATGCAAGCGACGTTAAGTTATATAAGCTATGTTAAGCTGAATTAAGCGATAATGAAGGATACGTTGTATCATTGAGAGTTTGTGGAGGTATATTAGATGAAAAAGTTCAACATTACTGTAAACGGCACCGCTTATGAGGTTGAGGTTGAGGAAGTAAAGGCAGCTGGCGCAGCTCCTGCAGCTCCAAAGGCTCCTGCAGCTCCTGCACCTGCTCCTGCAGCTCCGGCTCCTGCACCAGCAGCAGCTCCTGCAGCACCAGCTGGCCCGGCAGCAGCTCCTGCAGCTGGCGAGTCCGCTGTAAACGCTCCAATGCCAGGCAAGGTAATCAAGCTGGTTGCTTCCGTTGGCCAGGCAGTAAAGGCTGGCGAGGTAGTTCTCATTCTCGAGGCTATGAAGATGCAGAACGAGATTGTTGCTCCTGTTGACGGCTCCGTGAAGGCTATCAACGTTGCAGCTGGTCAGGCTGTACAGGCTGGCGAGGTTCTGGCTGTTATCGGCTAATGCATGTTAGTGGTTGCTGATGGCTGCCGGTGATTAGTAATGCGTTGCTGATGCTTGGTAATGGTTACTGACAATTACTGACAAGTGAGATGTCCATGTCAGGGATTTATAGTCCCGGCATGGACATTTTTTTCTGCAAATTTATGTTTTCCAACAGGGGAAATGATGGTATAATAATACTGTGTTTTCTATTGGTTAGGAGGTAATTGTATTATGGCAAAGAGCATTTGTGAGGTTTTGGGCATAAAGTATCCTGTGATTCAGGGTGGTATGGCATGGATTTCTGATGCGGTAATGGCAGCTGCTGTTTCCAATGCAGGGGGAGCCGGTATCATTTCCTGCGGCGGGCGCACTACCGAGTATGTAAGGGATGAAATCAGGAAGTGCCGTGAGCTGACGGATAAGCCGTTTGGCGTGAATGTAATGCTGATGGCTCCTAACAAGGACGAGATTGTGGAGGTTATCTGCCAGGAGAAGCCTGCCTTCGTTACCCTGGGGGCCGGTAATCCTGTGCCTTATGTGGAGCCTTTGCATGCTGCCGGTATCAAGGTCATTCCTGTGGTTCCTAATGTAAAGCTGGCCAAGCGCCTGCAGGACAACAATGCGGATGCCATCGTGGTTGAGGGCATGGAGGCAGGCGGCCATATCGGCGTGCTGACTACCATGGCTCTTATGACCCAGGTTATCCCGGAGGTGGAGATTCCTGTGGTGATGGCCGGCGGTATCGCTGATGGCCGGGGGATTGCGGCAGCCCTTCTAATGGGAGCGGCCGGAGTGCAGATTGGCACCCGGTTCCTGATTGCCGAGGAGTGCCCTGTCCATGAGAATATGAAGCAGAAGCTGATTGAGGCGGTGGATACTGATACCATCGTAACCGGCCAGACCATAAAGAGTGCTGTCCGTGGTGTCAAGAACAAGTTCTCCACGGAGTATCAGGCTCTTGAGTTCTCCGGCAAGGCGGACAAGGAAACCCTGCTGAAGATGGCTACCGGCACCAACAAGCTGGCTGCAGTGGATGGCGATGTGGAGAACGGCATGGTGCAGGCAGGCCAGAGCCTGACGCCGCTGAAGAAGATTGAGCCTATGGCTGTCATCATGGAGAACCTCATGAATGAGGCACGGGCAACCCTGGCAGGCGCGGCAGCAATTAAAATTTAAGATTTTGGTTATTTTTTGATAACGTGAGGAGAACCGTCCGCTGAAGGTAAGTTTCAGTGGGCGGTTTTTCAGAAGCATGGTGCAGGTAGCTTGGTTATGATGGGATTGATAGGTGGTAGAGCTGATGGGTGAAAAGGATATTGCACAGAAAAATTTTGAGGCGTATAATGATGTTGTAGCAGATATTGTAAACGGCAGTCTGTTTGATGGCAGGGAGATTATCAAGGCGGAGAGCCTTGTGGATGCCCAGCCGTTTTCCCAGTATAAGGCCGCTGAAGGCGTTATTCACGAGCTGGAACGGGATGTGGCAAAGTATTGCATGGATATGCACTGCAATGTACGGCTTGCACTGGTTGGTTTTGAAAATCAGATGGCTATTGACTGGGATATGCCAATCAGGGTTATAGGATATGATGGCATTTCTTATCGTGATGAACTCAATCAGGATGAGATTGTGGTGGATGAGCGGACCGGCAGGAGACACAAGGTGCGGGGAAAACGCTATCCAGTGATAACCCTGGTGCTGTATTTTGGTGCAAGGCCATGGAAAAAGCCTCTGTGCCTGTATGATGTGATTGATGTGCCGGAGATTTTGAAGCCCTTTGTGAATGATTTTAAGATAAATCTTATAGATGTGCCGAGGCTTACGCCTGAGCAGGTGAAGAAATATAAAGGTGATTTCCAGATTATTGCTGATTATTTTGTGCAGCAAAGCAGGCAGGGGGAATATGTACCGCTGAATAAGCCGATCCAGCATCCTGACAGTTTTTTGAAGCTGATGTCGGTACTGACCCGTGACAAGCGTTATTCTGAAGTGCTAGAGGACTTTGCTGATGGACAGGAGGGAGTTAAAATGTGCGAGGTATTGGATAGAGTTGAGGCTCGCGGAGAGGCGCGTGGAAGGGCAGCAGGTGAAGTGATTGGTGCGGAAAAAATGATTCAGAATATGCTGAAGGAAAATATCAGCATTGAGGTGGTAGCCAAGGTTGCCAGGATGACAGTGGAGCAGGTGGCATTGATTGGCAAGAAAGCAGCTATATTGTAAAAAAGACTGGGCATAAGGATTTGTGTATCATTTTTGTGTTAGCCCTGTGCCATAGATAAGGAAATGTGTGATGAGCCGTCCGCTGAAGGTGATTTTTGGTGGACGGTTTTTTACAAAAAAGGATTTATGTGGTTGGATGTGTAGCCAATTATTAATAGAGTTCACAATCAGTTTTTAGGAGTCAGTATTATGAGTAGTACAGATTTAAAATTTTTTACAAATGAACCAGAACGTGATTTATATAGCAGGTTTGCAACAATTTTACGAAGCAATACTCAGTTTTTTGATGTATTGGTTGGGTATTTTCGTACTAGTGGATTTTTTAAAATGTATGTTATGATTCTTTGTGATTATGCATCGTGGTGATATATATGAATCATTATATAAGTAAGTTAGCAATAAGTAAGATACGTCATCTACATGGCATAGACATATTTTTGCCTGCAAACCGACATTTAATTTTAACTGGCAAAAATGGTAGTGGAAAAACAAGTGTATTGGAATATTTGAGAGATTTTTTAACCCAATATGTTACTCTAAATGACTATGAAATAATAGGGGATAACTATTCTAGAAAGGTAATGAAGAAACAGCGGAATATTCCAAATAAAAATATAGATTTTTGTGCTGTGTTTTCTGATCATAATGAAATCTTGAAGAAATCATATAAAGGCGAATTTATCGTTGCGTATTATCCTGCAGAACGTCAGTATAAAATCGCTAATGAAAAGCATATAGAAAAAGTTGTTTTTCAAGATAAGTATGCTATTGGTGATAATCCGGGGAAATATTTCGTTAAATACCTTTTGGATATGAAATCAAGCCAGGCTTTGTATGCAACCAGTGGCAAGCATGAGCGTGCCGATGAAATCAGCAGGTGGTTTGAGAATTTTGACCGTATTTTAAAACGGATTTTTGATAATCAAAGTGTGCATCTGGAATTTGATATTGAAACTTATGCCTTTCATATCATGGAGGAGGGCAGGGAGCCGTTTGCTTTTGATGCTTTGTCCAGTGGCTATGCTGCTGTTTTGGACATTGTGACAGACCTGATGATGCGTATGGAGCATAAGGCAAAGAATAAATATGACCTGGAAGGGATTGTTTTAATAGATGAGATAGAAGCCCATCTTCATTTGTCATTGCAAAAAAATATTTTGCCTATACTGACGGAACTTTTCCCGAATATTCAGTTTATTGTCAGCACCCATTCGCCATTTATACTGAATTCTATCTCTAATGTTGTCATTTACGATTTAGAGAATAAGACTTTGGTGAATACGGAGGAAGGATTATCCAATATTCCTTATGAGGGTGTTGTAGAAGGGTATTTTGGTGCTTCCCAGCTTTCAGATGAGCTGAAAAAGAAATTTGCCAGATATCAGGAGCTGTATGGCAAGGAGAAGCTGACAGATGATGATGTCAGCGAAATTATGCATTTGGAAAGTTATCTTGATAAAATTCCTGATTATTTGGCACTGGATATTATGGCAGATTATCAGAAAATGAAGCTGGAATTGATGGATAGGGTAGGATGATATGGTAAAATGTGAGAAATCTCCAATACCGCCGGAGTCACTGGCTATTGAGAAGCAAAAGGGCAGGAATGGCAAATATAACAAGCCGGATGTGGTTGAGCAGCTAGCAAAGGATTTTTCTAATAAATGTTATATTTGCGAGCTGAAGGATATAAGTGATCCACAGGTGGAGCATTTGGTGCCCCATCATAATGGCAGGGATATAGATGCCATGTTTGACTGGAATAATTTGTTTTTTAGCTGCCTACACTGCAATGGCTTGAAGAATAAACAGGAATATGAGGGCAAGATTATTGATTGCTGCAAGGATGATCCGGAAGTGCATTTGCATTGCTTATACGACAAGGGAAATGTCAGTATTCACAATAAGGATGAAGATGAAAAATCTGTGCTGACGGCAAAGCTTGTGGATGAGGCTTTTAATGCCAGCAATAGTGGTATAAGAATATATGCTTCGCAACATAGAATGGATAAATTGCAGCATGAAATAAGCCTATTTTTGATACGCTGAGTAAGTATCAAAAATTGCCTTCAGAAGGCTTACAGAACAGGCTGAGGCTTTTGCTTAGCAGGAAAAGTGCTTTTGCATCATTTAAGCGTGATTACATCAAGGATAATTTGGAGAAATATGAGAATTTGCTTGTGTTTTTGCAGTGAGTCTTGTCAGATTTAAACAAAGCTCCCTCATCGGATTGGCCTTTGCTCTAATTCAATGAGGGAGCTTTTATTTTGTCGCTTAGATTTGCTCCTGATTGCTGCTTACTGCTGAGGAACGACGTCGTTCAGAGTGGTGATCAGCTCGTCGATGTCGATGCCGTGAGCCATGGCGCCCTGCTCGATGTTCTCGAAGTGGGCAGCGGCACAGCCGATGCAGCCCATGCCGGCCTGCATAAATACTGGTACAGTATCAGGGTAGTTGGTAACAACCTCCATAATGGACATTTCCTTTGTGATAGTCATATAAAAAATCCTCCTTAAAGATTTATTCGTACTTTGTCTTTTACAGACGGAAATATTATATCACAGATTGAGTTTTTGAGCAAAAAATGTATAATATATAGAAGCGGGATAATCCGCATTGGTTTTGATAAAGTTAAGAAATGATAATCATTTTAATGTAATTTTAATATTTGGGGGATATAATGAAACCGTTATATGACAGGATCAGGGAAAAGCTGAAGAATATTTCCAGCAAGGAGTTTGTGTATGGACTGGCCGTTGTGGCAGTGTGCCTTGTGGTGGGCATTATTGTGAAGCAGCAGGGGGATGCTGCCAGTGCCCAGCCCATGCCGGCAGCTGCTGTAACGGTGCAGGAGGATTCGCGGACGGTGATGGTACTGAACTATCACAAGGTAGTGGATGAACACATGTCCTTGTCTGTGCCGCTGGCGGATTTTGAGCAGCACATGAAATGGCTGCAGGAATACGGCTATACCAGCATTACGCCGGAGGATCTGTATGAGTTCATTGTCAATGGCAGGGAGCTGCCGGAGAAGCCGGTGCTGATTACCTTTGACGATGGCTACAAGGATAACTATACCAATGCGTATCCTATCATGAAGAAGTACGGTTTCAAGGGAACCATCTTCGTGGTAACGGGATTTTTGGGTGTGTATGACAATTATCTGACCTGGGAGCAGGCCAAGGAATTGACGGACAACGGATTCTCCATTGAATCCCATACCCATAACCACAAGTCCATGACGGAGGCCAGTGATGACGATATATCCAGGGAGCTGGCCAAGTCCCGCGATACCATCAAGGAAAAGCTGGGTGTAGAGGCAGATTTTATAGCATACCCTACCGGTACATACAACCTTCATATTGCTGAGCTGGTAAAGGAGGCTGGTTACAAGGGCGCTTTTACGATTAAATACGACAATGCAAGCAGGGACAGCAATATTTACGCTATAGAGCGTGTCCCTATATTTCATACGGAAAATACAAACAAGGATTTTTTGGAGAGAATTCAATATTTGCCATTGATGTACAAGTATGGCTGGGTAAAAAATTAGCGGCATAGCACGAAAGGCGCATATACGCGATGATTGTTATGCTGCAATACATTGAGGAAGATGATTTATGCGACATCAGCTAAAAAATTTACGTAATAGAAAGATGGCAGCAGCAGGCGTTATTTGCCTGCTGTTGATTATTTTTATGGTGGCTTACCGGGTATCTGAGCAGCAGGCCGGCGGGCCAAAGAAGCAGGAACTGACCCAGGTGGAGGTGTACAGGCTGCAGCGGGGGGATTTGTCAAAGCATATCGCCCTGACGGGGCAGACCGTGTCGGATGCGGCCATCACCCTGTCACCGAAATATGCCGGCAGGGTGACAGCGGTGAATGTGGAGCTGGGTGACCAGGTGAAAGAGGGACAGATTCTGCTGGTGCAGGATACGGAGGATCTGGATATTGCCATCGGGCAGGCGCGGGCGGAGGCTGAGGCGGCAGGTGCTGATGCGGTGACTACTCAGGCTGGCTACTATGCCGACTACCTCAAGGCCGAGGCGGCTTACGACATTCAGAAGCAGCATTATGACCGGCAGCAGTACCTGTACTCTATCGGGGCCATTTCCCAGGATACCCTGGACTCTGCCCGTGACCAGTACGTGACGGCCAAGGCAGCCTATGACTCTCTTGCCAACCAGTCTGAGGGGGGCAGCACCCCTGCCAGTGTCCGCTCCAAGGAGCTGGCAGCTGTAAAGAGCAGGTACAATGTTAAGGCGCTGGAAAAGCAGCGCAGTGACATGTTTCTCCGGGCACCCCGGGACGGGGTAATCAGCTACCGCAATGCCGAGGTGGGGGGCTATCTTACCGCAGGCTCCAAGGTGCTGACACTGGTAGATAACAGCCATATTTACGTGGATTGCAGCCTGTCGGAAAATGATGCAGCCGTGCTGGAGCCGGGCATGGCTGTCAATGTTACTGTTGATGCCATGGGGCAGGACTTTACCGGCAAGCTGGTTTTTGTCAGCCCTGCCATGGGGGAGGACAGCAAGACCTTTATGGTGCGGATTTCCCTGGATGCTGACAGGTCACAAATCAAGTCCGGGCTCTTTGCCCGCTCTGCCATAGATATTTTGCAGAAGAAGGACACGTTGTTTGTGCCGAAGGAAGCAATCCTGACAAAAAATGGCCGTACTTCCGTGTATGTCTATAATGAAGATACGGGCACAGTGCAGGAAAAGCAGGTGACTATCGGCCTGATGAACGATGCGGAGGCGGAGATTGTGGCCGGTCTTTCAGAAGGGGAGCTGGTAGTGACCTCCGGCCAGGACAGGCTGCAGAATGATATGGCGGTAAAGGTCAAAAATGCTGACAGCCTGGCAGAGAGTCCTGCCAGGAAGCAGGATTATGCCGCAGGTCAGGAGGATTCCAAGAAGCAGGAGGATAGTGCCGGGGAGGCTGGACAGTCATGAATCTTACGCGATTTTCCATTAAGCGTCCCATTGGCATTTCCATGATTGTGCTGTTTTTCGTGGTGCTGGGGCTGTTCAGCTTCTACCGCATCGGGGTGGAGCTTTTGCCTGCCCTGAATACCCCTTATGTAACGGTGTCCGTCCGCTATCCGGGGGCCAATGCCGAGTCAATTGAGCAGCAGGTCATCAAGCCTATCGAGGATGCCCTGTCATCCCTGTCCAACGTGAAGCAGATGAGTTCTACGGCCCGCTATGAGATGGGCAACGTGGGGCTGGAGCTGGAGTTTGATGCGGATGCTGATCAGGCGGCCATTGATGCCACCAAGAAGGTGGAGAGCATCCGCTACCAGCTGCCTGACGAGGCGGACGACCCGGTAGTCATCAAGCGTGATGCCAACGACCAGCCTGTGATGGAGGTGGCCGTGACGGCGGATATGCCACTGTCCGGATTGTACGCCAAGGTGGATAACCAGTTTGCGGACAGCATACAGCAGGCTGGCGGCGTGTCCCAGATAGAAGTGCGGGGCGGCATTGACAAGGAAGTGGCTGTAGAGGTTGACAGGGGCAGAATGGCCGCCTACAACCTCACCATGAGCGATATTGTCAATGCCATCAAGAGCGATAACCAGCTGCTGCCCTCCGGCACCATTTATACGGACACGGAACGCTCCGATGTGAGGATGATTGCCCAGTACAGGAAGGCCTCGGAGATTGAGAAGCTTTTTGTGCAAAATGGGGACAAGCAGTCGGTGCCTCTCACTGCCGTGGCTGATGTGAAGCATCAGGATGCCAGGGCTGTCCGGGTGGCCCGTGTCAACGGCAGAGCGGCAGTCAACGTGGAGATTTACAAGAACAGCGATGCCAATGTGGTGGAAACCTCGGAAAACATCCGGGAGAAGCTGGCAGAGCTGCAAAAGGACAATCCTGATTATACATTTACCATTGTCAGCGATGATGCGGACTACGTCAACACTGCCCTGCACAATACGCTGGGAACTTTGGTGGAGGGCCTCTGCACTACGGGACTGGTGCTGTTTTTGTTCCTGCGGGGGTGGCGTTCTACGGCGGCGGTTATGGTTTCCATACCGACCTCGCTGATTGCTACTTTTTTCGTGATGTACACAGCCGGTTTTACCTTCAACATGATGTCCCTGATGGGCATGACCCTGTGCATCGGCATTCTGGTGGATGACTCTATCGTGGTGCTGGAGAATATCATCCGGCATTTGCAGATGGGGGAAAAGCCCGATGTGGCAGCGGAGAAGGGGCGAACCGAAATCGGCATGGCGGCCATTGCCATTACCCTGTGCGATGCGGTGACATTTCTGCCTATCGCCTTTATGTCCGGCATGACGGGGCAGTTTTTCCGCCAGTTCGGCTTGACCATTGTCTTTGCAGGCATGTTCTCCTTGTTCGTGTCATTTACCCTGACGCCGATGCTGGCCTCCCAGCTTTTCAAAAAGGGCTGGCAGGTGCCCAAGCATAGGCTGTGGGATTTTATGGACAACGTGGAGCGCTGGGCGGTGGTGCATTATGAGCGGCTGCTGAGAAAGAGCTTCCATCATCAGAAGGCTGTGCTGCTGTCAGGACTGGGACTTTTTGTCGGGGTGATCATGCTGGTGCCTGCCGGTGTCATCGGAACGGAGTATATGCCCCGCTCTGACGAGGGCAGCTTTCAGATAGTGGTGGAGCTGCCGGTGAGCCGTACCGTGGAGGAAACGGACAAGGTGCTGAAGGTGCTGGAGGACAAGCTGGCGGATATGCCAGAGGTGAAGTATTATCTTACCCGTGGCGGCGGAAGCAATGCCTACGAGGGTCGCATCAAGGTGCAGCTGGTGAACCGCAGCGACCGCAGCCGCAGCATCTGGGAGGTTACGGATGAGCTGCGCAAATTCATCAAGCAGAATGATTTTGACGGCGCCAGCATCCGCGTCGTGGAAAGCCAGACCTCTGTGGCAGGCGTGTCCGGCGGTGGCGGCCCCAATAGCGGCGGTGCCCTGCGCATTGAGCTGCGGGGCAGCGACAATGAAAAGCTGGTGGATGCCTCCAATCGCATTATGGAGATGCTGAAGGAAAAGGGTAACGGCATTTCCGATGTGAGCAGTACCTATACAGAGGGACTGCCGGAGCTGCAGATGACCGTGGACAGGGAAAAAATCCGTGCCATGGGCGTTTCTCTGGGGGATATTGAGGGCGGCATGAGCTCGGTTATTTCCGGTCGCAGTGCCGGAACCCTGGTCAACGACCCCCTGAATGAAAATCAGGACACGGATATCAAGGTGCGCTTCAAGGGTGCCGATGGCTACAAGGTGTCGGATATCTCCGCTATCCCGGTATCAGCCGGGGACAGGACCGTGTTCCTGGGTGATGTGGCTGATATCAGGTATGGCACAGGCCCTGTGACTATCCGCCGTGTGGACAAGCAGCGGTCTATTTCCATCAGTGCCAACATCGGTGCAAGGCCGTTAAGCGAGGTTATCAGCGAGGTGGACAAGGATCTAAAGGCCATGGGGCTGGACGAGGGCATCAGCTACAAGTTCAAGGGACAGGCCACCAACATGAATGATACCTATGAGCAGCTGCTGATGGCTCTTTTGATGGCCATGGTGCTTATCTACATGCTGCTGGCGGTGCTGTACGAGTCGGTGCTGACGCCGTTTATCCGCATGTTTTCCCTGCCACTGGGGCTGATTGGCTCACTTTTGTTCCTGCTCTTTACGGGCAACACGCTGAATCTGTACTCCATGATTGGTATTCTGGTGATGGATGGCGTGGTGGCAAAGAACGGCACGTTGCTGCTGGATTATACCATGACCCTGCAGGAGCGGGGCTATACCGCCTGGAATGCCATTATTGAGGCGGGCAAGGTGCGTTTGAAGCCGATTTTTATGACTACGATTACCATGATTGTGGGCATGCTGCCTACTGCCCTTGCCATTACGGAGGGGGCGGAAACCCGTGTCAGCATGGCATGGGTTATCATCGGCGGGTTGATTACCTCCACGATTTTCACCTTAATTGTTATACCAATTATCTTTATGTTTTTTGAGAATTATCCGCCTCGTACCTGGGGAGATTTGCTCAGGCACAAATATTTTCCAAAGACAAATATATCTTGACATGCATAGCGTTTTTTTATATATTAACTAGTATAGGAAATTTGTCTAACGTATTGTTGTATTGATGTAGTGTTATTTGTTATTGGAAAGGTGGTTAAGGTTTAATGTTACCTGTAGAAGTTAAGAAGGATATTTACTGGGTTGGTTCTATGGACTACTCCATGCGCAGCTTCCACGGCTATAGCACAGAGCGCGGTTCTACATATAATGCATACCTCATCATGGATGAGAAGATTACGCTGATTGATACGGTGAAGGCTCCCTTCTGCATGGAGATGCTGGGGCGCATCCGCAATATTGTGGATCCTGCCAAGATTGATTATATCGTGTCCAACCATGTGGAGCCTGACCATTCCGGCGGCATTCCTTTTATGTCCCAGCAGTGCCCGAATGCCAAGATTGTCACCAGCGACCCGAATGGGTTGAAGGGGCTGACCGGCCGCTACGGGGAGAAGGATTATGTGACTGTCAAGGCAGGGGATACCCTGTCCATCGGTAAGCGTACCCTAGCCTTTGTGACTACTCCTATGCTGCACTGGCCTGACAGCATGGTGACCTACTGCCCGGAGGAGGAGATTCTTTTCTCCAACGACGGCTTTGGCCAGCATCTGGCCACCACTGAGCGCTTTGCTGACGAGGTGGACTTTACCGAGGTTATGCATCAGGCCAAGAAGTATTATGCCAATATCCTCATGCCGTATGGCATGCAGGCCCAGAAGGCTGTGGAGGCTCTTTCCGGGCTGAAAATCAGCATGATTCTCACCGGCCATGGCGTTTCCTGGCGCACCAATATTGAGGATATTATTCAGGGCTACAAGGACTGGAGCAGCTTCAAGAAGTCTGACAAGGCTGTAGTAGTATTTGATACCATGTGGCATACTACCGAGATTATGGCCAAGAACGTGGCGGATGCTTTTTATCATATTGGCGTGAAGCCGGTGCTGTTTGATTTGCGCACCGACCATATCTCCGATGTGATGACGGAGCTGCTGGATGCCAAGTACAT
>CAMFES010000047.1 GCA_945949525.1 uncultured Veillonellaceae bacterium
GAAGTTGCCGGTTAGAAAGAGATTATCTTCGGATAGTCTCTTTTTTGTTATATAGGCACCGTCTCCAGCCAATAACAGGGAGCGGCCTGGGAGGCGCAATATGCCGGTGGCATATTGCGGGAAAATCTGCGCGCAGATTTTCCTTACACTTTAATTGAAAGGCTGCCGTCAGGCAGGCTTCCATAGAAGTTGCCGGTTAGAGCAAGAGAGGTTACTGCAAGGTAGCCTCTTTTTTGTTTCTATAGATTTCAGTTTTTCGTAGTGGTTGAATGTTACTTCGAGGAAATATGAAAGTTTTAGAGATTAGTGCAGGGGAACTGTCAGGTAAATAATAGCAAATATACCATGGGCGGTTACTTTTGTACATTGTTGTGTATAGGCTTACGGTCAGACCTTTTTATATAGCATCAGGGCAGTACCATCGCAGGCACGCTCGCGCTACTATCCACGCCTAGCGGATGCTAAGTTCACGCTTCGCCTTCGGCTCGCGTATCACTAAGCACCGAGGCGCGTCTAAGTGCCATGCGAATGGCACATGCCCTGATAATTTTTAATAGGTCTGACACAAAATTTTCACAAATCTGCTTATAAAGTCAACCGCCCATCGCATCATCTGCCAATAGTTACAATCCTGCGACAGCTCCCCACCTACTTGCCAGAAAGCTCTTATATTTTGCCACGGCAACATAATAATACTTTACGAAAAGACTGAAAAGGGGGGCGAGGAGGCTGACGAAACCTGTAATTGCCAACACATATCTGAGTTAATCAGCTCTAAGAGCAGATTGTCTTGCATAGTTGTTGGCAGTAGCAGGTTGCGTCAGCATCCCCTCCCCCTTTTCAGGCTTGCTCGTAAAGTTGTATGTATCACTATGGTCACATATTATGAATGGAGTTTATTATTCTGTTGTATCTGTTCAGACAAAGAGAGGGGCGAGTTGGGGCTGTACCTATAGAAAACCTTTGTTGTGCCTCGGTGCTTAGCGATTCGCGAGCCATTAGGCGAAGCGAGAGCTTAGCATCCGCTAGGCGCAATGAGGAGCGCGAGCGTGTTTTCTATAGGTATTGCCCCTGCTCACCCCTTTTTATGTCTGAACAGAGTCCACAAATTTACAAATTACATCAGTATATGCACGAAGTGACAAACAACCACTACGACAAACTGAAATCTACCTTCTTTTACTGCGATACTGCGAAATCACAAGCCCACTCAGCGTAAGCACGATGCCCAGGCCTGACATAAGGGTAATCTGTTCACCGAGGACGATAACGGAGGTTATCACCGTTATGACAGGCACCATGTAGATATAGATGCTGGTCTGGATAGCCCCGATAACCTTTACGGCATAGTTCCATGTAACAAAGCACAGGGCAGAGGCACCCAGCCCAAGAAAAACAAGATTGAGCAGATAGACAGGCTCCTGCAGTGGCTGCAGGCTCCAGCTGCAGTCGAAGAAGAGCAACGCGGGCATCATAAAGAGAATACCGTAGAAGAATATTCTCCTTGTCATGACAATGGTATTATATCCATAATTTCCAATGCCCTTGGTGATGACGGCATAGAATGCCCAGGCAAGGGCTGCCAGCATGGCCAGCACGTCCCCTGCAGGATTCAGCTGCAGCTCGGCACCATTGAAGCTGATGAGGAAAATACCGGCCAATGCCACAAGAAAGCCAAAGAAAAACTTTTTGTTGACAGCGTCCTCATCCACATGGGCAAAATACGCCACTATGGCCGTAAAGCACGGTGCGATGGAGGTGATTACCCCTACGTTGGATGCCATGGTGTAGGTCAGGGCGATGTTTTCCAGCAGGTAGTAGAGGCAGATGCCGCACAGCCCTGCCGCGGCGAATACCAGCTCCTGCCGCAGGCTGGTTCCCTTCAATGGTTTTGGATAAATGATGGTCAGGGCAATCAGCCCCATAATAAAACGGAAAAAGAGAATTTCCACCGGCTGATATGCTTCCAGCAGTATTTTGGTGGAAACAAAGGTTGTGCCCCAGAGAATAATCGTCAGAATGGCAGCCAGGTGCCCCAGTTTTTGTGTATGTGTCAAAGTCATCCCCTCCTAAATATTTATTATGCTGCAGGCGATTTTCTGTAAAAACATTCCCATAGCAGTTGGTGCTACTTATGAATTTTTAGCCAAACAGCATAATGACACATTATAACATTAAAGGACGAAAAAACAATGGGAAATATTATTTATATTTTTAGTAGTATTTCTTTTCCCTATGAATTATAATTTAATGGAAGATAAAAGGATGCGGAAGGGGCGAGGAGCTGCATGAAAAAGGCGGTAATAGCGGTATTTATGGTGCTGCTGCTGTGGGCAAATACAGCCCTGGCGGCAGGTCAGGTCAGCGTGCTGTGGGATTGGCAGGCACCGGGGGAAAAGGCAAGCAGGCTGGCGGAGCAGAATAAGCTTCCGGGAGTAAATGTACTTTCTCCCAGCTGGTTCATCATTGCCAATGAAAAGGGGAAAATCAAGGATAAGAAGGGCAATGCCAGCTTGGATTATGTCAGGCAGGCTCACGCACGGGGCTATCAGGTCTGGGCGCTGATTACCAACGACTTCAACCCGGATATGACGAAAAAGCTTCTGGCAAGCTCCATGGGCAGGGCAAATGCCGTCAGGGAAATGAAAGCATTGGCCAAAAAGTATGAGCTGGATGGTATCAATATCGACTTTGAAAATATTTATCCGGAGGACAAGGACAGCCTGACGGACTTTGTGGGGGAAATCAGCCGGGCCCTTCAGGCAGAGGGACTGACCGTTTCCATGGACATCACCATTCCCAGCAGCTCCGGCAGATGGTCCCGCTGCTATGACCGCAGGGCGCTGGCTGAGCAGGTGAATTACCTGATGCTGATGGCCTACGATGAGCATAGTGCGGCTTCTACTGTCAGCGGCTCAGTGGCATCCCTTGACTGGGTGGAAAGGGGCATAGAGGCAACACTGGCGGAAGGAGTGCCGCCTAAAAAGCTGCTTCTGGGCATGCCACTCTACATGCGCATCTGGCAGGAGGACATAAAGACCGGCAAGGCCAAGGGCAAGACCCTGTCCATGTCCCAGGCGGAAAAGCTGGTTGCAGACAGGGGGCTGTCCCCTGTGTGGCTTGCTAACGAAGGCCAGTATTATTTTGAGTACACGGAAGGGAAGAGCCGCTACCGGGTGTGGCAGGAAAATTGCCGTTCCCTGGCCTTGAAGGCGGCACTGATCAGCCGCTACGATTTGGTTGGCGGCGCCTACTGGCGCAGTACCTTGGAAACCCCTGATGTGTGGGAGCCACTGGCACAGGTCATGGCAGCAGGCAGATAAAGGCTGAAATCCTGGCGAAATGGTGCGGAAATGCACATAACTATATACAGGCATTGATTAATGTATGTATCCCTCCGGGGGAATGAGCAAATAGCTTGTTCTTTCGGAGGGATTTTTGCATATCTGACGGATATTTACATTTTTTTTACAAAAACAGGCAAATGGACTTTACATTTGCGTATTAATATATAGCCATGTTCAGAGAAATCCGTAAACATTATTTGAAGGAGAGTGCAAGTAAATGAAGAACATGAAGAAATTATTTTCAATTTTGTTATCAGTAATGATGCTGGGTATTCTGGCAGCAGGCTGCGGCAGCGACAATAGCGGCAGCAGCTCCGGCCTCAAGGGCGCGGTATCCACCAACGGCTCCACCTCTATGGAGAAGGTTATCGGCATCCTGTCCGAGAAGTTCATGGCAGACAACAAGGGCGTAACCATTACCTATGATGCTTCCGGCTCCGGCACAGGCATCGAGGCAGTAAGCAAGGGCTCCACCGATATCGGTCTTTCCTCCCGCGCC
Organism: uncultured Veillonellaceae bacterium; assembly: GCA_945949525.1. GTDB lineage: Bacteria > Bacillota > Negativicutes > Selenomonadales > Selenomonadaceae > Anaerovibrio. Next base: position 3,847 of record CAMFES010000047.1, read on the forward strand.
CTGAAGGACAGCGAGAAGGCAAAGGGGCTGAAGGAAACTACTGTGGCTCTGGATGGCATCGCTATCATCGTCAATGAGAAGTGCCCTGTAGATGACCTGAAGGTTGAGGATGTGGCTGCCCTGTTCAGCGGCGAGGCTGCTGACTGGAGCAAGTTTGGCGGCAATGCAGGCCAGGTGGCAGCTATCGGCCGTGAGGCAGGTTCCGGCACCCGCGATGGCTTTGAGTCCATCACAAAGACCAAGGACAAGTGCAAGCTGGCTCAGGAGCTGACTTCCACCGGTGCCGTAATTGAGGCTGTCAAGAACAGCGAGGCTGCAATTGGTTATGCTTCCTTTGCTTCTGTAGAAAATCAGAAGGGCATCAAGGTTCTGAAGGTAAATGGCGTAGAGTGCAGCGAGGAGAATATTTCCAGTGGTAAGTATGTTATCCAGCGTCCATTCAACCTGATTACCAAGGAAGGCGCAAAGCTCAGCGAGGCTGCCCAGGCTTTCTTTGACTTCATGACTTCCAAGGCAGCAGCAGAGCTGATTGTACAGGCTGGCGCAGTACCTACTGCTAAATAAGCAGGCTTTGGATGAAGAGGTCTGATATATCATGAAGAATAAAACTAAATGGCAGGAGATAACTGAAAAGAGCATAAATGCAGTATTTATGCTGTGCGGTATCGTGGCTGTAGGCTTCGTGCTGTGCATCACGGTACATCTGGTAATTGCCGGCCTGCCAGCAATTATGAAGATAGGTATTCCGGAGTTTATCTTCGGTACCACATGGCAGCCAACTGTCTCTACGGTTGAGCCATCCTTTGGCATTCTTCCCTTTATCCTCACCAGCATCTACGGTACGGCCGGAGCTGTGCTGATAGGTGTACCCGTTGGCCTTCTGACAGCAATTTTCCTGTCCAAGGCCGCTCCTCCGAAATTTGCCAAAGTTATTCATACCGCAGTAGAGCTGTTGGCTGGCATCCCCTCCGTTGTCTACGGCCTTGTAGGCATGATTATACTTGTTCCAGGCATTCAGAGGGCATTTTCTCTGTCCTCTGGTGCCACCCTCTTGGCAGCCATTATTGTGCTGACCATTATGATTTTACCGTCAATAATCAACGTATCTGAGACTGCACTGAAGGCAGTACCCAGAGAGTACGAGGAAGCCTCTATGGCCCTGGGGGCAACCGAGATGGAAACATTTTTCAGGGTCAGTGTACCGGCTGCCAAGAGCGGCATCGCGGCAGCCGTGGTTCTGGGAGTAGGCCGTGCTATCGGTGAAGCTATGGCGATTATCATGGTTTCCGGAAACGTGGCTAACATGCCGGGGCTGCTGGAATCTGTACGGTTTATGACTACGGCTATCGCCTCTGAGATGTCATACGCTGCCGCAGGTTCCCTGCAGCATCAGGCACTGTTTTCCATCGGGCTGGTGCTGTTCCTGTTTATTATGATGATTAATGTGTTCCTGAATGTATTTGTCAAGGGAAGGAGGGTGGCCTAGGATGGAAAATGCAGCTGTGAGCCGGGCGGCTATCCCTGACAGCAGTGCTTCGGGATTTTCCCGCCGGAAGCTGTGGAATCAGGGGGCAAAATGCCTTATCTGGGCCAGTGCGATTTTTACCTGCCTGCTACTGGCCTTTATTATCGGCTATATCTTTTACCGGGGTGTGCCATATCTGTCCTGGGAGCTTCTGACAAGCCAGAGTAGCTATGTGAAAAAGACCATCGGTATCCTGCCGAACCTTTTGAATACATTGTATATCATTGTGGTGGCTATGGCAGTTGTGCTGCCCCTTGGTACGGGCGCGGCTATCTACCTGACGGAGTATGCCTCCAACAAAAAGCTGGTAAACCTGATTGAGTTTGCGGCAGAGGCACTGACCGGCATTCCGTCCATTATCTTCGGTCTTGCGGGCATGGTGCTGTTTTCCGAGATGTTTGGCCTGAAGCAGGGTATTCTGGCCGGCGGCCTGACTCTGGTCATGATGATACTGCCGGTGATTGTCCGCACTACCCAGGAGAGCCTGAAGACCGTGCCAAATGCCTATCGGGAGGGCGCTTTGGCCATGGGTGCCAGCAAATGGCACATGGTGCGCACCGTGGTGCTGCCCAATGCCATTGACGGCATTGTAACAGGCTGCATCCTCTCTGTAGGGCGTATTGTGGGTGAGTCGGCGGCACTGCTGTTTACAGCGGGCTTCGGTCTGGTGCTGAACGATTTTGTGACGGCATTGGAGTCTTCCTCTGCTACCTTGACAGTGGCCTTGTATGTCTATGCCAGCGAGCGTGGAGAAACCGGCGTGGCCTTTGCTATTGCGGTGATTCTCATGACACTGACACTGCTTTTGAATTTCTCTGCCAACATGGCTGCCAAAAAGCTGAAAAATGTGTGATGCAGGATAAAATATATTTTAGGGCAATCCGGCAATACAGAGCGTTGATTGCAGGATTATATATGACAGAAGGATAGTTTTTATGAATACGATAATGGAAGTCAAGGACTTGAACCTGTGGTATGGCGATCACCATGCTCTCCATGACATCAGCGTTGATATACCGCAAAACCAGATTACGGCGTTGATTGGTCCCTCCGGCTGCGGCAAGTCCACTTTTTTGAAAACACTGAATCGCATGAATGATTTGGTGGAGGGAATCAAAATCACAGGCAACGTGATTTATAACGGGGAAAATATCTATGCTCCAAAGGTGGATGTTACCTGGCTGAGAAAGCGGGTGGGCATGGTTTTCCAGAAGCCGAATCCGTTTCCTATGAGCATTTATGACAATATCGCCTACGGTCCTCGTACTCACGGCATCACGTCAAGGGTCAAGCTGGATGATATAGTGGAAAAATCCTTGAAGGACGCGGCCATCTGGGATGAGGTAAAAGACAGGCTGAACACCTCGGCCCTGGGCATGTCCGGTGGCCAGCAGCAGAGGCTCTGCATTGCCAGGGCACTGGCGGTAGAGCCTGATATATTGCTGATGGATGAGTCGACCTCAGCTCTTGACCCGATTTCTACAGGCAAGATTGAGGAGCTGGCCGTAGAGCTGAAGAAAAAGTACACCGTGGTCATGGTTACTCATAATATGCAGCAGGCGGTGCGTGTGTCTGATTACTGTGCCTTTTTCCTGCTGGGTGATCTGGTAGAGTTCAGCGAAACTGAGCAGATGTTTTCCGTGCCGAAGGACAGACGGACTGAGGATTATATTACGGGGAGGTTTGGCTGATGAGAGCATATTTCGACCAGCAGCTTGATTTGCTGAAGGATGAGATGGTCTACATGGGCGGCCTCTGTGAAGATGCCATCCAGCTGACAGTGGATGCCCTGCTGAATGGGGACATCAAGCGGGCCAAGACCATCAACAACATGATGAGCCAGATTAGCCAGCAGGAGCGCAGCATTGAAAATATCTGCCTGAAGCTCCTGATGCAGCAGCAGCCGGTAGCCAGGGATTTGCGCACTATTTCTGCGGCACTGAAGATGGTGACAGATATGGAGCGCATCGGCATCCAGGCCTGTGAGATTGCGGAGATTATCTCCGTGGGCAACATTGAAAAGGCCACGGACAAGGTGGATTTTCAACAGATTTCCGATGCGGTGGGCAACATGGTTCACATGAGCCTGCAGGCCTTTGGTGACAAGGATATGGAGCTGGCCAACGAGGTGCTGAAGTACGATGATGTGGTGGATAACCTCTTCTGCGACATCCGGAGCGATTTGGTAGCCAAGCTGAAGGCAGGCAGCAACGATGCGGAGTACCTCATGGATATGATGATGATAGACAAGTATTTTGAGCGTATCGGCGACCACGCGGCAAATATTGCCAAGTGGGTGAATTTCTCTATCACAGGCGAGATAGAGATTATAGAATAGGCTCCTTCTAATTTTATATAAAGATATCGCATGCCGGCATTACCCAGGCCGGCAGAAATTGCGGCATCTCCTTTTCTCTCATGATATTCCGTCAGGCTGTGTGCCGACGGAATATTTTTTTTACAAAGATTTTACAAAAGCTGCCCATGGACTTTACATTGAAGGTTTATGATGGATGTAAATATAAATAATCTGATGACCTGTCACTTGAATTTTAGGAGGAGAAAATGATGTATACAATAGTGGATGTAGGTTCCAACACAATTCGCATGAATGTCTATGACATCAAGGATGACAAGCTGAAAATCCTGTTTACCAAGAAGGCGACAGCCGGTCTGGCTTCCTTTGTGAAGGATAAACGGATGTCTGCTGCCGGTGTGGACAGGGTGGTGGAGGTGCTGGAGGATTTCAAGGAAACCCTCAGCAACTTGAATATACCTGAAATGCACGTTTTTGCTACGGCATCTCTAAGAAACGTGGAGAACAGCCATGAGGCTGTGGCGGAGATTGAAAGGCGCACGGGGCTTTTTGTGCAGGTGCTGTCCGGCAGGGAGGAAGCTGAGCTGGACTTTCTGGGAGCGGCCAGGGAGGCCAATGTCAAAAAGGGGCTGCTGGTGGACATCGGCGGCGGCAGCACGGAGCTGGTCGCCTACAAGGACGGCAAAATCCTCAGTGCAGTCAGCATTGCCAAGGGTTCCTTGAACAGCTACAACAAGTTCGTAAAGGGGATTCTGCCTACCAAGGAGGAGCGCCGCCTTATCCGGGCGGATTTCATCAAGAAGCTGGATGGCATCAAGGCCTTTGACGGCAAAAACAAGTACAAGCTCATGTGCGGCGTAGGCGGTACGGTGCGAGCTGCCCTGAAGCTGGACCAGCTGCTGTTCGGCAAGAGTGCCGCGGAAAATCTGCTGCAGGTTTCCCACGTGGGCTATATCATCAAGGCCATGGAGCAGAGAGAGAACAGGGAAAAGTTTATCAAGAATATGGGGCTTCTGCTGGATGTGGTGCCGGACAGAATACGCACCATTTTGCCGGGCATGATTATTCTCTACGCCGTGGCAAAAAGGTTCAAGTGCGAATCCATTCTGGTGGCACATACGGGCGTCCGCGAGGGATTTATGTATAACTACGTGCTGAAAAAGGGGAAGCTGGGTCAGGATGAGCTGGTAGGTGAGCATGAAGAAAATAATCAGGCTGAGGACATTGAGAAGAGTGCTGAGATTGCTCTGGAAAGCGGGGCAGAGGAAAAATTTGAGGAGAAGGCGGGAGAGTAAAATGGGTCAGATTGAACCAAATGAGCAGAACAACAAGAAATTTTCAACCAGCTATACCCAGAACAGGGAGCTTTCCTGGCTTAAATTCAATAAGCGTGTGCTGGAGGAGGCGGAGGACAGCAATGTGCCTCTGTGCGAGAGGCTGAAATTCGTGGAGATATTCACCAGCAACCTGGATGAATTCTTCATGGTGCGGGTAGGCAGCCTGCTGAGCCTGGAGGCCATGGATGCAAAGAAGGTGGACAACAAGAGCCTCATGACGGCGAGGGAGCAGCTCAATGCCATCTTTGATACAGTACGGGAGCTTTACGGCCAGCGGGACAGGGTGTTTGCTTACCTCCGCCGCAAGCTGCTGGAAAAGGGCATCGGCCATGCCAATATCCATGAGCTGTCCAAGAAGCAGTATGCCTGTCTGGAGGACATGTTTCAGGAGCGCATTTTGCCGGTGCTTTCCCCTCAGATAATTGACAAGCACCACCCGTTCCCGCACCTTGACAACAAGAAGCTGTACATTTCCGCGGTGCTGAAGGGCAAGAAAAAGCTGATTTTGGGCATTATTCCCCTGCCGGACATGCTGGACAGGGTGGTTTATCTCAGCAAGGAAAAGACGGAATTTATCCTGCTGGAGGATATCATCGAGGAATTTATCGACAAAATCTTTGTGGGCTATCCGGTGATGGACAAGGCGGTATTTGCCATTACCAGAAGCGCCGACATCAATCTGGAGGAGGAAGAGGTAGAGGCCGGAGATTATCTGGAGGCCATGAAGAAGGCCCTGAAAAAGCGCAAGCACCTCACCCCTGTGCGGCTGGAAATCAGGAGCCGGGGCAAGTCCCTGATTGCGGAGTATCTTATCGACCGCTACAAGATAGGCTCCTCCCAGGTATTTTCCACCACTGCGCCGCTGACCCTGGACTATGTGTACGGACTGGCTGACAACCTGACGGAAACCATGCGGCAGGAGATGTACTACGCACCTTATGAGCCGGTTTCCTGCGAGGAAAAATTCCATCTGGAGGAGGGGGACAGTCTGCTGGAGCTGGTCAAGAGGCAGGACGTGCTGCTGAAGTATCCTTATGATGATTTCGGTATTTTGCTGCAGCTGGTAAAGGAAGCAGTGTACAATCCTGATGTGCTGTCCATCAAGATTACCATCTACCGCATCGGCAAGGGACATGCCAAGCTGATGAACTACATGATGGTGGCGGCGGAGATGGGCAAGGATGTCACTGTCCTGCTGGAGCTGAAGGCACGGTTTGATGAGGAAAACAACATCAGCTGGGTAAACGACCTGCGGGAGTCCGGCTGTCGTATCCTCTACGGCTTTGACCGCTACAAGGTTCACGCCAAGGTATGCCTGATTACCTATCGTTCCGCCAATGAGAACGGCGTAAAGTATATCACCCATATCGGCACAGGCAATTTCAATGCCAAGACGGCCAAGCTGTACACGGATCTTGCCCTTCTGACGGCGGATGATGCCATTGGCCGGGATGCCTCCATGTTCTTCAGAAACATGGGCATCGGCAATCTGTGGGGCGAGTACCAAAAGCTTTTGGTAGCGCCTGTAAATCTGAAAAAGACCCTGCTGGAAATGATACAGGGGGAAATCAGCAAGGTGCAAAATGGCGGTCAGGGCTACATCCTGCTGAAGATGAATTCCCTGACAGACAGGCAGCTGATTGATGCTCTGTATGATGCAGGACAGGCCGGGGTGCGGGTGGACATGATTGTCCGGGGCATTACCTGTCTGGTGCCGGAGCGGCCGGGGCTGACAGACAATATCCATATCAGGAGCATAGTGGGAAGATTTTTGGAGCATCCGCGGGTATTCTGCTTCGGCCAGCCGGGGGAGAACGGCGATATGGGTGATATCAAGATGTATATCGCCTCTGCTGACTGGATGACCAGGAACACGGAGAACCGCGTGGAGGTGGCGGCGCCGATTTTTGATGGCGGCGTCAAGCAGGAAATCTGGGATATGCTGCAGCTGCAGCTGGCTGATAACACCAAGGCGAGAAATATTGATGCGGACGGAGAGTATTATCTGCCTCCGGTTCAGCCGGGAGATACCCTGCTGGATTCCCAGGCAAAGCTGATGGAGGAAAGCCGCAGGTAGGGAGCTGCGCTTTTTTTCAGGTTATCAGTCGGCAGACCTTAAAATTTGAAAAAGCGGTGGCAAAGTGGTAAACTGGCTAAAAGCAAAAATATTATCTGTGTTGGGTGGTAGACGATGATTTATTGTGTTGAGGATGATGACAGCATCAGGGAGCTGATGCTGTATACCCTGCGGGCATCAGGCTTTGAGGGCAGGGGCTTTTCTGAAGCCGGGGAGTTCTGGCAGGAGATGGAGCTGGCCAGGTCAGGGAGCGGGACGTTGCCCAGGCTGATTATGCTGGATATTATGCTGCCGGGAGAGGATGGGATTTCCATTCTGCAAAAGCTGCGCTCCAATCCTGTTACAGCAGGGGTGCCGGTGATTATGGCCACTGCCAGGGGCACCGAGTACGACAAGGTAAAGGGGCTGGATCTGGGAGCAGACGACTATCTGGCCAAGCCCTTTGGCATGATGGAGATGATTTCCCGCATCAAGGCGGTGCTGCGCCGCAGTGAGCCAAAGCAGGGAGAGGACAGCCTGGCCTTCGGAGGGGTTGTGGTCAATCTTTCCCAGCATACTGTGACAGTCAATGGAACCCCGGTGGATATGCCCCTGAAGGAGTTTGAGCTTTTGAAGCTGTTCATGGAGAATCCGGGCATGGCCTTTAGTCGGGATAAGCTTTTGAGCCGCATCTGGGATACTGACTATATGGGGGAAAGCCGCACGGTGGATGTGCATATCAGCAGCCTGCGTACCCGTCTGGGTGAGTGGGGCAGCTCAATAAAGACAGTGCGCAGCGTAGGCTACCGGCTGGAGGTTCCCCATGCATAGGTATCTGGGCATCGTAGGCGGCGCCCTGATGGCGTTTGTCCTTGCCACGGGGCTGATTATGGGCACCACCTTCACCTATTTTGCCGATATACAGCGGCAGCAGCTGAAAATGGAAACCGAGATGGCGGCGCTGGCGGTGGACGAGATGCAGGAGGGATATCTATCACAGCTGCCCAAGGAAAATTACCGCGTTACCTGGATATCTGAGGATGGAGCCGTACTGTATGACAGCGATATGGCTGCCAGTCAGATGGAGAACCATCTGGAGAGGGAAGAGGTGCAGGCTGCCCTGCGGAGAGGCTATGGCGAGAGCCAGCGGTATTCGGGCACCATGACGGTCAAGATGCTCTACTCGGCCCAGAGGCTGGAGGATGGCTCCGTACTGCGCCTGAGCATGCCTCAGCAGACAATATTTATGGTCATCTGGGATATGGCGCTGCCTATAGGCTTTATACTGCTGGTGGTTATCGGCGTTTCTGTGGCGCTGGCAGCCAGGGAAACGAGAAAGGCCCATCAGGAGGAAACCGAGGCCCTGCGCCGTGAGTTTACGGCAAACGTATCCCATGAGCTGAAGACGCCCCTGCATTCCATTTCCGGCTTTGCGGAGCTTTTGAAGAACGGCATGGTGATGGAGCAGGATACGGGCTATTTTGCGGAAAAAATCTACAACGAGGCGCAGCGCATGATCAAGCTGGTGCAGGACATCATAGTCCTGTCACGGCTGGATGAGGGGCAGGAAAACACAACCAAGTCCTCTGTGAACCTTTATCAGCTGGCAGAAGGGGTACTGGCCAATCTGGAGCCCATGGCGGCCGAAAACAACATTACCATCGAGCTGATAGGGCAGCAGGTGGTCATGAACGGGATTCCCCATCTGCTAAGCAGCATGCTGCACAATATCTGCGAGAATGCCATCAAGTACAACAAGCCAGACGGCAGCGTGCTGGTGGAGGTCAGTGAGATATCAGGCCATCCCCGCATTACTGTGCGGGACAGCGGCATCGGCATACCGATGCGTGACAGGAACAGAATATTTGAGCGATTCTACCGGGTGGATAAGAGCCATTCCAAGGAGGTGGGCGGTACCGGTCTGGGACTGAGTATCGTCAAGCATGCGGCCCGGCTCCACAATGCGAAGCTGGAGGTGGACAGCATCGTGGGAGAGGGTACGCTGATAACAGTGAAATTTTAAGAACGCAGAAGATAAATTTTGCAGGCAGAAGCAAGAATTTTGTCTTGCTTCTGCTTTTTTTTGCAAAAAAAAAGGATTTTTCATATAGATGGCGAATATGAAGAAATAGAAAGATGTTGGTGCGGGACTTACTTATTAACGCAGACTGTTTATATAGAGGACGGCACACAGGAAAGGGGAATTGTTAGTAATGGCAACACAGGATGAGCAGAAATTTTTGGTAGATGAGATAGCTTCCTCGGTGAAGCAGTTATATAAGGATGTGGAGGAGCTGGCCAGGCAGTCCAGTGAGTTTGCCAGCGCCGGTGAGGCCTCCGTGGCCCAGGCCAGGCTTTTGAAGGAGAAGAATACTGAAACCCTGAAGGCAATCAGTATTATTACCGATATTGCCGAGGAAACAAACCTCCTGAGCCTGAATGCCTCTATCGAGGCGGCCCGTGCCGGTGAGCAGGGCAGGGGCTTTGCGGTAGTAGCTGAGGAGGTAAGAAAGCTGGCAGAGCAGTCCAGGGCGGCTACGGAGAGCATCAAGAAGACATTGAACGAGATGAACAAGGCGGTTAATGACATAGCCCAGTCCATCAACACCATTGATGCTATCGGCCAGCAGCAGGCCCAGGGAGCCAAGGCGATTTCCAACAATCTCGGCAAGGTTAACTCCGCGGCTGATGACCTGAAGAAGCTGATGTAGCAGTTATTTTGTTTTAGATATCCTGCAGTGTAGCGATGTTTTACTGATAGGCGCCATGCTCGCCCGGCGTAGCCGTGGCCATTGACGGTGCAGCATTTTAGAGTTTCCTCGCTGCAGGATATTTTATACATCCTCCCTTTGCAGGTGGTGTTCTGTGAGGCGGAGGGCATTTTTGTGCAAAAAATATTGGGAAAGGTGTTGACAAATGGCGCCTGTTCCGATATAATTTTGGCTTGTGAGTGAGGATTACTCATGGTTCCGGGGGCGCTTAGCTCAGCTGGGAGAGCGTCTGCCTTACAAGCAGAATGTCAGCGGT
>CAMFES010000048.1 GCA_945949525.1 uncultured Veillonellaceae bacterium
ACATCCGTGAAACCGTTATCACGGAGCTGGCAGATGCATAAGGTCAGCTTGAACGCCTGAAGATTCAAGGCATGAACTTTGTTTATCACCCATATTGCCCCGCTTCCCCAGCGGGGCAATTTTACTACCAAGATATATCATTTATTTTTTACGAATTATTAATCTGTAAGCGAGTATGCCGCTAACCAATTTACACTACGACACGACGTTATTGCTTTTGTCGAGCTATTGATTTGTAAGCGGGTGTGACGGTAATCTAAGAAAACCTTTGTTGTGCCTCGGTGCTTAGCGATTTGCAAGCCGCCAGGCGAAGCGAGAGCTTAGCACCGCTAGGCGCAATGGGGATAGCAAACCCCTGTTGACATGAATTAGTTTCGAGGATAAATCCTTGTATGCTAGGCGGAGGAGGAAGGCATGGTGGTTCCATGTCGACCGACGACAACAACGCAGACAAGGATTTAGACCGAAAATAATCATGGATAATAGGGTTCTGCTATCCCATGCGAGAGCGTGTTTTCGTGATTACCACCACACCCGCGGTACAACGCACCGAAAAGAAAGGAGCATCCATTCATGGACGAAACAATTTTATCCGCCATCTCCACAGTCGGCTTCCCCATTGTGGTTTCCTGCTATCTGCTGGTCAAATTCCAGTCCACGCTGGATAGGTTTTCCAACAAAGTGGATGAGCTGATACTGGAGCTAAGGAACGGCTACTACTATTTCAACCACCCGGACAATGCCGCATAAGAACTCAAAACATCCCTGCCGCTTCCCAAAAGAAAGTAGCAGGGATGTTTTGTTGTCTGTTATTATGTATTGTTATTTACAATTATCTTGCGTTGTCTGAATGGGAGTATATAAACCTCTTCAGCAAAGTCAATGCTTTTTCAAAAGATACTGGCGAATCCTGCCCAGGTTGTTGAATATGCGAAGCCCCAGGGCCAGCAGGGCCACATAGTACAGGTCAATGCCCAGATGATCACCTACATAGACGAGAAAGGCTGCCAGCAGTGCGTTGGAGAAAAAGCCGGAAATGAAAATTTTGTCATCAAAATTGCCCTCGCTGGCCGCCCTGATACCGCCGAAAACCGAGTCCAGTGAGGCCAGCAGTGCAATAGAAAACAGCTTTGAATAGGCCACAGGTATGCTCCAGGGAAAAAGAAATCCCAGCACTATCCCCAGGCACAAGCCCACGATTGCTAAAATCATTTCTCCGCCTCCTGCTCTGCTGCCGCAGCGGCATACTTATACCGCATGGCATTTTTATATGCCGGAATCCACACCTTTTCCGAGCTGGCAAGCTCCATGTGAATCCCCCAGACCTTCAGGGTGTCGGCAACACCGCCACGCATATTGATAGCATTCTCCAAATCCTTGATGTTGCCGATGGCGCGAATCTCAAACGGCGGAGCAGACCGCACATTGTTCACCGACACGGTAGGGCCTGCACAGCGGATTTCCGAGTTTGCCGTAAGCCGCTGCCCGTTGAGGGAAATAGCTTCAGCTCCTGCAGCTCGCAGCTCATTGACAACCTTCAGCAAATCCTCGTCATGCACCAGGTACAGATTCGGGTCATCAGCCTTTTTCAGCTCCTGTGCCCCCTTGGCACTATCATCGATGGTGACGATGATTCCCGGCCCCACCAGGGCCGTGCCGCCGGACATCATCAGCATGTCCTCACTGAGCTTGCCGCCACTGCCTGACACGGCGCTGCTCTTCAAATCCTGCAGCTCACTGCGCAAATCATCATTTTCAACTTCCAGCGTCTGCAGTCTTTCAGTCAAAACCTCCACACGCTGCAGCGGCGTGGTGGCTTTTATGTCCTGAGTTGTACGAAACTGAACTGCCAGCATAAAGCCCAGAACCATACATACGCAGGCAATGGAAAGACGCCCTTTTTCTATATGCATATCTACAGTCTCCTTATTACTGACGCAACAACTACTGGCGCAGCCGCACAGAATATACATCAAATCTTGCATCCACATAGGCAATAGGGTGCTTTGTCTGCTGCAGCTCGCTGATTACACTTCTGGTCACATCGACCTTGTTTTCCAGCCCGTTCAGGGCCCCGAGGCGTATCTGTACGGAGCCTGCATAGACCATCACATCCTCAGGATTGGTAATATCAATCTCCGACAGACTTTTTACTATGTTTTCACCGGCGGCATCGAGAAACCCCAATACCTTGCCCACCTGCTCATCCTCAACAACATCGCCCACGAACAGGTCAGCCACCCCCGTGCCGCTAATCATTGGCACGGGCATGTCCCGCAGTGTACGATGGGCATCCAGGACAATACCGCCCCTGCCCAACTCCAGATAGCCATAATCACATTTTATTATGGCCAGCGGAACACGCTCAGAAATGCTGATATCCAGCTGGCTGGGGAAGGAACGCTGCACCACGGCCTGTTCGATGCGCAAATCCTTGGTCAGATTGCGCTTGATTTCATCCGTCTGCAGCTGAAACAGGTTTTCACCCAGCCTGACACCGGCTATGCGGATAATATCCTCATCCTGCACAAAACGGTTGCCCTGAATATTTACAGTTTTTAAAACAAATATGGGTGAAAGAGCGCATGCCAGTATTCCCAGTATCACAACCAGTCCGGCTAAAATGGTTGCCACAGACCCCTGTGAAATCATCTTGTGCTTTTTTCCATCCACGGCTTATCCATCCTTTTCTGCAAATCAAGGCTTATAACCGGCCATCTCCAAAATTCTGGCGCACAGCTCAGGGAATTCAATGCCGGCCGCCCTGCCGGCATCAGGCACCAGAGAGGTTTCCGTCATGCCCGGTATGGTATTGACCTCAATGGCATACGGCTGGTTATCCTCACCCAGCATAAAATCTACTCTTGCCATGCCGCTGCAGCCGCAGACCGCAAAGGCGCGAATGGCAATCTCCCTTACCTTTTTCGTCACTTCCTCCGGAACAGGCGCAGGAATGATATGAGTTGATGCACCCACCTTGTACTTGGTCACATAGTCATACCTGCCGGTGACGGTAGTGATCTCAATAATCGGCAGCGCTTCCTGCTTTTCCTCGTTGCCCCAGACAGCCACTGTCAGCTCCCTGCCCTTGATGAACTCCTCTACCAGAACCTCCCTGTCATACTTGAAGGCCTCGGCCAGAGCCTCCCCCAGCTCCTCCGGCTTTTCCACGATAATCACGCCGATGCTGGAGCCCTGGGAGGACGCCTTGACAACTACCGGCACGCCGAATTCCTGCAAAATCTCTCCGGCAAGGTCCCGTTGCCTGAACTCATATCTGAAATAGGTATGTGCTTTTGGCGTAGGAATCCCCTCTGCCATAAAGAACCGCTTCGTTGCCACCTTGTCCATGGTTACGGCAGCTGCCATAACTCCGGAGCCGGTATATGGGATGCCCATCATCTCCAAGGTGCCCTGAATGATGCCATCCTCGCCGAATTTGCCGTGCAGGGCGTTGAACACGAACTCTGCGCCGCTGTCCTTGATATCCTTGGCAAAGGTAGCGGGGTTCAGCTCCAATCCCTCGGCATTGTATCCCTTTGCTTTCAGGGCCTCAAGGATTGCGGTGCCGCTGCGGCGTGATACCTCTGCCTCTGTGGACGGGCCGCCCATGACTACTACGATTTTTTTCATAAATATTCTCCTATGCTTGAGTGTAAATTTCCTGTAAGTAAAGTGCATTTTGTTCAGACTTTATTAGATAAGCTGTGGCTGTATCCACGAAAACCCGCTCTCGCTCTTAGTTGTGCCTCGCGTTACTAACATTCATCTATCGCCTTCGGCTCTGATGAATGAAGTAACGAGGCGCAACAAAGGTTTTCTTAGGATACATACCACATCTTATCCCTTATGTCTGAACAATAGCCGCATAGCTATATGAAGCTGGCGCAAAATGCCACTATCAGCAGATACTGCGGAGGGCGGGGGACATTGCCACATGCATGGCACTAAGACGCGCCTCGGTGCTTAGCGACACGCAAGCCAACGGCGAAGCGTGAGCTTAGCATCCGTTAGGCGTGGATAGTAGCGCGAGCGTGCCTGCATGGCAATGTCGCACCGCCCTCTGAAATATATACTGACAATCATGCCAGCTTCACCAATTATTTCTGCAATAAATCTACGAGGGCTTCGCCGCACTTGACAATATCACCGGCGCCCATAGTCATAATCAAGTCCCCCGGACGGGCAATGGATTGAAGATAAGCGGCAATCTCGTTCTTGTTCTGAATATACACCGCATGCTGACCGGTCTGCTCCTTGACTTCCTTCACCAGAAGCTCCCCATCAATGCCCGGAATCGGATCCTCACCGGCAGAGTACACATCTGTCAGCACCAGTACGTCACAGCCCTGGAAGCAGCTGCCGTACTCCTTCTGCAGCAGCTGGGTACGGCTGTAGCGATGCGGCTGGAAAGCACAAATCAGCCTTTTTGGCTGTGTCTGGCGTGCCGCAGCCAGCGTAGTAGCAATCTCTGTCGGATGATGGGCATAATCATCCACCACCCAGATATCATTTACCCTGCCCTTAGTCTGGAAGCGGCGCTTTGCTCCGTTAAACATAGTCAGGCCCTCCGCCATCTGCGCCACGGTCAGTCCCAGCTGCAGGCCGGTGACAACAGCCGCCATGGCATTGAGAACGTTGTGACGCCCCGGCACATGGAGCTTCACCTGCCCTAACTTCTCTCCCTTGTGCATAACATCAAAGGAATTCCCATCTACAGTGCTTTCAATATTGGCCGCCAGATAATCAGCCTCGCCGCAGTCAATGGCATAGGAGATAATTCTTGTATTGACATTTTTTACGATATTGCGGATGTTTTCATTGTCAAAGCAGACTACACCAAAGCCCTCCGGACGAATCTGATTAAGGAACTGAGTAAAGGCCTTGATGATATTCTCCATGGAGCCGTAGTGATCCATGTGGTCATTCTCAACATTGGTCACAATGCCCACATAGGGATAATACTTCAGGAAGGTGCCATCGCTTTCGTCTGCCTCGGACACCAGATAATCACTCTTGCCCAGCTTTGCATTGCTGCCCAGGTAATCCACCTCGCCACCGATGATGATGCTTGGGGATACGCCCTCATAATCCAGTGCTACGCCCAGCATGGAGGTAGTGGTGGTCTTGCCATGAGCGCCTGCCACGGCAATGCCCTTGCAGCTATTGATGAGGTAGGCGTTGACGTCGGAACGATGCAGCCTTTTCAGCCCCAGCCTCTTTGCCTCCACCACTTCGGGATTTTCCTCCCTGATGGCAGTGGAAACCACGATTGCCTCCGCGCCATGCACGTTCTCCGCCTGCTGGCCGATAAATATCCTGGCCCCCAGCTCCCGCAGCACCCCGGTCATAACCGACTCCTTCACATCGGAGCCTGACACCTCATAGCCTTTTTCCACAAGAATCTTGGCCAATGCGCTCATGCCTGCACCGCCAATACCAACAAAATGCACTTTATTTATACCGTCCAACACGAATATTCTCTCCTTTATTGTCTGCCGCCTCTTGCCAGCTCTATAATCATCTCCGCTATGGCATCAGCTGCCATAGGCCTGCCCAAAAGCTTGCTGGCAGCTGACATCTTGCGCAGTGCCGCCCTGTCCTCCAGCATGCTGTCAATATTCTCAACCAGAAGCTCCGGGCTGATATCCCTGTTGAGAATAACCCTGGCCGCTCCTGCCCGTTCCACAGCTCTGGCATTGTACTCCTGATGATTTTCTGCCGCATAAGGGTACGGAATCAGTATGGCAGGGATTCCCTTGGCCGTCAGCTCCGCCAGTCCTGTCGCTCCTGCCCTGAACACTGCCAAATCCGCAATGGACATGGCCTGGGGCATGTTATACAGATATGGCACAACCTGCAGATTGCCTGCCTCCTCCGGATCCACCCCCGCTTTCCTGATGCGCTCCATGATATCCTCATACTCGCCCCTGCCTGTAGCATGCAGAAGCTGCACATCCCGCCTGCCGGCGTAATGCTTCAGCACGTCCACCATGGCGCGGTTTATGCTCCTTGCTCCGCGGCTTCCTCCAGATACCAGAACAGTTTTCCGTCCCGGCAAAAGGCCAAATTCCTCGTATGCGCCCTCCTGCCTTGGCTCCATCACCTCGGCACGGATGGGATTGCCGGTAAACACCACCTTGCCAGCCGGAAAATGCCTGTTGGCTTCCTGATAGCCGGTAGCAATCCTGTCCACGAATTTGGACAGGATTTTATTTGTGATGCCGGGAATAACATTTTGCTCCTGAATAATGGACGGAATCCCCAAAAGGGCTGCCGCCATCAGCACAGGACCGCATACATAGCCGCCGGTGCCGATTACCACATCCGGCCGGAACCGCCTTACAATGCCCATGGCCTTGCCTACGCCCTTGATCGCCCTGGCAGCCCGCAAAAAATTCTCAGGGCTGAGGCTCCTTTTGAACCCCTGCAAATCCACCGTTTCAAAGGGAATTCCCTCCTTGGGGATGATATCTGCCTCCAAGCCCGCATGAGTGCCCACATACAGCACCTCAAGCCGGGAAACCTTCTTCTCCAATGTGCGAATCAGGGTAAGGGCCGGATAAATATGGCCGCCGGTACCGCCGCCCGAAACAATAATCTTCATCTTCATATACTCCATCCAGCAAATAATGTCAATTACCTGCCAGCTCCTTTACCAGACGCTTGAAATCCCTGCCCCTGGCCTCAAAGCCGTCATACATGTCAAAGCTTGCACAGGCAGGAGACAAAAGCACGGTCTGAGGAGGACCGGCAATAGCATGGGCTGTCCTCACGGCTTCTTCCATAGAATAGCCTGCCTCATGAATATGCTCTGCAGGATAACCCAGCTTCAGGGCATTTTCCTTGAAGCGTGCTGTGGCATCCCCCACCAGAATCAGCTCATCCACACGCTCCTTGACCAGCTGCATAAACTCCGTCAGGTCAGTCAGCTTGTCATCGCCCCCGGCAATCAGCACAATGTGGCCGTCAAAGCTCTCCAGAGCCTTGATGGAGGAATCTGTATTGGTAGCCTTGGAATCGTTGTAATAAGAAACACCGTCAATGGAGGCCACCGGCTCAATGCGATGCTCTACCCCCGGAAATTCCTTCAGCACGTCGATGATCTTCGGAATTCTCGCACCTGCCAGAAAAGCGGCGGCGGCAGCAGCCAGAGCGTTTTCTACATTGTGGCCGCCCTTGATTTTCAGCTCATCGGTGCGGCAGAGGCGGCAGGTCTGTCCCTTCCAGACAATGGTCAGCCAGCCATCCTGCACAAAGGCGCCCTCCTCCAGCTTTTCCAGGCGGCTGAAGAAAAATACCTGTCCCTTGGCGCGGCTTGCCATATCACGGGTCTTGTCGTTGTCGTAGTTCAGCACCAGATAATCCTCCGGCGTCTGCTGGGAGAACATTTTCTCCTTCATCTGCTGGTAAACCTCAAGGCTGCCGTGACGCACCACATGATCAGGAGTGACGTTCAGCACCACAGCCACATGAGGCCTGAAATTGGTGGTTGCTTCCATCTGGTAGCTGGAAATCTCCGCCACCACGCAGCTTCCCTCCCCGGCCTGCACTGCCTGCTCACAGAGAGGAATACCGATATTGCCGCCTACACCGGCGTTTTCGTAGCGGGTCTTCATCAGCTCGCCCAAAAGTGTAACAGTGGTGGTCTTGCCGTTGGTGCCGGTTACTGCCAGAATCGGGGATTTGGCCAGCTCATAAGCAACCTGCACCTCGGTTACTACAGGGATATGGCGCTTGTATGCCTCCTGCACCAGCGGCACTTTTACAGGCACGGCAGGGGACAGGATTACCATATCCACACCATCCAGAAGACCGGCCTCCTGAGGGCCGAATACCAGCTCCACACCGGCAGCCCGCACCTCGGACAGGTCATACTTCAAGTCCTTCTCCGCCTTGGCATCGCTCAGGACAACCTTTGCCGCCCCCAGCTTTTTTGCCAGCACAGCTGCTGCATTGCCGCTGATGCCTACACCTACAACCAGTACATTCTTATTTGCGAAATCTATCATTTCTTTGCCAGATCCTTTCTAGTTTAACCTATTTTGAAAAGAAGCAGACCGGCAAGGCCGCCAATCAGGCCCCCCAGCCAGAAATTCCACACAACCTTTTTTTCCGACCAGCCCTTCAGCTCAAAGTGATGATGAATCGGGCTCATCAAAAACACCCTCTTGCCCCTTGTCTTGAAGGAGGTCACCTGAATGATGACGGACATGGCCTCACAGACAAAGATAATGCCAATCACCGCCAGCAGCACCTCCGTATGAGTGAGGATGCCCACAGCCGCTATAGCGCCGCCCAGGGCAAGGGAGCCTGTATCTCCCATGAAAATTTTGGCCGGATGGTAGTTGTATTTTAGAAAGCCCAGGCAGGCACCAGCCATGGCCGCGCAGAATACTGCCAGCTCCAGCTTGTCCAGCCACAGGCAGATGAGCATGTAGGAGAGGGCCGCCACAATCGCCGTGCCGGAAGCCAAACCATCAAGGCCGTCGGTGAGGTTTACCGCGTTGCTGGTCCCCACCAGCACAAACAGCAGCAGGGCATAAAAGCCCATGCCCAAATCCAGATTGCCGATAAATGGCACCCACAGGTCAGTGGGCAACCCGGCATAATAGGCCACCAGCACCGCTATGATAATCTGCCCCAAAAGCTTCTGCTTCGCCTTTAGCCCCAGATTTTGCTTTTTTACTACCTTTATGTAATCATCAAGAAATCCCAGCAGGAAATGTCCCAGCATAATCCCCAGCGCCAGTCCCAGCTCCAGTGTCAGCGGGCAGATAACCAGTGAGGCGATGGCGATGGACAGGATAATCATGATGCCGCCCATGGTCGGCGTACCGCTCTTGGCCTGATGGCTCTTTGGCCCCTCCTCGCGAATGCTCTGTCCGAATTTCAGCTTGTGCAGCTCAGGAATCAGACGCGGAGCCGCCGCCTTCACCAGCCCCGCGGACAGGATAACCGCCGCCAGGGGATATGTTATGTATTCCATGAAAAAATAATACCTCCAATATTATATCAACATATCTCCGGCAACAGGTGTGCAGCATCGCAGGCACGCTCTCGCTGCTGATTGAGCCTAGCGGTACTAAGCTCACGCTTCGTCTTACGACTCGCGTATCACTAAGTACCGAGGCTCAACAAGCGCCTGCTTATGCTGCACACCATGCTGCCTTACATAGTGCTACATTGAATAGTGCTACATTGAATAGTGCTGCCTTGAATAGTGCTGCCATGAATAGTGCTGCCATGAACTATTGCAGCAAATCTATTATTGTTTCCATTTTCATGCCGCGGGAGCCTTTAAAGAGGATGGTGTCCTCCGGCTGCAGCAGCTCACGGAGCTTTGCGGCGGCTTCCTCGTGGGTGTCAAAGGAATAGACTGCATCCAGTCCGGCTTCTTTTGCGCCTTTTGCTATTTCCCTGCCCATTTCACCCAGGGTAATCAGGCCGCATACACCGGCTGCTGCCGCCTGCTGTCCCACCTTCTGATGGGCAGGCACGGCCACATGCCCCAGCTCCAGCATATCTCCCAGCACAGCCAGGGAACGCTTTCCCTTGTCAGTGGTCAGCTCCTTCAGGGTGGAAAGGGAGGCCTCCATGGACATAGGGCTGGCATTGTAGGCATCGTTGATGATATTATATGCGCCCACGCGCCTGCATTCAAAGCGCATGCCGGTCATCTCCAGATCCTCAAGCCCCTGGGCAATCTGCTCCACGGTCAGTCCCAGCACATAGCCTGCTGCCACAGCCGCCAGGGCATTGGATACATTGTGCCTGCCCAGCATCGGGATAGAAAGCTGCTTCTGCTCCCCGCCCCTGCCGACGCGGCACTGGAAAAAGGTCTTGCCGTCATGGCTTATCAGGGCTGCCGCCTTGATGTCCGCATCCTCATCAATGCCGAAGGTCACAACCCTTACGCCTTCCCTGGCCTTATCTTTCATGGCCGCTGTATATGGATTGTCGTTATTCAGTATCACCGTGCCACCGGCAGGAATAGCCTCCACCAGCTCCGCCTTTGCCTTGGCTATATTTTCGATGGAACCAAGAAGCTCAATATGAGTTTCCCCCACGTTGGTGACAATGCCAATCTCAGGGGCCGCAAAAGGTGCCAGTGAGGCAATCTGCCCCAGGCCCCGCATGCCGATTTCCACCACCGCCGCCCTGTGCATATCATTCAGCTGCAGCAGTGTATAAGGCATGCCTATTTCATTGTTGAAGTTGCCCTGGGTTTTCAGCACCGGGAAGCGGGCAGAAAGCACCGCTGCCGTCATGTCCTTGGTGGTGGTCTTGCCGTTAGAGCCGGTAATAGCAATCACAGGGATGTCAAACCTCCTGCGCCAGAAGGCCGCCAGCTGCTGATAGGCCAGCTGGGTGTCGGTGACAGCCTTGATAACAGTTGCCCCGAACTCATCATCAGTCTGCTGGAACTGGCTGCCCACCAGCACACCGGCCGCTCCCTGCTCTATCGCCTGGGCGGCAAAATCCTCGCCGTTGAAGCGTTCACCCTTCAGGGCCACAAACAACGCCCCCGGAACAATCTTCCTGGTGTCCGTCACAATATCCGTAAACTGCGTCTTTACCTGCTCCAGAATAGTACACCTTTGCAGGGCATGTATCACATCATCCAATGAAAATGCTGGCATAAAATATCCTACTCCCCTTTTTTCTCCTGAGCCGCCCTGATAGCCTCCAGAGCCACTTCTTTATCGTCAAAATGAATTGTTTTGTCCTTCAAAATCTGGTAATCCTCATGCCCCTTGCCGGCTATGATGACAATATCATCCGTTTCCGCCAGCTCCACGGCACGGAAAATCGCTTCCCTGCGGTCGATAATGGCCTCATGAGGCTTGGCGCCGATTTTTTCCTCCACACCGGCCTCCACCATGTCAAGAATCCGCTGAGGGTCCTCACTGCGGGGATTGTCCGAGGTGGCAACCACATAATCAGAAAGCTCCGCTGCAATCCTGCCCATGATAGGCCGCTTGGTGTTGTCCCTGTCGCCGCCGCAGCCAAAGACGGTGATAATCCGCTTTTTGGCAATCTGGCGTGCCGTGTGCAGAATATTTTCCAGTCCGTCAGGAGTATGGGCATAGTCAACAATCACGGCAAAGTCCTGACCTCCCCGCACCAGCTCAAAGCGTCCCGGCACCGAGGCAAACTCCTCCATGCAGGCCTTGATCACAGGGGCAGGCACGCCCTCTGCCATGGCCGCCCCCACAGCCGCCATCACATTGTACACGTTGAAGATGCCGGTAATCTGCAGCTTCAGCGGCAGCCTTGCTTCCCCTACCTTTATCTCAAACTCCGCGCCACCGGCCAGCACCTGAATGTTCTCCGCCTTCAGCACCGCCTCCTGATTGATGGCGTAGGTAATATGGCGGCAATCGGCGTGGGACAGCATGTCCTGCCCTGCGGCATCATCAATATTCACTACCGCGGTCTTGCCGTTCTTCACCCCCGGCCTTGATACCAAGTCAAAGAGGATGGTCTTGGCCTTCCTGTAGTTCTCCAAGGTCTTGTGGTAGTCCAGATGGTCCTGGGTAAGATTGGTAAACACCGCCGTGTCGAACTCGATGCCTGCCACCCGGTTCTGGTCCAGAGCATGGCTGGAAACCTCCATCACCACATAATCCATGTTGGCATCCCGCATCATGGCCAGAGTGCGCTGCAAATCCACCACATCCGGCGTGGTATTGTGAATAGGCAGCACCTGATCCTCAATCATAATCTGAATGGTGCCGATGAGCCCCACACGACAGCCCATGCGACGCAGCATAGCCCGGAGCATATAGCTGATGGAGGTCTTGCCGTTGGTGCCGGTAATGCCTACAACACGCATGCTGCGGGCGGGATAATCGTGAAAATACGGCACGATGGCGTGCAGTGCCTGCTTCAAATCCGGCACCCTGAGAACCGCCAGCCCGTCAGGCGCCTCCATCTCCCGTTCCGTGATAATGGCCACTGCACCCTTTTCCCGCGCCTGGGGAATAAACTTATGCCCATCCACATGAACGCCCTCCATGCAGACGAACAGCGCCCCCTCTGTAATCTTTCGGGAATCATGCTCTATATCCTTTATCTGTAAATCCTTATCACCGATAATTTCAGCTCCATCTACCAATGCGGCCAAAGCGCCCAATGTCTTCGTCATAAAAACCTTCCCTTCATACAGCATCTCAGCATACGAGCTAAATTTTAACTTATATATTATATAACCATTTCACGCTACTGTGAAGAGTTATTTACAGCAAAAAACTGGATATTGCATATCAGCACAGCCCCGATACACAATACCCAGCTTTTCATAAGCAAGTAAATCATTCATACACATACAGCTTCCAATCCTGCAGGCGGCACCATCGGTTACCTGCCCTCGGCAAAATAAACATGCTCCGACACTCCCATGCCCAGCTTCTGCTCCGCAATCTGCTTGACACGGGTCGGATTCTTCAGCTGAGCATTGGCAATCCTCAGCTTGGCATTCTCCGCCTCCAGCTTGACCGCCTCGGTACGCATCTGCACCAGCTCAAAGCCTCTCGCTGCAATCATGCTGCTGCGTGCCGTAATCGCCACGGCGCAAACTGCCACCACCATCAGCAAAATGGCCACCTTCCTGCGGAGGTTATTTCGCTTGACCACCTTGCGCCTGACTACGCGGCGTCTGACATACTGCTGATGGGTAGGCTGCTGGGGAAGCTCCTCGTAATACTCTTCCTCCTCAAGCTGTCTAGCCAGCATAAGCTAACCTCCTTTCCCTAAGCAACTTCCTGAAAATATCCCTTACAAAATTTACAAATTCACAAACTTACAAATTCACAGCTTTTCGGCAATCCTCAGCTTGGCGCTCTTGGAGCGGGAATTCATCTCCAACTCCTCCCTTGAGGCCGCCGTTCCCTTCACCAGAAGCCTGACCTCCGGCTGGTGACCGCACATGCACACCGGCAGCTGCGGCGGACAGATACAGCCTCTTGCCATTTCCTTCAGCACATTTTTGGCAATCCTGTCCTCCAAGGAGTGAAAGGTAATGATGGCAATCCTGCCCCCTGGCTTTAAATGGGCTACTGCGGCACGGAAGGATTTCTCCAGAATCCCCAGCTCATCGTTGACCTCAATGCGCACGGCCTGAAAAATCCGCTTGGCCGGATGCCCTCCCTTGGCATTCCTGACCGCCGCCGGTACCGCCCTTTTGATGATGTCCACCAGCTCACCGGTGGTTTCCACCGGCTTTTCCCTGCGGGCCGCCACAATAAACTCCGCGATCCGCTTTGACCAGCGCTCCTCCCCGTATTCCTTGAAAATACGGTTCAGCTCCTGTGCATCGTATGAGTTCACCACGTCATAGGCACTGAACTCCGCCTGCTGATTCATGCGCATATCCAGCGGCGCATCCT
>CAMFES010000049.1 GCA_945949525.1 uncultured Veillonellaceae bacterium
TCAGCTCCTGCAGATGTGCCATGGAGGCAGGGTTGTTCAGATGGCCTTCCTCAACGTATGGCAGCTGGGAGAAGTATACCTTCTCAGGGGTGCCATCCTTGGAAAGATGGCCGCGGATAACACCGTCCTTCCTCATGACCTTGATGGCCTCGGCAGCAGCCTTGATCTTGTCAGACAAAGCCTCCACATCGGCTCTGGTTACCTTGCCCTCGCCTACCAGATTATCATAGTCAAAGGAAAATCCGGATTTTAAAGTTAAGCTCATTAATATTACCTCCCTATGGAAATCACAAAAGATTACATTATCCATTATACTCGTTTTTATCAGACATTGGTAGCTATTTTTCCTGTTTCCGCAACAAAAATGTAATTGCATAAAAAATTGCACCAATTACATCATTTTGAACTACAAAACTACAGACAGCTGCCACATCATTTTGCACTAAGAATTTCCCGTGCCTCCTGCTTCAGCTTCTGCAGGGTGTAGTAGTAAGCAATGGCCAACGGCACGCAGGAGCCAATCCAGGCGGCAGGGCTGGCCATAGACGCCCCCCAGAAGCCCAGCACATTCACCAGCCCGATGGCCACGGCGGCGCGCATCACCAGCTCCATGATACCTGCAAAGGTAGGCACGAAGCTCTGCCCCAGCCCCTGCAGGGTGTTCCTGTAGATAAACAGCAGCGCCAGAATCCAGTAGCAGACGCCGGTGGTGGTCAGGTACACCTGCCCGTAGTCAATAACCCGTGGCTCCGCGTCCCCCACGAACAAAAACATCAGCTGGGAGCCAAAGACGATATTAAAGATTCCCACCAGAATGCTGAAGGCTCCCGACATCAGGATGCACTGGTTCACGCCCTTCTTGATGCGCCCCAGCTTTCTGGCACCGTAGTTCTGGGCCGTATAGGCCGCCATGGCAATGCCGAAGGACATCATGGGCATCAGGGCGATGGTTTCCACCTTCTGGGCCGCCGCGTAGGAGGCCACCGCCACAGGCCCCAGCCCGTTCAGGGCCACCTGCAGAATCACGGCACCGATGGCGATGATGGAGGTCTGAAAGGCCATAGGCACCCCCACCCGGATATGCTGCCAGAGGAAAGCCCTGTCCAGCCGCCAGTCACCGGACTGAATCCTCAGCACCGGCACATTGCGCCAGATGTAGAGCCACACAATGATGCCCCCCAGGGCCTGGGACACGATCATGGCCTCCGCCGCCCCCGGTATGCCCCACTCAAAGACCAGCAGGAATAAAGGCTCCAGCAGGATGTTGATGCACAGGGAAGTAGCCAGAAAAATCGTCGGATGGCGGCTGTCCCCCAGGGCCCGCAGGAGATTTGCCCCCACGATAAAGACGCTGAACAATGGCGAGCCACCCACCACGATGGAGATAAAGGCCTCCGCCCCCTCCAGAATATCCGGCGGCGTATCCATCAGCACCAGAATATCCCTGGCAAAATAAGCCCCGATAAAGGCCGGCACCAGACTGGTGGCCATGGTCAGCACCACGCAGGCGGCGGCGCTGCGCCGCACCCCATCGTAGTCCCTGGCCCCGAAGCGCTGGCCGGTTATAATGGTCAGACCCGCCGTCAGGCCGATAATGCAGCCCACCAGAAGAAACATCAGGCAGCCGGTACACCCCACCGCCGCCAGTGCCTCAACCCCCAGAAACCGCCCCACAATCAGCGTATCCACGAAGCCATAAAGCTGCTGAAAGATATTGCCTGCAATCAGCGGCAGGGTAAAAAACAAAATCAGCCGGGCAGGGCTGCCCTCCGTCATATCCTTTGTGTTATCAACCTTTGCCATTTTATCCCCCTATACACCTCATCACACACATAACATGCGCATACAGCACATACAGCACATACAGTACATAGGCATCACATACACACCATGCATATTAACATGCACACATCACATACAGATCATACACCTGCCGCGCACATATCATACATACCATACATACCACACATACCATACGTATCATGCATCTGCCGCATCCCCTTACTCCAGATACCTCGTAACCCCGTACCGCAGCTTTTCCCGCAGGACGGTAACGCTGTCCTCCAGCGCCCCGGTGGAAGGCATCAGCTTGTTGTAGTGGAAGCTCTGCCTTTCCCCCGTGCGAAAATCCGTCGGATAGGCCGTCACAGCAAAGCCCTCCTTCTCAAAATTCAGCACGGCCCGCTCCATGTGAAAGGCCGAGGTCACCAGAATAGGATGGGACAGCCCCCGCTCCCGCAGGATTTTGCCGCTAAAGGCCGCATTCTGCCTGGTGTTCAGGCTGTCCGGCTCCAGCAGGATGTCCTCCTCCGGCACCCCCAGCCGCATCAGCTCCCGCCGGGCGATCACCGCCTCCGGGCCGCTGTCCTCGTAGACCTGTCCCCCGGACACCAGCACCGGCACATGGAGCCTGCCATACAGCTCCGCCGCCGCCAGCAGTCGGCTGGCAGGAGAAGCGCAGAGATTTCCCAGCTCCCCCATGTTGGGGGTATCGGCAGTAGCGCCGCCACCCAGCATGATGATCACATCCCCGGCAGGCTCTGCCGGCTGGTCATAGACCCGCTCAAGAGGCCCCAAAAGCAGTGAAGACACCAGGCTGGTGGACATGAGATAAAAAATTCCCGTCACGCAGAAAAGGGCCGCCGCCCCCCGCACCTCCTTCCTTCGCCACAGATACAGGGACAAAAGCCAGAAGCACACAAAAAAAATCCCCGGCGGCAGCACAAAGCTGGCCCCGAATTTCAACAGATAAATCACAAAACCCCTCCAAATTATGCCTGCTTATTTCCGCAAACCATTCCTGAAAGCTATTCCTGAAAGCCATTATTGAAAGCTATTATTACAAGCCTTCCCTGCAAATATTTCTGCAAACTATTCCTGCAAAAATCTCTTCCTTGCAGGAATTTTACTTTTTCTGTAGAATTATATATTATTATACCATAATGCATTACCAGAAGTAAAAGGAGAGATTATCATGGCATTAATTCCTGCAAACGAAGTAAAGGCAAAGAACAAGGCAAACGGCAAGGGGGAAATCACCATCTGCCACATTCTCGGCGCAGAGCAGCTAGGAGGCAACGACATGTTTGCCAGGGTTACCATCCCTGCTGGCTGCTCCATCGGCTACCATGAGCATCACGGCAACACCGAAACCTACCACATCCTGCAGGGGGAGGCCCTCTACAGCGACAACGGCAAGGAGATGAAAATCGGCGTCGGCACCACCACCTTCTGCCCGGACGGCGAGGGTCACAGCATCGAGAACTGCGGCACCGAGGACCTGGTATTCATCGCCCTGATCACCAAGAGCCTCTAATAGCCCGGCAGGCTCAAAAGCCGGCACCGGCATATCAGCCAGCATAAAAAATATCCTATAACCAAGATTTACGAGGTATGTTCTATGAAAAATATCAACCCGTCTGATCTAAAACTGAACAATCTTCACCAAAAAATACTGGACAGTGCCGGTGTCAACATCTTCTGGAAGGACATGGATTCCCGCTTTATGGGAGCCAACAAGGCATATCTGGATTTTATAGGGCTAACCCTGGACGAGCTTATCGGCCATACAGTGGAGGAGCTGGGAGCTGTCACCTCCCAGTATCCGCCCCTGATTGACGATGCGGAGATACTGGCCGGCAAAACCGAGAAGCACGTCACCGGCAAGCTGCCTGATGCCAGCGGCATGCCAAGGGACGTCATCGTCAGCAAGTCGCCGCTGATCATCGGCGACGAGGTGGTAGGCATCATCGGCACCATCGAGGACATCACGGAAAAATGCATACAGCAGGACATCATCAGCCAGCTGCGGGAAACCCTTTTCAACGTGCCATCGGGCATCTGCGTCTACAGGTGGAACGTGGCCAGCCAGGATTACCAGCTGATTCAGGCCAACCCTGCCGTTCTTGACATGCTGAATCTCACCCAGGCCGACATAGCAGACAGGAGCAGCGACGACTCCGCCATCAAGGCCTGCCTCCATCCGGAGGATGCCTGGCAGATTGCCTATGCCATGAAAAAGATGGAGACCGGCACCCAGTCCATCACCTGCAACTGCCGCTTCTATCCAAAAGGGGAGCAGAGCTTTATTTGGCTACAGGCCAGAATAAAATACGTGCAGCACGACGATGAAACGGCCCTGGTGTACATGACCCTGACGGATATCAACGCCGAAAAGCGCAGCGAGCAGGCCCTGGCCGAATCCCAGCGGGCCTACCAAGAGGTAGCCAGCGGTGCCGGACTGGTGGTGTGGCACTACGACATCGCCAACGGCGTCATGGAGTTTCTTGACAACAACGTATCCAGGCACATCCAGCAAAAGCACTCCCTGCCTCAGAAGCTCTACGGGGTACCCCGGAGCTTTGAGCATAATCTGGCTGAGGAAAGCCTGGAGGACTTTCGCCGGATGAACCAGTCCGTCATGGAGGGCAAATCCGCCTCCTGCGATGTAAAGTTCAAGCAGTTCCCAGGCCAGCCACCTCACTGGGAAAGGCTCATCTACACCATGCCCCGAAGCGAAAACGGCGATGTGCCCACTGACGCCTACGGGGTGGGCATGGATATCACAGCAGAAAAGCTCCTCCAGCAGCAGTATGACAAGGAGCTGCAGATGCTGCATACCACCATCAACACCAACCTGCTGTCCAAATGCCATTTTGACCTGACGGACAACAAGCTGCTAGACTACATTGCCAACTCCCCTCACGCCCTGAAGCTGGCCGCAGGCATGAGCTACACGGCCTACGTGGAGATTCTTCGGGAGCTTGTCATCTCCCCGGAGGAACAGGAAATGGTGGCCGAGGCCCTGGACATGGACAACATGATTCACAGGTACATCACCCGCAACCGGGATTTCAGCATAGAGTACAAGCGCCACTGCGATGACCTGTCACCTATTATGGTGGAGTGCAACATCAGCCTTTTCACCGGCAGGACCGGCCATATTGAGTGCTTTATCTATTTCTATGACATTACCAACAAATTCATCAACTACATCATTTCCGATAAGCTGACGGACCTTGGTTACACCAACGTATCCATCGTCAACAATCTCACCGGCACCATGACCCTTTTCAGCAAGGAAACCGGCGTGATTGAGAACACCCCTGACAAGCCCCTCTTTTATGACGAGGAGCTGTACAGGTACATCCTGAAGGTATACCCTGAAAAGGCGCGGGCGGAGGAGCTTTTTGGCAAAATGTCCCTGGACTGCATTGTGGACAAGCTGGACCATGTGGACATGTATGACTTTTCCTATGATTTCCGCAACGCCGATGGCAGCGAGTGCAGACGCAGGATGCAGGCCTTTTATTTGGACAAGACCTGCACCAGCATCTTTATCATCCAGAGCGATGTGACCCAGCAGTACATGGCGGAGAGGCGTCATCTAGAGGAGCTGGAGCAGGCCATCATGGAGGCTGACAAGGCCAACGAGTCCAAGTCCATCTTCCTGTCCGGCATCAGCCATGATATGCGCACGCCGCTAAATGGCATTCTTTCCTTTACCAACTTTGCCCTGGATACGGATGACCCGGCCAAAAAGACGGAATACCTGCACAAAATCAAGCACTCCGGGGAGCTTTTGCTGTCCCTCATCAACGATACCCTGAATCTGACCCGCATTGAGAGCGGCAAGGTCAAGGTGAGCCGCGAGTGGATTTCTGCCAAGGATATGATAGATGAAATCATCAGCAGTGTTTCCATGGCGGCCTCCGAGCGGAAAATCCAGCTGCAGCTGGACATGGATCCCCGCCTGCCACTAAATATTATCTCCGACAAGCTGAAGCTGCAGGAAATTCTTTTGAACCTCCTCAGCAATGCGGTAAAGTTTACCAAGCCGGGAGGCATTATCGGCTTCGGGACCAGCCTCATCGGGGCGGACGACATGACGCCGGAGGAGCTGGCACAGGTGAAATCGCCGAACCAGAAATGGGTCAGGGTCATCGTTTCCGATACCGGCATCGGCATGAGCGCAGAGTTCCTGCCGAAGCTTTATGATGCCTTTTCCCAGGAGGAATCCCAGGAGGTGCAGAATCCTAACGGCACCGGGCTGGGGCTGTCCATCGTGAAGAAGTACATCGACATGCTGGGAGGCACCATTTCCGTGGAGAGCCAGCTGGGCAAGGGCACTACCTTTGAGCTGCATATTCTGCTGGAGGAAAGCCTTGAGGCGGAGGAAAACTGGCACAAGGATGTGAAGGATTTTGATTTTAAGCATCTCCATGTGCTGCTGGTGGAGGACAATCTGCTGAATCAGGAGATTGCCACCATGCTGCTGCAGAGCAAGGGAGCCACGTTGGATGTGGCCAGCAACGGCGTGGAGGCGGTGAATACCTTTGAGAATGCGCCGGAGGGGACATATCAGCTGATACTCATGGATATTCGCATGCCTGTGATGAACGGGTATCAGGCTACTGACAAGATACGCCGCTCCCATCATCAGGATGGGGCGACAATTCCTATTATTGCCATGACTGCGGATGCCTATGATGAGGATATCAGGAAGTGTCTTGAGCATGGGATGAATAGCCATGTCAGCAAGCCGATAAATCCGGATAAGCTGTATACGGAGATTGCGAATTTTTGCTGAGGTGGTGGATGGATTTGCCGGTGCGTTTGAAGGACGTATGATGCTCTTTTCCACCAGCCCCTTCGTGGTCGGACGTGCAGATGCGTTAGAAGCTTTAATTGGTTGGGGTATTTGATGTGCGTAATATGCTTGGCAGGCCTTGGCTTGACTTGGCTCGACTCGACTTGGCTCGCGGCAGGGAAAAGTACCCACGAAAACACGTTTGCACTCCTAGGCATCACAGAACCCTATTATCCATGATTATTTTCGGTCTAAATCTTTGTCTGCGTTGTTGTCGTCGGTCGGCATGGAACCACCATGCCTCCCTCCTCCGCCTAGCATACAAAAGATTTATCCTCGAAACTATTCATGGCAACAGGGTTCCGTGATGCCTTTGCACCTAACGGATACTAAGCTCACGCTTCGCCGTCGGCTCGCGTATCGCTAAGCACCGAGGCACAACAAAGGTTTTCTTTGGGTACTTTTTCCCTGCCTTGCGTTCCTGCCAGCTGAAACCTTGAACTAGCATGGCAACATGAATGTCACCCGCACTGCTAACGCCAGCATCCTATGGCATTTCTAACCTAACCAAAATATCTGCCGGACTGTGAACCGGCAGATATTTTTTTGCTGTGAGTGTTTCGCAGGTGATGGCAAAAGTGAAAAAGCGCTTCCAGCCACGGTATGGCATAATAAATCACAAAACAAATGTTGTTTTGATAGACATGATTTGTTATAATATATACAGGGGTGCTTATATGGAAATAGGGGAATATAAAGCCACAATTTACGACGATGTATGGCGCACAATAGTGCATGATTTTCCGAATCTGCTGGTAGCGTTTGTAAATGAGCTGTTTGTTGAGAATTATAGCAAGGAAGCCAGAGTTGAATTTTTGCAGGATACCCATGAGCAGAAAATGCCTGATGGCACTGTAGAGAAGCGTATAACTGATACTTATTTTCGGATCATAGACAAGGATGGCACTGTGAAAAAGTACCATCTTGAATGCCAGAGTACAGCGGATAGCAGCATGCTGATAAGGCTGTTTGAATACGGTGCCTGCATAGCGTTGGATGACGTTATACAAGAAAATGATAGCATCGTTTTAGAGTTTCCCCATGCTGCGGTTTTGTTTTTGAGGTCAAATCGCAATACGCCGGATTTTATGCGCATAGAGCTGAAAACACCTGGCGGCAGTGTAGATTATAAAATTCCCATAGCCAAGATGCAGAATTACACTATAGATTTTATGTTAAACAAACGCTTGCTGATTCTGTTGCCTTTTTATTTGTTCGTAGTAGAAAAATCCCTAAAGGATTGCGAGGAGGACAGCGACAAGCTGGCAGAATTGCTGAATTCCCTGCAGACCATAGTAAAGGGTCTGGATGCGCTTCTGGCACTGGGAGATATTGATGAACTGACGCGAAAGTCCATTTTGGAATTTAGTAACATGGTTAATATTCATTTGGCGAAAAATTATGCAAAAGTAAGGAAAGGAGCTGAAAATATCATGGGCGGCAAGATTTTAGAATACGAGGCAAAGACTATCCATAATAACGGCCTGCGTATAGGACTTGAGCAAGGACGCGCGGAAAAAGAAAATTCCATTATTATCAGTATGCTAAAAAACAAGCTCAGCCTGGAACAGATTGTCAGCATAACCGGCTTGACCATGGACAAGATTGTCAGCATAGGCAAACAAGCAGCTGTACTCTGATAATATCATGTATTATCAAACAACCTTAAACCACACCGAAAGGATATTCATTTGTAAACATCAGTAGTGCCACAAGCACAGGATGCTGACATCGGTGCCAACGCCAGCTCCTGTGGCATTTCTAACCTGACAAAAACATTTATCCACTGATAAAGCATTCAAAATACGCCATTGACCCACATGCGTCAATGGCGTATAATATTGATATGAATAAAAATCTTATTCCACAGGTCATAGTTGAAACAACACCATATATAAAAGCTGTTGATGCCATTTGGGATAAAGATATGCAAATTGAATTCAAAAATTTTATAGGCATAAACTATATGCAAGGAGATTTAATCCCAGGTACCGGCGGTCTCCGTAAAATACGTTGGCAGAGCAATGGACACGGAAAACGTGGCGGTGCCCGTATAATATACTATTTTTACAACGCCAATCAGCCTATTTACCTTCTATTTGCATACCCCAAAAATGTTCAGGTAAACCTTACTGAACATGAGAAAAAATTATTCAGCAATGCTGTTAGTCAATTAAAAGAAGCTCTACGTAAAAAGGAGGCTGAGAATAATGGAAGATAATATTTCTACTTCTGCAGCAGCTATTCTCGAAGGATTAAACGAGGCTCTCATGGACGCCAAAGGACATCATGTTGAAGGCATTCGCAAATCTTCAGTATACACCGTACAACCAAGGGAAGTCCGGGAAAAGCTAAATATGAGCCAACAGGAATTTTCCAGTGCCTTTGGCATTCCATTAGCTACCCTGCGGAACTGGGAACAAGGCCGGCGTCAGTTAGACGCTACCGCCAACTCATACCTAAAGGTAATCTCTAGATTTCCCAATGAAGTAATGACCGCCCAGGCATTTTAATTTCTTTTAACCCCCAACGGAGGGAAGGGAGCTGAAAATATCATGGGCGGCAAGATTTTGGAATACGAGGCAAAGACTATCCATAATAACGGCCTGCGTATAGGACTTGAACAAGGGCTTGAGCAAGGACGCGCGGAAAAAGAAAATTCCATTATTATCAGTATGCTAAAAAACAAGCTCAGCCTGGAACAGATTGTCAGCATAACCGGCTTGACCATGGACAAGATTGTCAGCATAGGCAAACAAGCAGCTGTACTCTGATAATATCATGTGTTATATTTCCAACCTGCCAAAAAACAAAATTCGTACCAGTTGCAAAACACTGCAACCGGTACGAATTTTGTTTTTAGCAAGGTTATTTATCCCTATAATGGGAACCACACTGTACTATCCTTATATACTCATCATCTATCCTATATACCAGTCTGTTGGTGCCATCAATGCGCCTGCTCCAATATCCGGACAGATCTGCCCCCGAAGGTTCAGGCTTGCCGATACCAGTATAGCCATTCCTGTCTATGTCCTGTATCAACATCAAAATACACTTCAAGAAAATTATACACTTATTATCGTAGGTACTATTAGTGTAAATCTGGTGCCTGCTCCTAGCTGGCTGTCCACCCTGATTTTTATATCATGCTGGTCGGCAATCCATTTGGCAATAGACAGTCCCAGGCCTGTTCCCCCCGGCTGGCCCGCCTCCCTGGTGCGGGAGCTGTCCACCCGATAGAACCGCTGGAAAATCTTCTCCTGCTCCTCACAGGCAATACCGATGCCCGTATCCTCAACCACCAGCTCAAGGCTTCCCTCATCATCAGGACAATGGCCGGAGGACAGGCGGATAACGCCCCCTGCCGGAGTATACTTCACCGCATTTTCCAGAAAAATCCTCAGCATCTGCCGCATGGTAACCTTGTCCGCCAGCACCATGGCAGGCTCATTGGCCAAAAGCTGCAGCTGGTGGCTGCCATATGCCAGCTGCATTTTCCTGAACACATCCCCCACCAGCTCCTGCATATCCAACGGCGCCTTATGAATAATCTGCCGCTTCTGGTCAGCGCGGGCAAGAAACAGGAGCTTCTCAATCAGCTCCTGCATATTCTCCGCCTCCGACCCGATGGCCTCCAGCCCTTCCTGCAGTGTTTCCTCGTCGTGCCTGCCCCAGCGGCTCAGCATATCCGAGTAGCCCTTTATCACCGTCACGGGAGTGCGAAGCTCATGGGACGCATCCGACACAAACCTCTGCTGCTGGTCAAAGCCCCGCTGAATGCGCTCCAGCATGCGGTTAAAGGTCACCGCCAGCTCCGAAAGCTCATCCTTGGTTGAGGATACCTCCAGTCTGGTGTCCAGCTCGCTCACCTCGATGGACTTCACTGTATCCGTCATGCTGCGGATAGGCTGCAGCAGCCTCTGGCTGACAAAATACCCCAGGAACAGGGCCAGCACCAGCCCCAGCACCATCTCCACCAGCAAAATCTGCTGAATCAGCCCCAAAAGCCTTGTTTCCGTAGTAATCGTCCTGAAAAAATGCAGGCTGTAAGGCTCCCCGGCAATCACCACCGGCACTTCCTTGTAATAAATCACAAAATTCCCAATCTCCACCACCTGGAAATTGGGATTTGCCCACAAGGGCGGCTGCCCGCTGATATGCGCCCGCAGCTGCGCCAAAGACGGCGAATACACATCCGTATCATACACCACATCCCCATGGACATCCGTTATCTTCAGGAACACCCCCGGCACCATGCCAAAGGTCATATTCTCCGCCATATTCTCCCGGATATCATCGCGGCTGACGATCACCTTGCGGCTGCCGGCAGCGCCATCCCCGCCTGCCGCCTGCCCAAAAAGCGCATCAGGCTTGATGCTGTCATGCTCCATGTAGACACGCTTTTCCCGCTCCCTTTCGCCATTCTTGAAATGAGGCGGCCGCGGCAGGGTATCCGTCACATGCTCCTCCACACTGCCAAACCGGTTTTCCAGCTGATGCAGTGCATCAAAAATACTAAAGGACAGCTCCCTTTCCACCTGATGATACTGGGTATAATAAATCCCCACCGCCGTAAAGGCACAGGTGGCAAAAAGCAGCACCACCATCAGCACCGCATACACCAGCGTCAGCTTTACCGAAATCCGCATCCTGGGCAGGCGGGACAAACGCCAAAGCCCCAGCCGCCGCCAAAGGCCTGACTTATGCAGGAAGCGCGGTGCCCTACTCCTTGATAACATAACCTACCCCCCGCATGGTGTGAATATACTTCTCACCAAACCTGTCATCCAGCTTCTGGCGCAGGTAGCGTATATACACATCCACCACGTTGGTATCACCCACGTATTCATATCCCCAGACATTGGAGAGAATACGGTCACGGCTCAGCACAATCCTCTTATTGCGAAGCATGTATTCCAGCAGGTCATACTCCTTTTTGGTCAGCTCCACAGGAACATCCCCCACCATGACCTCATGACGGACAGGATACATGGAGAGATTCCTGACGGACAGCACCTCCCCGCCATCAGCCGAAGCCATAGCCTGCCCCCCGGCACCCTGCCCTCCGGCTCCCTGGCGCCTCAGCACCACCCGCATCCTGGCCAGAAGCTCCGGCGTAGCAAAAGGCTTGGTAATATAATCATCCGCACCTATATCCAGCCCCTGCACCTTGTCCTCAATATCATCACGGGCCGTCAGCATGATGATCGGCACCTGTGAAAACTCCCGCACCCTCCGGCACACAGCAAAGCCATCCATCCCCGGCAGCATCACATCCAAAAGCACAATATCGTAGCTTTCACCGGCTATACGCTCACAGGCGCGGCTGCCATTATCCTCCACAGCGGCAACACAGCCCTCATGCTCCAGCTCCATCTGCAAAAAACGGGCAATCCGCTTTTCATCCTCAACAATCAGTACCTTGCGCCCCTTCATATATCTCACACCATTCCTTTATACATCTATCAGCAGCCTTGCACATAAGTGACACATATCCTTCACGCTCATTTCTTTACATATTTCTTGCGGAACAGATTCAGAAAATGGGTGCAGCTGCTGGACAGGGTGCGATTCTTCAGCCATGCCACCACCGTATGGGTATGAATTTCCGACTCTACAAGATGCTTGAAAATAACCTTGTCAGAATTTACCATGCTGCGGGCGGACAAAGGCACCAGAGAAATGCCGATGCCCATCTGGGTCCACAGGATATTCTGAATCTGGCTGTCGCTGACGCTCAGGATATTCGGCTCAAACCTGTGCTTCTGGCACTGCTCCAAAAAACCCGTATGCCAGCGCAGAGGCACCAGTAGAGGCTTGTCAGCCAGCTCGTGAATATGTATCTTCTCCGGGTCCTCGCCACAGCAGCACAAATCCCTGTGCATGGCCAGCACCAGAGGCTCGTCCGGCAGGACGATGGATTCGTAGGTGCTGCTGTCCACCTGGGTTCTCGTGATGGCCAGCTCTATGATATGGCTGTCAAGAAGCTCCAGAATGCGAGCGCCGTCACTCTCCCAGATATTGAAATTCACCATAGGGTAGGCCCGATGAAAATCAGCCACCAGCTGCGGAATAAGCATGGCCCCGGAGCTGGTAACAGTTCCCAGCTTGATGGTGCCTGCCACCCCGGACCCGATATCCGTAATCTCCCGAAGGGTGCCGTCCACCATGCCCAGAATGTGCTTTACCCTGGAATACAGAAGCTGCCCTGCATCCGTCAGGCGAATCCTCCTGCTGCCCCGCTCAAAAAGCTGCACCCCCAGACTGGTTTCCAGCTTCTTCATCTGACGGCTCAGGGCAGGCTGGGCAATGCTCAGCCTGATAGCCGCATGACTTATATTTCCTTCCTCAACAATGGCATAAAAAGCCTGCATATCCTTGATTTCCATATATTTCCCCCACGTATGTACACATATTATGATATTTTAATATTTTCTATACCATTATTCTACTACTAACAAAAAAAAACAGCAACAATATGTATAGAAAACA
>CAMFES010000050.1 GCA_945949525.1 uncultured Veillonellaceae bacterium
CAAACATAGATTTCACAAGGCTTTACGGGTGCTCAGCACCTGCGAAGTTTGAGAACAGAATAATAAAATGCCATTCATAGTATGTGCCCATAGTAATACATACAACTTTACGAGCAAGCCTGAAAAGGGGGAGGGGATGCTGACGCAACCTGCTACTGCCAACAACTATGCAAGACAATCTGCTCTTATCCCCCTTTTCATGTGTTTCTTTTATCGTCACTATATACCCGCACTATGGTTAGTATTCTATCCTATGCAGATTATATTGATGGACAAAGAAATTGTCTGATTGCACTATATTTATGCAACGGTTGGCAATTACAGGTTTCGTCAGCCTCCCGCCCCCCTTTTCAGTCTTTTCGTAATGTATTATTATGTTACTGTAGCAAATATAAGAGCTTTCTGATAAGTAGGTGGGGAGCTGTCGCAGGATTGTAGCTATCAGCAGATAATTTTATGGGCGGTTGACTTTATAAGCAGATTTGGGGAAATTTTGTGTCAGACCTATTAAAGAGTATCAGGGCATGTACCATTCGCATGGCACTTAGACGCGCCTCGGTGCGCGGCGGGTGATATGCCGGTGGCATATCACCCAGCACAAGACAACTGCGATGCGTTGTCTTGTGCTGCGACCTTGCAAGCCGTAGGCGCAGCAAGAGCTTAGCATCCGCTAGGCGCAAGGGGTGATGAAACCCTATCGACATGAATTAGTTTCGAGGATAAATCCTTGTATGCTAGGCGGAGGAGGAAGGCATGGTGGTTCCATGCCGACCGACGACAACAACGCAGACAAGGATTTAGACCGAAAATAATCATGGAAATAGGGTTTTGTCACCCCTCCGAGCGCGAGCGTGCCTGCGATGGTACTGCCCTGATGCTCTATAAAAAGGTCTGACCGTAAGTCTATACACAACAATGTAAAAAAGTAACCGCCCATGGGATATTTGCTATTATTTACCTGACAGCTCCCCTGCACTAATCAATAAAACTTACATATATCGCCAAAGTAACAAACAAGCACTACGACAAACTGAAATTTACTTTGTCAGACTGACTTCATCAATCTGCGTTCCATCTGCCAGATAGCACCTAATATCCAGCGTATCAGCAGATGCCTCCATAGTCAGGTAATTGCCATTTTCCGGCTGTGGCGCAGTCACCCTGTCCAGCGCATGGTCAATCCAAAGATTCGGATAGCGCACATCACCGGCAACACCTGTCAGAATGTACACAGGCCCTTTATCCGCGCTGTCACGCTGGAAAAGATGCCCCCGGTTCCTATAGGTATGCAGATGGGCTGTCAGCACAGCATCCACATTAAATTCCTCAAAGACAGGCATAAATGCAATCCCTTCCTCCGAAAAGCCCTCCAGCCGCTCCGGCCTGTTATGAATCCTGTACTGCAGCACATCCCGATGCATCAGCACCACCTTCCAAGGCTTATCGGAGCTGCTCAAATCCTGCCTGAGCCACGCCATCTGCTCCGCCAACAAATCCTGCTGGAAAGCCTCCAGCTCATAATCAGAAGTACAAAGCACCACAAAATGCACCGCACCATAATCAAAGGAATAATAATACCTGTCATATTTGCTGCTGCCATTGGCAGGTGTCTGAAAATACCCCAGATAAGCAGACGGCAATCGCATCTGCCAATTTTTGTCATAGCACTCGTGATTGCCCATCACAGGCGCAAAGGCACTTTGGCTGATGATATTGTCCAGCCCCCGGAACCAGGCACGCCACTGGCTGCTGTCCTCCCCATTATCCACCAAGTCACCCATATTCACCACCAGCTCTGCCTCCTGATTGCGCTCCCAGGCTCCCTGTGCCAGTTTCTGCCAGCCGCTGTAATCCGCCGACTGGGAGTCAGGAAAAATCAGCATCTTAAAAGGCCGTTCTGCACTATCCGTCTTCAGCCTGTACCAGTTGCTGCAGCTGTCCTTGTCCATAATGGCATACTCATACTCCGTCCCCGGCTTCAGCTTGTCCACTAATGCCGTGTACTGATAATTCTCACTGCCATCAT
The DNA here is from genome assembly GCA_945949525.1 of uncultured Veillonellaceae bacterium. Lineage (GTDB taxonomy): Bacteria > Bacillota > Negativicutes > Selenomonadales > Selenomonadaceae > Anaerovibrio. The sequence continues at coordinate 2,027 of CAMFES010000050.1, forward strand.
CCGCCCAGAAATCCTGCACCGCATCATAGCGAAGCTCCCCTTCCTCCGAACCTGCCAGCCGCACCACCACCTGCGGCGCTTCCATGGGGCTTGCCGACTGCCACATAATCCGCCTTCCGGTTCTGTTATCCTCTGTCACCATCTGCCGCAAATTCTGCACCTGCCCATCCTGCAAAAGAGCATAAAGCTGATTGCTGGCAGCCCTGTGCAGCCGCGTCTGAGGCAGAAAATACAGACCTATCCCCAGCAGGACAAGCACCAGCGGTATTATCGCCCGCAGGCTGCATAAATGCCTGACCATATTTTTCAAAAAATTATCATGCAGTGTATTGCTTTGACTGCGCTCATCTGCCATAAACCAACCTCCACGCTTCATATCCCGCTTCATAAACTATTTTCTAAGATAACAGCCACAAAATTTCGCAAAAATCTCATTCCTGCCGCAGCCCCGCCTGCTTGATATAAGCCAAAAAGGCACTGGCCACCCCGAAGGACATGCCGTATTTCCGCCAAGCCAGCACTGTATTGGTGGTTATGACAGGGTTAAACGGACGAAAGACCACCCGCTCCGGGTTCAGATAGCTTACCGCCCCATCGATTGTCAGGCAGCCCCAGTCACTATTTTCCACCAGCGGCAGGGCATTATCCATCAGATTCACATATCCGCGGATATTCATTTTGGCCTGCTCCCCTAAAAGATAGCTGATTTCATTAAAAATTGCCTGCCTGCCCGTTGCCAAAAGCTCAATCCCATTCAGCTCCTGCACGGAAATACTCGCTTGTTTTGCCAATGGATGGCTGGCGGAAAGCAAAAGTCCCCATTTATCCCTGGTGCGCAGGCGAAAATACTCATACCTGCTCACATCAATAGGCTCCATCATAATGGCGAAATCCAAAAGCCCCTTATCCAGCATGGATTTCAGCCTGTCAGCAGTAGCCGTGTGAATTTCATAGGTGACTTTGGGATACTGCCGGGAAAAGCCCTGTAAGGCGCGGAACACCTCGTTGGAAGCACTGTAAATGCCGCTGCCGATAGCCAGCCGCCCCATGATATCCGACTGGGAGGAAAAATCCCGCTCCAGCATATCCATCAGGCTGTCAATCTCCATGGCTCTCAGCTTCAGGTGCACCCCCGCCTCCGTCAGCGTAATCTTATTTGTCCTGTTAAAAAGCTGTACCCCCAGCTCATCCTCCAGCAGCATCATCTGCCGGGACAAGGTCGGCTGAGTAATATGCAGGGCATCTGCCGCCCTGGAAATGCTTTCCTCCCTTGCCACCGCCAAAAAATACCGTAATACCCGTATATCCAAGCCATCCCCCTCTTTCCTTGCAAACAAACACCGCTTACATAAACTAAGCCCCTAGTCACTTATCTTATGCAAAAATCATCTCAAAAGCAACTATATTTTCACTTCATATCATACAATAATCAATTATCATGCCCCGCACCAGGACAGCAATCTCAGACCAGGCTGTTGTAGTCCTCATCACTGACCGGCTCCAGCCATTCAGTATGGCCAGCCTCTGCCGGAACCTCCACTGCCAGATGGGCAAACCAACTGTCCTTTGCCGCACCATGCCAATGCTTCACCCCGGCAGGAATATTCACCACATCACCGGTAGCCAGCTCCCGGGCAGGCTTGCCCCATTCCTGATAATACCCCCTGCCAGCCGTCACCAGCAAAATCTGACCACCGCCGGATTCGGCATGATGAATATGCCAGTTGTTGCGGCAGCCTGGCTCAAAGGCCACATTGCCGATAACCACCTGCTCCGTTGACAGCATATTCAGATAGCTCTGACCTTTGAAGTATTTTGCATAGGCCTCATTCTTTTCACCCATAGGAAAAACACCGATATTTCTCAGCTGCATAAACCTATCCTCCTGCTATTAATGCATATTTATCTTTTATTTCAGGCTGTCCAGCCATGCCCCGATTTCACCATCCGCAGCTGAATTATTCTCGCTGCCGCATGCCATGCACAAAAGCGACAGCAGCCCCATACCGATTAATAACAAAGCTCTCAGCATTTTCCTTGCCTCCCACATCCCGGATATCGCGGCCTGCCATATCTGTTATATCTTGCACATTTATCAAATATGTCACATCTGCCATATCCTTTATATACAGCATTATCCGCTCTTGACGCCACCAGGACTAAAACTCTTTTCCACTGCATTCCTGTCACCTCCTGATTTCTGAATGCAATTTTATTTTACGCAATCAGGGAGCTATTATCCAATACCTATATCAAATATTTGATTATGCCTAAAAAGCATATTCAATTTATAACGTTTCTGATATAAAATATAGCTTTAATATAGAATTTCATGGCAAACAAAACTCCCTGCCAGCTTCATTACCAAGAAGTTGGCAGGGAGTTGCTTTTACTATAAAATTTTCATGCATCAATCAAGGCGCTTGGCAATATATTCCCAGGTTTCCGTCTTGAAGAAACACTCCTCCACGTTGGCTTCCATTTCCAGATACCGCTGATATGGGATGCTAAAGGAGAGAATATCCTTGTCAATGACCTTGCGGGCGGACAAATCCGTAAGGCCGATGTAGCAGGTACGCTGTCCCCGCTCCTGGGCATCCAGGCCGTAAAGCACGCTCTGGGTACAGCCTGCGCCAAAGTGCAGCTTTACATTATCCTGATTTGGCGTATCGTAGTTGGCAAGCCCTGCTAATGCCGACAGCCTGTCAGGATCTACCAAAAACACCACCAGCTCCGGCTGCTCATCCTCAGCCCCTACCTCATCCAGCGGACGAAATACCACATATTTTTTCTTTGGCACCACTGGAATATTATCCATAAATTCTAGTGCCAGCTCCGGGCTTTGCTTGTACCACTCCCCCGGACGCGGTATTCCCTCGCCTGTAGAAATAAACTTTTCGATAAAGCCATGAGGATACGGCTCCAGCCCCAATCCTGCCTTGCCGCCAATGCATTCCACCCGTTCACGGCAAAAAGCCGCAGTGCGCCCCTTCTTTGCCACTGTGTTCAGCATGGCAATCACGCAGCCCCATACCCCTTCCCGGAACTGCATGGCCCCCTCCGGCAGCGCATCCGAGCGATACACCGCCACCGGATGATTTTTCAGCCTCAGTGCCTTTGCAAGCTTGCTCTCCATAAAAATTCCCCCTTGCCAATAACCCAATTACACAATGTTCTTGTGATATATATTCTATAAACAAATGCTATATTCCTGCAAAATGACAAATAATATGCTGCCAGCCAATATAATCTGCTAGTCCGCAAATATATTACTTGCAATTCTGCTGATTTCAAAGTACAATTTATAGATGGAACAACACAGCATATCGCTGATTTATAAAGGAGCATTTATTTATGGGTATTTTTGACAGATTTTTACCAAAGAAAAAACAGCCTGAGGTCAAGAACACCATCCCTCAGGAAAAGGCAAACATCAAGAAAACTTTCGGTGTGTACTGCAACAAGCATCACAGCACCAAGGGCGAGAAGCTCTGCCCGAAGTGTACCGCGCTTCTGGCCACCGTCATGACCAAAATCAACCGCTGCCCGTATGGCATCACCAAGCCAATCTGCGACCGCTGTGAGCAGCAGTGCTTCGGCAAGGCTCAAAACACCGAGTTCATGAAGATTATGACCTCCTCCAGCAAGGGCATGTTCCTGAAGCATCCAATGATGACCATGAAGCACAAGATGGCAAGCCTCAGCGTTGATTACGCAAAGCGGGAGCAGGAAAAACGCCAGGCTGAAAAGGCCGCTGCCAAGAAGAAAAACGCCGAAGAAAAAGCAAAGGCCAAGGAGGAAGGCAAGAAGGAAAAGTAATCACCTTCCATCCATAAGCAAATCGGCACATAAGCGAATAAACGAATACGCGAACCAAAAATAAAGCAGCCTGTTCGGGGCATATCTCCATGCCCCGAACAGGCTGCTTTATTTTACGCAATCTTCATTTGCACTGTTTCCGTTTGCACAAATGCCACATTAAGATAAAATTGTCAAAAAATCCCCAAGTCATAATCTATGGCAATATCAATCTTCATAGGCCGCCTGGCAATTTCCATGCCAGAATCGATATTCGTAATGGTCAGATAATATTGCTTGCCTGTATCATACGGCTGATTTTTCAGCATAAACTGCAATCTGAAAAAACGTTTATTGGTTTCCGGCTCCCGGCTGTCAGCAACATAGATATTCTCGTTGCTGATGGCAGCACCTGCCTCATCCGCAAAACAAATTTTATAGGATGTTTCCTTGATGACATCACTGACAGGCTCCGCCTGGAAAAACTCAACTGTCACCCTGCGGCTGGAAATAGTATTCATCAGGCTGAGCATAGATATGCGTGCCACCGTGGTTTCCAGGTGATATTTTTCCAGCTTGACATCCAGCACCGGCAACAGCATTTCCTGAGGGGATGAACCACCATGCACATAATTATAGCTTCCCCCCTTGGCCTTGAAAACATTACTGGCAGAGGGCAAGGAAATATACCTGCCATCAGCAGTATTCAGCACCTCTCCCAGCTTGACACTATAAATCCCCACATCATCCAAAATCCCTCTGGCGCGACATTGTCCTCATAGCTCCCGGTTCCGCCACAGCCTTGCTCCAGGCCGGCAATAACCGCCCCAGATACTGATTGATGTATATATTCTCCACCAGGCTTCTCAGCCGGGCGAATTTATCCATACACTCCGCCTTGTCGTAGGCCAGATAAAACATGCGATAGCAAAAATCCACATGGCAGCTGCGCTCACGATACTCAGCTGCCATCTCCGGCAACGTTCCGCTACAGCTAAAATGAGCCGCCCCAATCAAGGTTATCCACATCTTCTGCAAAATAACCTTCATCATCATACCAAAATACGATATGCCTTCTTTGGCTGTCATATTCCCCCTGCAGCTTCTCCTGTATCTGCTTCAAATTCAATGTATTCTCTGCCATAAAATCTCCCATGCCTGCCAGCATTATCCGCAATTACGATACCATATTACACTACAGCTGTTTAACAAAAGTGCTACCTAGTTTTCCAGGTAGCACTGATTAGTAACGTAGATTTAATGCACACAATGCAAAGAAGCAGCCAATTCATTTACCTGCTCTAATGTAAGGTCAGTATATTTAGTTATCATCTCTGCCGGCATGCCATCTTTTAGCATCCCCATTGCAGTTTTTTGATTTGCCTGACTGAGTCCTTGATTGAGTCCTTGACTGAGCCCTTGATTGAGCCCTTCATCAAAGCCAATATTTCTTGCTTCCATCATAGTCTGCATATAAGTCATGTAGCTCACTTCCTCTCCTGTATCATTCCTGAGTTCCTGAACCCTTTCATCTAGTTGGCGTGTATAATCATCTGTCACCGCCCCGGTAGAGATATAATCTATCAGATTAGCAAGTTCCCTGCTTATTTTGTGCCTGTCACCTTCGGTATTGATAAACACTCGGGTTACACCGTCATCCAGCACAAGGCTGTGGTCTTCGTTACAAATGGCATTGAAGGTATATTTCGCCAATCCCTTGCCAAACGGATCAAAAGTACAGATGAAAATAACATAAGATTTTCGCAACTGGCTGTATGGCTCATCTTTTTTCAGGGCGCCATTATCCATGAGAGATACATAGTACCTGCTTCTCTTGCCGAGAAACTTCTTATAGCTGTTATCCATCTGCATCTCTATATCATAGGCTACACCATCTTCATCAATAACGAATAAATCCAGACGGATGCCTTTCGTCCTTAATTTTGACTCAAAGCTTTTTTCAGGTTCTACATAAGACAGCGACTTTATTTTAATGCCAAGTATTCTCTCGATAAGGGGTTTACATAAGTTGTTTTTCTCCATGACGAGCCTGAACATATAACTATTTTTAAGCGTCATCTTATTCCACTTAGTTATATCTTTTATGCTCATAACAACTCACTTCCTTGCATTTTCATATTTAATTGTGTACATACGTATTATATCATAAATACAAGATACATTCAATTCAAATGAACAGATGCCATATCACACTACATCTGTTTTTTGCCGATGGCAATCACCTGCTCCACCGGTATCTTAACAACCTCAGCGATAACATCAGGACGGATATTTTCATCCAACAGTAATTGTACTATTTCATTTTTTTCTGCATTCCTAATTGAAAGAAGCCCCTGGATGAACCCCTCTGCAAAAGCTTCTTGCCTAATACGTTCACGTTCTAAATTCCATACATATTCCTGATCAAATAACGTCAGCATGATACGTTCTACCTCCCCTATGCTTATATAATAGAAAAAAATCCTCTATTTTCCGTAGAAAAACAGAGGATTTCTCGATGCAAAACCATTGCAGAAATGACTGCCAAACGCTGTGCAGCCTCCCTTTCAGGCAAATTATCTTAACGCTTGTAAGTTTCGTCCAACACTACGAAATGTGCCTGCGGATGAGCGCATACAGGGCACTCCTCAGGAGCAGCCTCGCCAGTGCATACATAGCCGCAGTTGGAGCACTGCCAGATAACCTTCTCGTTAGCCTTGAATACCTTGTCCTGCTCAACGTTAATCAGAAGCAGCTTGTAACGCTCCTCATGCTCCTTCTCAATAGCGCCAACAGCATCAAACAGCTCGGCAATCTTGTCAAAGCCTTCCTCACGGGCAACCTTGGCAAACTCAGGATACATGGAGGTCCACTCCTCATTCTCACCGGCAGCAGCAGCCTTCAGGTTCTCCGGGGTCTTGCCTACGCCGTCATTGATGAGCTTGTACCAGATTTTGGCATGCTCCTTCTCATTCTTGGAAGTCTCCAGGAAGATGTTCTGAATCTGAACATAGCCGTCCTTCTTTGCCTGGGAAGCAAAATACTGATACTTGGTATGAGCCTGGGACTCACCAGCAAAAGCAGCCTTCAAGTTTTCCAAAGTCTTTGAACCCTTTAAATCCATAACAGATACCTCCTATTAACAAATACACACTATCTTTAACGGATAATAATTATCCGTTACTAACAGTATATCATTTATGGCAAAAATGTCAACCACATTCTTACATATTTTTCACAGGCACAGGGCCGCGGGAAAGGGCGATGGCGCCGGTTCTGGCAATCTCAATAATCTGGAACTCCGCCAGCATCTCGCAGATTGCCTCAATCTTGCTGCGGGAGCCGGTCAGCTCAATCACCACGTTCTCAGGGCTCACATCCACAATCTTTCCCCGGAAAATATCCACGATATTGCGGATATCTGCCAGGGTATCCTTCTGTGCCTTTACCTTCAGCAGCACCAGCTCCCGTACAATGGAGTCCACCTGCCCCAGGTTGACAATCTTTATAACATCAATCAGCTTGCCCAGCTGATGCACCACCTGCTCCAGCTCCCGGTCATCCTCCACGGACACCTCGATGTTGATGCGGGTAACATCACGCTCCTCCGTATAACCGGCAGAAATACTCTCAATATTGAAGGCACGGCGACTGATAAGGCCGGACACATGGGTGAGAACGCCTGGCTTATTGTCTACCAGCACGGCCAAAATATACTTTTTCATTCCTTTTCCCCTCCCAAAACCATATCACTGAGGCAGGCACCCGGCGCTACCATCGGCAGTACATCCTCGTTGCCTGGCAGCATAACATCAATCAGCATAGGCCCGTCAGAGTTCAACGCGTCCTTCAGCATCGGCTCCAAATCCTCCGGCTTTTCAATCCGGCAGGCAGCCATGCCCATAGCCTCCGCCAGCTTTACAAAATCAGTCTTGCCCCCCAGCAGGGTCTGGGAATAACGCTTGCCGTAGAACATGCGCTGCCACTGGGTTACCATGCCCAGCACCCTGTTGTGCAGGAGGACAACCTTCACATCAATATTGTTGTCGGCGGCAGTGGACATCTCCTGACAGTTCATCATGATGCTGCCGTCGCCGGTAAAGAGTACCACCTTCTTGTCAGGCTGTCCCAGCTTTGCTCCCAGAGCGGCAGGCAGTCCATAGCCCATGGTGCCCAGTCCGCCGGAGGTCAGGAACTGACGCGGCTTGCGGCTGTTGAAGAACTGAGCCGCCCACATCTGATGCTGACCTACATCGGTCACAATCACGGTATCATCATCCACCAGCTGGCTGACCTTCTCAATCAGCTCCTGGGGCATGATGTAGTTGTTATTGGTCGTGTACTCAAACGGATGCGTGCCATTCATCTCAATGACATGGCTGCGCCATGCATTATAGCGTCCCTTGTAGTCCACGGCAGACTCCCGCAGAAGACTAGCAAAGATCGGCATGGACCAGCGCAAATCTCCCACCACAGGGAAATCAGCCACCACGTTCTTGTTAATTTCCGCCTTGTCCACCTCAAAATGCACAATCCTTGCCTTTGGCGCAAAGGCATCCACCTTGCCGATAACCCGATCATCAAAGCGAACACCGATACCTATGAGCAGGTCACACTCCTGCACAGCCATATTGGCGGCATAGGAGCCGTGCATGCCCACCATGCCCAAAAAGCCCTCCTGACTGGACGGGATGCACCCCAGCCCCATCAGGGAGCTGACCACAGGGATATGGGTTTTATCAATAATCTCACGGAACAATTCTGCCTGATTGGAAAGGGTAAGTCCGCCGCCGATAAAGAACAGCGGCCTCTTTGCCTCTCCCAGAACCTCCATCACATCTGCCAGCTGGCTCTCATCCCCGGTAAAATCACCGCTGTAGCCCGGCAGATGCACCTTGTCAGGATATTCATAGTCAATTTCCGTGGTAAATACATCCTTGGCAATATCAATCACCACAGGGCCCGGACGGCCGGTAGAGGCGATGAAAAATGCCTCCCTGATTACCCGTGGCAGCTCCGCCGCCTTCTTCACAAGATAATTGTGCTTGGTAATAGGCGTCGTAATCCCCACGATATCCGCTTCCTGAAAGGAATCCTTGCCAATCAGTGGATTTGTTACCTGCCCGGTAAAGCAGACCAGCGGAATAGAATCCATGTTGGCAGTGGCAATACCGGTAATCAGGTTGGTAGCTCCCGGCCCGGATGTAGCAAAGCAGACACCCACCTTACCAGTGGCCCTGGCATAGCCGTCAGCCCCGTGGACAGCCCCCTGCTCATGGCGGGTCAGGATATGGGGATACTTCGTCTTGTAAAGTGCATCATACAAATCCAGCACCGCACCACCCGGATAACCAAATATTACTTCAACATTTTCCCTCTTCAGGCTTTCCAATACAGCCTGCGCTCCATTCATCAGCAAGGAAATTCCTCCCCTATAAGAAATTTCAACGTATACTATACGCTTCTTCTTTGTATATTCTATGGAAATTTCTAACACATAGTTATTACATTATACCCAATCTGACAGACTATTTCAACAGACAGATGATATATTAACATTTTTCTTATTTCTTATTGCTATATGTAATAAATTTATAATATCTTTGTTTCCTGTGTGAGTGCAGAAACTTTTTTTATAGAAATAATCCTCGCTCAAGAAACAAAGAGCAATATATGAAATACATTTTCTTTTTGTTCTTACATTTCCTTTACACTTTTTCTTAAGTGTGTTATAATCATAAAACTTTCAGATATGGAGGGATACTTTTCAGCATGGCTAATACCCGCGACGAAGTAATAAACCGGCTTTTGGACAGCTATCGCACTTATTACAATATAACCATTTACGATAATGAGCGGCTGCCTCTGCGTGCCCTTTGCGAGTATTATGAGCAGGCTGAAGGATTCATCCTCTCCCGCAAGGCCAATTTGTGGACTGCCAAATCAGAGGAGTTTATTTTTTTGTATGAAATGCCCGTCCTGACGACTGCGCTTTTTGAGCAATGCCTGCAGGACGCCCAAAGCTCCGGCATGAAGCTGGCACACATCGGAGCGGGTCACATGTATACCTACATTACACCCGTCTTTGTCTGCAGCTCCTGCGAACCTGATGCACTCAGGGCACTGAAAAAATGCAGTATTCACAAGACCTTCCTTTTCTCATTTCACGGCTGGATGGATGTGCGGCTGGCGGCCTGCCTTACTGATACGCAGTCCGTTGCTGTCAACAAAGCCGGCAGGTGCATGGAGAAAAATCTGAAAAGAATATTATTTTCTTGAAAGGGGTCTCTTACATGAACACGCTGGTACTTCTATTGATATGTACAGCAATTTTGGCCTGCGGTTACACCTTTTATGGCCGCTGGCTCTGCAAACAATGGGGCGTTGACGAAACCAACAGCACGCCAACCCCTGCCCATACCATGACTGACGGCATGGATTATGTGCCTGCCAAGGCGCCTGTGCTGATGGGGCATCATTTTTCCTCCATCGCCGGTGCAGGTCCTATTACCGGCCCTATTGCCGCTTCTATTTTCGGCTGGGTGCCTGTTGCCCTGTGGGTGCTGATTGGCGGCATCTTCTTTGGCGGCGTCCATGACTTTGGAGCGCTGGTTGCCTCCATCCGCCACAAGGGACAGTCCATTGGTGAGATCATTGATGTGAACATGAGCCGCCGTGCTAAGGTGTTGTTTACCGTATTTACTTATCTGACTATTATTCTGGTGGTTGCCGCCTTCGGCGCCATCGTAGCCAGCACCTTCGGCGCTGTTGTCAAGGACGGCGTAGTGGATGTGGCCGCCAGCTCCACCCAGGCCTCTGTGGCCATGGTGTCCCTGCTGTTTATTGCCGTAGCAGTAGTTTTTGGCTTTTTTGTCTATCAGAGGCACACCTCTATGACTGTGACCACTATTTTCGGCATCGCAGCCATCATCTTCTGCCTGGCTGTAGGCATGAACTGGCATCCTATTTATCTCTCCAACCAGACCTGGATGTATGTGGTAGGAGTGTATATCGCCATCGCTTCCGTAACTCCTGTATGGATTTTGCTGCAGCCTCGCGATTATCTCAGCTCCTTCCTGCTCTACGCCATGCTGTTTATTGCCTTTATCGGCGTAGTGGGCGCACATCCTGATATCAATCCTGAGCTGTTCCCGGCCTTCACCGGCTTTGCGGTAGAGACCAAGAACGGCATGCAGTACCTGTTCCCTATCCTCT
>CAMFES010000051.1 GCA_945949525.1 uncultured Veillonellaceae bacterium
CCTGCTCCGGCTGCATCTTGGTTTCCTGCAGGCACATAATATCCGCATCCATATCGCGAAAGGATTCCATAAACCCCTTAGTCAGACACGCCCGCAGTCCATTAACATTCCATGATACAAATCTCATAAAACCACCTCTTATTCTTTGCGGCATCCTATAGCTCCACGCACAAATCACAAATCACAACTCGCCAATCATCAATCTTCCATAATCACAACCTGCACCCCGATGCCGCCGTTCACCTGACAGATGATGTCCTTCAACTCCTGCAAATCAGCGTTGCGTAGCCTGATGCATCCCTCGGAGGCATTGGTGCCTATGCTGTCTTCATCGTGGGTGCCATGAATGCCTATGCCGTCCCAACCGGTGTTCAAGGAAATAAACCAAGGGCCATAGGCACCGGCAATCTCTCCCTTGCCATCCCCAAAATCATGGGTCCAGTCACCGGCATAAAGAACCTCGTCCACCACAAATGGCACATACTCGCTAGGTGTCCATGGCTCTGCACCTGGAATTGAAGCCATAATATAACCCCAGCTAAAGGGCGTCCTGTGGTCTCCGGGACGTTGCTTGTCACCAGTATTCATGCCGGTAGCACAGCCATAGCTTTTATATACCTCACCATTCTGATAAAGCTCCAAAATATGAGAAATCTTATGTACCTTGATACTATATTCCGGCACCGCAACCACAGAAGCTGCCTCCGGCCTGTCCTGAATATCTGCAGCCCCTGCCACACCTGCACCACCAGCCATCAAAAAGCAGGCAAGAACTGCCGCCAGCCAAAGCCGCCCCCCACACAAAAACCTTCTCATACACATTTCCTCCATTCAGCAAAAACATTACATCCCATATTATACCATAAATTACAACAGGAAAAAGCACCTGCCCGATGTAATAGCTCATTTCTATCAGCCATTCATCAAAGCAGGTGCCAAACGCTCACATAAATATCACGTAAAGACTACCACAAAATATCAACTGCAACATTACTGCAGGGTCGGATCCCCCACCAAAAACAGATATGCAATCACAATCAGGCCCAGCACGATGCGGTAATAGCCAAAAGCCTTGAAATCATTATTCTTTATATACTGCAGCAGGAACTTAATGGACAGTATGGAAACCACAAAGGCAGTAGCCATACCCACCACCAGAATGAAAATCTCGGCCCCGGTATAGTGGAAGCCAAACTTCACCAGCTTCAAAAGGCTGGCACCGAACATTACAGGTATCGCCAAAAAGAAGGTAAATTCTGCCGCTACATAACGGGATGTACCAAAGAGAATACCGCCCAGGATGGTTGAGCCTGAACGGGAAGTACCCGGCACCAGGGACAGCACCTGGAACATGCCGATGATAAACGCAGTCCTGTAGCTCAGCTTGCTCAAATCGCTGACGCTGGGGCGGCGGTTCTTATTGTAGTTTTCAACCAGAATAAACATCACGCCGTAAAAAATCAGGGTGGCAGCCACCACCGGAGCTGTCATGAAATGCTCCTCCATATAGTCATTGAAAGCAAGGCCGATAACCGCCGCCGGTACGCAGGCCAAAATAACCTTGTACCAGAGCTGAAATGTATCCTTCTTTTCCTGCCGGGTTTTCCAGCCTGAAAACGGATTCAGCTTCTCAAAATTCAGCACCACTACGGCCAGAATTGCCCCCAGCTGGATTACCACCAGGAACATATCCATAAACGCCTTGGAAACATCCAGCTTGATAAACTCATCCACCAGAATCATGTGTCCTGTGCTGCTGATGGGAAGCCACTCTGTCAGCCCTTCCACAACGCCCAGAATCACGGTTTTCAACAACTCAACTATACTAAGATCCACTTTTCTGCCTCCTCAAAACTCACTAAACAAAAAGCAGGGATAGTATATCACAAACAGTCATAAATGTAAAAGACAAAGTGATATATCATCAACATTCCTCCCAGAATGCATACATATCACTTTGTCCCTGTTTTGCACAGCATATATACCAGCTGCTATTTGGCGTAAATGCTCAGGCAGATATAGTCGGGATATCCGGCAAAGCTGAGATACTCCTGCTGCCCAAGATGAAATATGTCACCAGCTGCAGGCGTTTTGTGCAGGCCATACAGGCCGGCAAACCGCTCCAGCGGAGAATCACAGTTCAGCACAGCCCTGTCAAGAAACTTGCTGCTGCCGGGGAACAGGAAAATCCTGTCCACCGTGCTGGAATTTCTGTCAAAGGTTACCAGCCAGCCCTCATTCCTGTAGTACCAGGCATAGCCTTCCACACCGCAGAGAGCCTGCGTCGCAGCCTCCTCCAGATAATCCGTCGGCGGTCCATAAAGCCGCAGGAGCTGCATCAGCGGCATATCCAGCATCACACCGCCTACCGATTCCGCATGCACCTTCTCATGCTGCTCCGGCACAACCTTCAGCCTTCCATCCAGCAGCAGCCAGCTTTCAGCGCCATCCCTGTGATATTCCACGGATATTTCACGGGAGCCACGCTTTTCCATCACCGTAATCACGGCAGAACCATCCTGACTGTTCCCCTGCCAATCGCGAATACTGGTAATCCGAAAGGTATTGATGCCGTCCTGACCGCCAAAAATGTGCATCTGGCGATGCCCGGACTCATCTACCCAGATACCGGCGATGCAGGGAATAAATTCCCTGACCTGCTGATCGCCGGAATACTCTGCAGAAGCAGAAGGAACAAACAAGCCTGCCAGCACCAGAACCAACAGAAAAATACGCCTCATACATCTCCACCCCCTTCCAAAAAAACTTAACATATCAACACATCAACATATCACACGCCATCAGTCCGCCTTCTACCCCAATACCCAGGTCACAAAATAGATGGACAGCGGGATGGTAACACAGCCGATGCCGATAATATCAATGTACACGCCGGTACTGAGCATTTTCGTAATAGGAATATAGCCTGTTGCATACACAATGGCATTCGGCGGCGTGGAAACCGGCAGCATGAAGCCAAGGGAAGCAGACAGGGCTATGCCCACTGCCACAGGAATAGGGCTGATTCCTGCCGACAAGGCCACAGTAATGGCAAGAGGCCCTATCATATTGGTAGCCGCCGTGTGGGATGTCAGCTCCGCCAGCAGCAGCGCCATCACAGAAAATACAGCCACTATAGTCACCTGTGACACACTGCCCCCCATGCTGCCCACAATCAAATCACCAATCCAGGCCGACAGCCCGGTCTTGTACATCATGGAACCCATAGCAAGGCCACCACCAAACAAAATCAGGGTACCCCACTCAATACCCTCTTTGGCCTCATCCCATTTGATGGTAAACCGCCGCTCAGAAAAATTTATCGGCATCAAGAACAGCAGCAGGGCACCGCCCATGGCGGCAATCGCCTCCGGAAACAGGCGGTTGTACATTCTCAGCACCGGATCCCCCGGAGGCAGCACCATGCCCAAAAAGCCCGGCGTAACCCAGAGGATGACAGCCACAGCAAAACAAATCAGGGTATTCTTCTGCGCCTTCGTCCAGCTGCCCAGCTCGGCAATCTTGTTTGCAATAAACTCCTCCGCGCCGTCAATCCGCTCCACATCAGCCGGAAACAGCTTTATCAGCACAACATAAGCAATGGCAAAGTAAAATACCATAGCTATAAATCCCCATTCCATCCACTGGAAAAAGGAAATATGTATGTCCGCCATCTGGTCCAAAAAGCCAAGCATAATCAGGTTTGGCGGTGTGCCGATTGGCGTCAATACACCGCCGATGGAGGCGCTGTAGGCCGTCATCAGCATCAGGCCCGTGGCGTATTTATACTCTGACAAATCTATCTCCTTGCCATTGGCCGCCAGCATTTCCTTGATGGCAGACAGAAGCCCCAGGCAGATAGGCAGCATCATGGCAGCCGTTGCCGTGTTGCTGACCCAGCCGGAGCAAAGGGCCGCCGCCATGCCTATGGCCAGAAAAATCCTGCGGGGATTGGAGCCGACCCATTTTCTCGACAAAATCCAATAGGAAAAGCGCTTGTCCAGTCCGTGGAGCATCATAGCCTTCGCCAGAATAAAGCCACCCATGAAGAGAAAAATCATGGGGTTGGCAAAAGCCGCAAAGGCGGCATCAGCCTTGACCACGCCGGTCATAACAGCCAGGGTAGGCCCCAAAAGCGATGTTACAGGGATTGGTACCGGCTCCGTGATCCACCACAAAGCCACCAGCACCATAATGGATAATAGCTTGTGCGCCTCCAGGGTCAGTGCGTCAATAGGCGTCATAAAAACCAGCAACGCCAGAAGCGGCGCACCGAACAGCCCTACTGTTCTCCGTTTTCTGTCAAAAGACTGCTCCGCCCTTTTTACGGCAAGGGCATCCTGTCCCAGCTTTCGCATAGGAACCACCTCCTCATACATTTCAAAGCTTCACATCGGCAGGCTTGTACAGAAACGCCTCCCGACAAATCAATATAAAACACTGCTATTTATTATACGCAGTTCTATAATAACAATTACAAATAATAAAGTAAACCATTTACAGGAAAAATAGTATTTTATACCCGAAAAAATACACAAAGCGCCGCAGAAAAGCAAAGCTCTTCTGCGGCGCCTCTGCACGCATATATCCTATACGCTGTATTTTAACATTCCATAAACACACCATGCAGCTTGCCAGGACCGTCCCCGGTATAACCGCCTTATTTCTTTATCAGCTCGCTCATGCGGCTAACCGGCTTGCTCAGGTCAAGATGCCCGGACAGGGAATCTATCTCCTTGCCTTCCACCAAAATCTGCACCTTCTTGATTTCCGGGAATTCCGTCAGCGTGTTTACCAGGGAACCCACCAGCATCTCCTCTCCGGTGGAACCACCTACAAAACCGGCCGTAAGATTCTTGTCAAAATCCACCCTGGCCGTGCTTCCGCTGACAGCCACCTTCAAAAGCTTTGTCTTTTTCGGGAAAACCGTGGTCAGCCTCTTGTCATCAGTACCTGCCAGCAGCGCCTCCACTGCCGCCTTGTATTTATCCTGCCCCTTCACCTTGACATTCTTGGTTACTGCCACCAGTCCGGTAGCATTCACATCCGGATAATACACGCTTATGTCCGTCACGGCCGCCTCCTGCCCGGCTGACTTTGAACTGCCGGAAGCAGTCGAGCTGCTGACCGCTGCCGCACTGCCGCCGCTTTCCGTCTTTTTCTGCTCATCGCAGCCTGCCAGCACCACTGTACACAATACTGCCAGAACTATGACCAAAATATTTCTCAACTTCATATCTACCCTCTGCTCCTATCTTTTACCTCATCTTAAAGTATTGGCTGATGCCACGGCAGATTGCCACGGCAATCCTGTACTGAAAATCAGGATCCCCCAGCAGGGCTTCCTCCTGATAATTGCTGATAAAGGCTGTTTCTATCAGGGTCGACGGCATGGCCGAATTCCTGATAACATAAAATCTCGCTGTTTTGGCACCACGGCTGGCCAGCCCCGTTTCCTCCACAATGGACTGATGGATTGACTCTGCCAGCAGCCTGCCCCGGTAGCTGGACTGATAATAAAAAGCACTGGTACCGTGAGCCGTCGGAGAAGTAAAGGCATCACAGTGAATGCTGACAAAAATCTCGTTGCCAGGATTGGCGTTGCCCACGTTCACCCGTGCCTGCAGCTCATTATGGTCGCTGGCCAGCGGGCCATACACATCCACATCCGTATCCCGCGTCATGGTTACAACTGCTCCGGAGCTTCTCAGAATAGCCGCAACGTTTTTGGAAATAGCCAGAGTTGCCGTCTTTTCCATCAATCCGCCATGCCCTCTGGCACCACTGTCACTTCCTCCGTGACCCGGATCCAGCACAATCCTGTGCCCTGCCAGATTTTCAAAGCTGTCCGGCGTCTTTGGCTTCTCCTCCTCATACTCACTGGCCAGCTTGTCCTCGGCAATCTCAATCACCATGCGATAAGGCTTCTTGCCATGCCTTTCCGGCTCGGCAAAATAAATCTTATAGGCCTGATCTGCCGCCAGCTTGTTCAGGGAAACCATTACATCCAGTGAATTGTCCCCGTTATCCCTCAGCGTCAGGTATTTGGCAACCTTCCTGTCCAGTGAAATGTCTGATTTTACCTTGCCACGGCAGGTATCCTGCAAAATCACATGCAGCTGCTTGGGGGTCAGCTCCTTCACCTTCGTTGTGTACTCTACACTGCCACCCTTGATGCCAAGCTCAATTCTCAGCCAGTTCCGTCCCTCATGAGTAAAGCTCTCATATCTGAAAAAATTCAGCTCATGAGAGGGCTGTACCGCCGCCTCGGCCCTGCCGGTATCCTCCGCCAGCCCCCAAAATCCCACAAGGGCTGCCAGCACCAGCAGTACCTTACATAACCTGTTACATACTAAACTCAAAATGCACTGCACTCCTTATATACAATCCAACCATTATCTTCAAGGCCTTCCTGAAACCGCCTCGCCGGAATCCGCTAATCCTCCATCAAGGACAATGCTTCCGCCAGCATGGCCTGTTTTTTTGCCTCATCCTGACTGATGCTCAGGCGGATATAATCGCCCTCGCCCATATCCTCCGGCAAAAGCTCCGCCGGAAAATTCAGCTGGTAATCACCATCTTGAAGAAGGATTACCGCCACGTCTTCTTCTATTCTGTCTATGTAGCCTGCAATCATTGGCACGTCACCTCACATCACTTGCTGCAGGAAATGCTGTAGCCGCCGCCATCGCTGACAATCGTCACCGTGCCGTTCCTGTCGGTGCGGTAAACCTGCTTTATCCCCTGCTTCTTGTACCTTTCCAGCGTCACATCATGAGGATGCCCGTACTGATTGTTCGCTCCGGCAGAAATCACTGCCGCCTCCGGCTTCACAGCCCGTAAAAGCTCCTTTGAAGAAGAACTCTTGCTGCCGTGATGGCCTGCCTTCAAAAGCTGGCACTGCAGCTTGCTGCCGTAGGAGGCTGCCATCTGCTTTTCCACCGGGGACTCCGCATCCCCCGTCAGCAGCATGGCAAAGCTGCCGAAGCTGAGCCTGCCCACCACGGACTGGTTATTGATATCCGGCTTTTCACCGGCCTTGATGGCAGCCGTGTCCTCCTTGACCTGCTGTGCCGTGGGGCTAAGCACCTCGTATGTCACGCCATTGCCAAAGTCCAGCACATCACCGGCCTTGACCTTCACCTGCTTCGTCCCCTGAGCCTTAGCGGCCTTCAGGGCATTGACAAAGTATTTATTCGTGGAAGGAATGCCGTTATAGACAAGCTCCTTCACACCGTATTTTTCAATTACCTGTGCCGCCTTGCCAATGTGGTCGGCATGGGCATGGGTAAGTATCAGCTTGTCGATGGCGGTGACATTGGCCTTTTGCAGCTCATCAAAAAGCTGGTTGTTGACCTTGCCTTTTTTGCCATCCTCATAATACTTATCGTCACCGGTATCCACCAATATAGTCTGGCTGCCCGTCTGAATTAGGATAGCATCCCCCTGCCCCACATCCAGCACCTTTACTGTAAGTCCGCCAGTCGTCCCGGCTTCTGCTGCCTTTGCCGCCTGACCGTCACCGGAGCCACCGGCAGCATCGCCGGTGCCCTGACCGCCGCAGCCTGTCAGCAGTACGGAGCAGGCCAGCAGCACACAGCATATAAAGCTACAAACGCGTTTCATCGTCCGCCTCCCTGTAAAAACTCATAACGCATGCACGCTATTATTCACACCATCATTCACGCTGTTATCCTACGCTATTGCTTTTCCCTGTTGACGATGTACAGCCGCACCACCAGCGCTGCCAGCCAGAAGCCATAAGCTCCCAGGCACACATAATCTATCGTCTGCAAATCGCCAAAATCCATATCCAGGGCAATAATCGCTGTCATCAGAATTATAATCAGCCAATCCGTCAGCTGCATTCCCTTCAGCTTCATAAAGCACTCCTTTCACCATCACAATGGAAAAATCATACTCAAAATCATATTATGGCAATTGCACTGCACAGACAAGCATGTACAATGCAAAACACATACACTATAGTATACCACAAAAGTCAAATAGGGAACATGAAAAATTACATCTAATACAGGAATGTCTAAAGTGGATAAATCTAGCTTTTGAAATGTATAATTTGCAGGAAATTATTAGTAGTGACCATACTTCCTCAGATATTTCTCTATGTACTCCTACGTCCTTCCTCTAAATATAAAACGCACTAATTAGTACATTTTTATTGACAAGCAAGCATCTTTTATGTACCATAAAGGTGAAGAAGAAACAGTAGATGTATACACTAAGTTCAATATAATTGATTTGCCAAAGGGTAGCCGGGCGGTAGTCATCTCATTTCACAAAAGAAATAAGCCTATCGACTACCTTTTCCGCTAATCATATTGGAAGGAGGTACTGTCATGATTAAAACAAAAGTTTTTTGTGAAGAATGTAGAAACGATGTAGAATACACCATAACTTCTGTACCTATGGTGGGAAAGATAAAAGGCAAAGAGTATCAATATACTGGAAGCGAAGCACGATGCATGGATTGCGGTTCTCTCCTCTATGTTCCAGAGCTATCCGATGCCAATCTCCGCTCACTTTATGATGTTTTTCGTCAGGAAAACGGCATCATCCCACTGGATATAATTCGTGCCATTCCGGAGAAATACGCCATTGGCAAACGGCCGCTGTCTCTCCTGCTAGGCTGGGGTGAACAGACATATTCACGCTACAGCGATGGCAGTATTCCTACCAGACAATATTCAGATACACTTTTACGCATCTATAACGAACCTCAAATTTACGCAGAACTGCTGGAAGCAAATAAAGCAAATCTTCCGTCACAACATGCATACGAAAAAAGCCGCCATGCTGTTGACGCCTTGCTTTCATCCAGCAATAACTCATGTACCAAAATTGATGCAGTAATCCAATACCTTTTATTCCAATGTGAGGATATAACCCCCTTGGCACTCCAAAAAGCTCTTTACTATGTTCAGGGATTTCATTATGCTTTTCACAGAGATTTTCTCTTTGAGGAAGACTGTCAGGCATGGGTGCATGGGCCTGTTTACCGCGACATTTACTTTCGCTACCGGGATTATCGATTTGATCCCATTGAGCGTACATCCTCTTTCAATAGCGAAGTTTTCTCGGCAGGCGAAAAGGCGATATATGACAGCGTGATAAACAATATTTGCTGTTATAGCGGAAAAATTCTAGAGCGATTTACACATAACGAAACGCCGTGGCTTGTCACCAGAGGAAGCCTTCCCCTTTTCGAGCCGTCTGACAGGATAATTGAAAAAAGCATCATAGGTGCATACTTTGACGAAGTAAAGTCTAAGTATCGTATGGTTAATCCCAGCGATATCAGAGCCTACGCCCAGGATATGTTTCGTCAAATTTAAAGTATCAGCCAAACAGCATAATTAATTGCATTTTCTCTCAGCGAAATTTGACAAATGTGTTTTATAGGAGTATTATACATGTCACATTCGATTTTATCGAATGTAAAGTTGTAAAGGAGATGCACTTATTATGAATTCATTGGAAAAACTCAGCGGCTTCGTGTCCAAGTACATGGCTGTATTTGTTATCGTGGTCGCAGCAATCGCCCTGTTTGAGCCTGCCACCTTCAAATGGTCGGCCTCCTACATCACCATCCTGCTGGGTGTGGTAATGTTCGGCATGGGCATGACCCTGAAGCTCAGCGACTTCAAGCTGGTCTTCCAGCGTCCGAAGGACGTCTTCGTAGGCGCACTGGCGCAGTTTACCATCATGCCGTTCCTGGCATGGCTGTTAGCTACCGCCTTCGGCCTGCCTGCTGACCTGGCAGCCGGTGTCATTCTGGTAGGTACCTGCCCTGGCGGCACTTCCTCCAACGTAATGACCTATCTGGCCAAGGGCGATGTGGCACTGTCCGTTTCCATGACCATGACCACCACCATTCTGGCTCCTATCGTTACGCCACTCCTGACCTGGTGGCTGGCAGGGGCATGGATTGAGATTTCCCTTTCCGCCATGATGCTGTCCATCCTGAAGATGGTAGTGGCACCTATCGTCCTCGGTATTGTTCTCAATACCCTTTTCCGCAGCACTGTGGAGAAGGCCGTCAAGGTTCTGCCGCTGGTATCCGTCGTATCCATCGTGCTGATTGTAGGCGGTGTAGTAGCTGTCAGCTCCCAGCGCATCCTGGAAACCGGCGCTTTGATTATGGTAGTTGTTATGCTCCATAACCTGCTGGGTTACTCCTGCGGCTTTGCCATCGGCAAGCTTCTGAAGATGGATATTGCCAAGGCAAAGGCTGTTTCCATCGAGGTTGGCATGCAGAACTCCGGTCTTGCCACCTCCCTGGCCATGCTCCATTTCGGGGCAGCTGCAGCAATCCCTGGGGCTATCTTCAGCGTATGGCACAACATTTCCGGCTCCCTGGCGGCCAACTACCTGGCCGCCCGCATGAGCAAGGAAGCCCTGGCTGATGATGAAGAGGACACTGACAGCAATGTTGCCATGGCAACAAAATAATTGCCCTGCAAATAAAAAACAAGCAAGTCATTTTGATAAGTCGGTTCTGACGAACCGCAATATAAAATAATGCTGATACAAACAGCCGGAAACGGCAGGCGTTTTGCCTGCTGCCTCCGGCTGTTTTTTTGCCTGATTATATAATTTTCGTCGTCCAGCCCTCAATATTCCAGACGCTGTCCACCCAGTCCTCATAAAAGTCCGGCTCATGGGAAACCAGCAGAACCGTTCCCTTGTATTCCTTCAGGGCGCGCTTCAGCTCTGCTTTGGCATCCACATCCAGATGATTGGTAGGCTCATCCAGCACCAGGAGATTCACCGGCTTCTGCATTATTTTGCACAGGCGCACCTTTGCCGCCTCGCCGCCGGACAGCACCATCATCTTGCTGGTGATATGCTCATTGGTCAGGCCGCAGGCAGCCAGTGCCGCCCTTACCTCAAATTCCGTCATGCCTGGATACTCCTGCCAGATTTCCTCAATGGCCGTATTGTCATTGCCACGGTTGGACTCCTGCTCAAAGTAGCCGGGACTGACGAACTCACCCAGCTCAATTTTCCCGGCAATAGGCTTAATCTGCCCCAGCAGTGTTTTCAGCAGGGTGGTCTTGCCCAGTCCGTTGACGCCCCTCAGGGCAACCTTTTTGCCGCGCTCCAGCTGCAAATCCACCGGATTGGTCAGCGGCGTATCGTAGCCCAGAATCAGCCTCTTCGCCTCAATCACGAAACGGCTCGGCGTGCGATCCATCTGAAAATTGAAGTGAGGCTTTGGCTTCTCGGTGCGTTTTTCCAGAAGCTCCATCTTATCAAGCCGCTTCTGACGGGAGTTCGCCATGCCACGGGTAGCCACTCTCGCCTTGTTCCGCTGAATAAAATCCTTTTCCTTGGCAATCTCTGCCTGCTGCCGCTCGTATGCGGCCTCCTCCTGACGCCGCTTGACTGCATACATCTCCTGAAACTTCTCGTAGCTGCCGGTATAGCGGGTCAGGGTGGCGTTTTCCACATGATATATAACATTGGTCACTGCATTGAGGAAGGGCACATCATGAGATACCAGGATAAAGGCATTTTCGTAGTTCTGCAGATAATTCTTCAGCCACTCGATATGCTCCACATCCAGAAAGTTGGTAGGCTCATCCAGAATGAGAATATCCGGGCTCTGCAACAGCAGCTTGGTCAGCAGCACCTTGGTACGCTGTCCACCGGACAGGGCGTCAACAGGCTTGTCAAGGCCTATGTCCCGCAGTCCCAGCCCGCTGGCCACCTCCTCAATCCTGCTGTCCAGCGTATAGAAGCTGTGAGCCTCCAGAATGTCCTGAATATCACCCACATCTGCCATCATCCTGTCTATTTCCTCCGGCGACGCCTCGCCCATTTTATCATAGCAGTCCAGCATTTCCTTTTCCAGCTTGTACATCTCATCAAAGGCTGTTTTCAGCACATCGCGAATAGTCATGCCGGGCTTCAGCACAGCATGCTGGTCCAGATAGCCTGTAGTCACCCGCTTCGCCCATTCCACCTTGCCCTCATCCGGGGTCATCTGTCCCGTTATAATGGAGAGAAATGTGGATTTGCCCTCGCCATTGGCTCCAATCAGGGCGATATGCTCCCCCTTCAGCAGTCTGAAGGATGCATCCTCAAAAATAGTACGGCCACCAAAGCCGTGAGACACATGCTCTACGTTTAAAATACTCAAAACCTCACGCTCCTGTTAGCAACAAAAAGCAGGTACCGGGAATCACGAACCGGCACCTGCCTCTTCAATATCTTGCGCTTATGCTTCCTTCAAGCCCATAACGGCATTCTGCAAATCCTTCAGCACCTTCGGATTCGGGGTGTTCATAATCTTCTGCATTGGCAGGCAGATTTCCACCTTGCACTCCTTCAGGCCTTCCTCTACCTGGCCGATGCTCTGGCCGCCCCAGCCATAGGAGCCAAAGGCAAAGCCCTTCAATCCCTTCGGAGCCAGCCCCTTCATGTAGCACAGGAAGCCGGCCACGCTAGGCATCATGTTGTTGTTGAGGGTTGGAGAGCCCACAGCGATGTACTTGGCATCCAGCAGCTCCGTCATCACATCGGAGATATGGTCGGTGCGCA
>CAMFES010000052.1 GCA_945949525.1 uncultured Veillonellaceae bacterium
CAAACATAGATTTCACAAGGCTTTACGGGTGCTCAGCACCTGCGAAGTTTGAGATTATAACCCTGTATGGACGGGACGGAGGTTCAGAAACTATTTTTTGCTGCTGGCTAGTTTGCTGTTTTATGCCTACGGTGAGCCATTGTTTGTATTTTTGATGATATTTGCTATTGGGACAGGCTGGTTTATTGGACTGCAAATAGGGCGGTCAGAGGCAGGACGGCGGAAAAAATGCTGGCTGACACTGGGCTGTACAGGCCTGATAGCTATGCTTTTTGTTTTCAAGTACCTTACCTTTTGCAGTCATCAGCTGGGCTGGTTGCTGCAAAAGGACATGTCTGGTATAAATATAGCTTTGCCTATAGGGATTTCCTTTTTTACTTTTCAGCTGCTATCCTATCTTTTTGATGTTTATTATGGCAAGGCAAAGCCCCAGAAAAACATATTCAATACAGGACTATATATTGCGTTATTTCCCCAATTAATTGCAGGCCCTATTGTGCGCTATGATTGGATTGAGAAGCAGATTATGGAGCGGCAGGAAAGCTTGGAAGATGTTGCTGAGGGTATGCTGCGGTTTATTTATGGATTGGGCAAAAAGGTTTTGATTGCTGACTATATGGCGCAGGTAGCTGACAATATTTTTGGCGCCGGTGTGGCCATGTCTGTGGGGACGGCATGGCTGGGGGCGGCAGCATATACCCTGCAGATTTATTTTGATTTTTCAGGATATTCAGATATGGCAATTGGCTTGGGCAGGATGTTCGGATTTAGGTTCCCGGAAAACTTCAATTATCCATATATTGCAGGAAGTGTAACTGATTTTTGGCGCAGATGGCATATATCCTTAAGCTCATGGTTCAGGGACTATGTCTATATTCCTTTAGGTGGCAATCGTTGCAGCAAAAGACGCTGGCTGTGGAATCTCTTTGTGGTTTGGGCTCTGACTGGTATATGGCATGGTGCAAATTGGACATTTCTGTGTTGGGGATTATGGTATTTCTTGTTGTTGATTTTTGAGAAGCAGACAGGTTTTGCAGAGAAAATCGGCAGGTTTTCCCATGTGTATGCCCTGCTGGCAATTATTTTCGGCTGGGTTATTTTCCGTTCCGCCAGCATGGGACAGGCAGTCTGGTATATGGGGATGATGCTTGGTCTTGGCAGTGCCGGGATGACGGATAGCAATTTTGTTTATTATCTGTCGGGTAGCTGGGTAGTTTTCGTTTCTGCGGTGTTGCTGTCGGCGCCTGTAGCACCTTTTGTTTTGGAAAAGGTATATCGGTTTAGCTGGGGACGGAATGCGGAGGCTTTATTTGGGGCGGCTGTTTTTTTGCTGGCCGTTTTGAAATGCATTAGTTCAAGCTATAACCCGTTTATATACTTTAATTTTTAAGGGGGCATGGAGAAGATGAATGCAATAGGTTTTCGGAAAAAAATAATGCTGTGCTGCCTTATGGTGTTGGTGCTATTTATGGCAAGTATATTTTTGCGTCTTGGCACGCGGCAGGTTTTGGTCAAGAAAATGGGGATGGATAATGCCTTTATCCGGATTGTTTTATTTGATGCGCCGACTTTGCAGCATAATTCTAAAAGTAATGTAAGAGGTATTTTTATAAATTGGGGAGAAAAATATCCCTTTGCTGAACAGCAGGATGATAATAATTTATTGGCAAAAGCTATTCAGCGAGGGGAGAACTTTAAACGGTATGTGAAAAATATTGAAAGCGAAAAAATAGATAAATGGTGCAGGGATCATCTGGTTCTTTATAGCATTTTCGTGGAGGCAGGTCGCAGTATAGACAAGGTGCTGGCCTGGGATGTGGTAACTCCGGGCCTGGATGTGTATAAAATGCAGGATGGATATTTGACTTACTGTTACAAGAAAATAGATATGGATGAGTATATCACAGCTGTGGCGGAGTTTGATAAATCCATCAGGCGGCAGGGTGGGAGATTGCTATATGTGCAGTCGCCTGGCAAAAGTAATCCATTCGGGGACAGGGAGCTGGATAGGCTGGATTATGCCAATCAGAATGCTGACACATTTTTGCAGGGTCTGCAGGAGCGAGGCGTAGATGTTTTTGATTTGCGACAGGAAATGTATAAGGATATGGGAAACGAAGGCTGGCACAGGGCGTTTTTCCGTACGGATCATCACTGGCAACCCATAACGGCCCTGTGGGCGGCAGGCAAGCTGGCGGAAAAGCTGCATGCTGACTATGGTGTGGATGTGAATTTTGAGTATTTTTGTAAGGATGACTATGATGTCGTTCATTATGAGGATTATTTTTTAGGTTCTCAAGGGAAAAAGGTCACTCTGGCCAAGACTACAGCAGATGATTTTGATTTGTATTACCCGAAATTTTCTACGGATGTCCATATTGAGATTGCTTCGTTGGGGATAGATGCACGGGGAGATTTTAGTGTCATGTATGACATGTCTTGCGTCGAAAAACGAGACTTTTATAAAGCTAATCCGTATTCTGCCTATGGATATGGGGATCAGCCGGAAATAAATGTACATAATTTCAAGAATGAGCATCTCAATGATAAAAAAATACTGATTATCAGAGATTCTATGGTGGATTCTGTTCTGCCGTTTTTAACCATGGGGTTAAAAGATATAACCTTTTTGGATATACGTCATTTTACTGGTAGTGTGCAGAAATATGTGGAAGAATTTAGGCCTGATGTTGTGGTAGTGATGTACAAGCCATCCTATGGAGGGATAAATTGGATGGGACATGAGGATAAATTTGATTTTAGGTAAATTTCCCTTCATGCAACGGTTGGCAGTATCAGGCTTCGCCAGCCTCCCCGCCCCCCTCTTTTCAGGCTTTTCGTAAAGTCCGATTAGTTGCTATAGCATCATACTAATTAAGTATCATTTGATTATTATGTTGTATCTGTTCAGACCAGGAAAGGACAGGTGCGGTATGTACCCAAAGAAAACCTTTGTTGTGCCTCGTTACTTCATTCATCAGAGCCGAAGGCGATAGATGAATGTTAGTAACGCGAGGCACAATGAGGAGCGAGAGCGTGTTTTCGATGGGTACTACCGCTACCTGTCCCTTTGTAATGTCTGAACAGAGTCCACATAGTAACAAGTTATATCAGTATATGCACAAAGTAACAATCAATCACTACGAAAAACTGAAATTCCCTCTAATATGGACAATCCAACATAACGATATTATAATGCTAAGTAACAGGCTCATGATGTGGGGTGTTTTGTAGCACCATACATACGACATAGAGAAAACTGGAGCTGGTTATGACAAAGGAGAGCGGTTTATGATACTGGAACAAGCCAGAGCGCATTTTTATCGTGACAAATATGCGGTGGAGCTGACGGGCGTAGTGATTGACGAGGTTGGTCACAGATGTGCCAAATGCCATCTGGATATTGATGAGAGGCATTATGCGGCCCACCGTCATGTTATGGGCGGCGTAGTGTATACGCTGGCAGATTTTGCCTTTGCGGTGGCGGCCAATCACGAGGGGAATTTTACCGTAACGGTAAGCAGCAATATCATCTACATGGATCAGCCCCGGGATAACAGGTTGAATGCCAATTGCTACTGCATCAAGGCTGGCAGGAAAATGAGCTATTTCGAGGTAGAAATCACAGATGGGGGCGGACGTCCGGTGGCGTCCGTCACGACAACAGGCATGCATCTGTCAGGAGAAAAGCTATAAGGCTTTGGCAATTTTTGGAACAGGGGGAATTCACATGGCAATCAGGAAAATCGGTTTTATCGGCACGGGTGTTATGGGCAGCAGCATGGCAAAGCATTTGCAGAAGGCCGGCTTTGAGGTTTCTGTCTATACGAGAACCAGGGCAAAGGCTCAGGAGCTTCTGGATATGGGTATGCAGTGGCGCGATACCCCGGCAGCTCTGGCCGCCGGGGCCGATGTGGTAATTTCCATGGTGGGCTATCCGCAGGATGTGGAAAGTGTGTATCTGGGAGAAAATGGCGTGCTGTCCACCAAGCAGGGCGGCTTTATTGTAGACATGACCACCTCCAGCCCGAAGCTGGCAAGGAAGATCTATGAGGCCGCCAAAGCCAAGGGGATTGCCTCTGTTGATGCGCCGGTATCCGGCGGTGATTTAGGGGCACGCAATGCTACCCTTGCCATTATGGCCGGTGGTGATGAAGCAGCCTTCAACGAGCTTTTGCCTGTGTTCAGGGCCATGGGCAAAACCATCAATTACTTCGGGGAAGCAGGCTCCGGCCAGTATACAAAGATGGCCAATCAGATTGCCATCGCCGCAGGCATGCTTGGCGTGGCAGAGGCTTTGGCCTATGCGCAGAAAATGGGACTGGATGCCATGAAGGTGCTGGAAACTATTGAAACAGGTGCGGCCGGTTCATGGTCCCTTTCCAATCTGGGACGCCGCATGCTGAAGGGGGATGACCAGCCTGGTTTTTATATCAAGCATTTTTTGAAGGATATGCGCATCGCCATTGAATCGGCGGAGGAGGCGGGCATGGAGCTGCCGGGGCTGAACAAGGCCAAGGAGCTTTATGACCAGCTGGCCGGGCGCGGTATGGAGGATAAGGGAACACAGGCCATTATTCACTGGTATCTGGGCTAAAAATAAAACAGGGATGACTGCATGGCTTACCATCTGGCAGAGCATGCGGCATCCCTGTTTTTTTGTGGCACCGGTCGGAGAGGGAGTAGGGCCGGTGCCGGGAAAGTGGTCAATTGATGAGGTTCAAAAGGTTTTCATAATTTATCTCGTTTAATTTCGTGGCGAAGGTCTTCAGCTCCTTCAGGGAGCGCTTGGAAGGTGTGGTTTCATAGACCTGCAGCCGGTTCTTGACAAACTGCGTGTCGATATTGCCAGTGCGGAAATAATCGTCCTCCAGAATCCTTTGATGCAGGGCGATGGTGGTCTTTACCCCTTCCACCTGAAATTCCTTCAGGGCACGGGCCATAATCTTGATGGCATCACCGCGGGTACGCCCCCTGGTGATGATTTTGGCAATCAGGGAATCATAGTATGGCTCAATGGACAAATCCGAGGTAAAGCCGCTGTCAAAGCGTACCCTTGGGCCGCCCGGCTCATGCCATTTGGTGATTTTCCCCGGCGACGGCATGAAGTTTTTGTCCGGGTCCTCGGCGTTGATGCGGCACTCAATGGCATGTCCCTGGAATTTGACGTCCTGCTGGGAAATCTCCAGGGGCTCTCCTGCCGCAATCTTTATCTGGGTGCGCACCAGGTCAATACCGGTAACGGCCTCCGTGATGCCATGCTCCACCTGGATGCGCGGATTGATTTCCATGAAATAGAATTGGTTGTTGGACAAATCCAGCAGAAATTCTACCGTGCCTATGTTGGTATAGTGTACGCTCTTGGCGGCCTTTACCGCCAGCAGGCCCACCTCCTGACGCATGGCATCCGTAAGGGCGATGGAGGGGGATTCCTCCAGCAGCTTCTGGTTGCGCCTCTGCAGGGAGCATTCCCGCTCTCCCAGATGGATGATGGAGCCGTAGTTGTCTGCCACAATCTGCACCTCGATGTGGCGCGACCGCTCAATGTAATGCTCAAAATAAAATTTGGTCTTTTCCACGTCAACCACGTTGAGAATATCCGTCAGCTCCTTGGCGTTGTGAGCCACGAACATGCCCTTGCCACCGCCTCCGGACACGGGCTTCAGAATGACAGGATAGCCGACAGCCTTGGCGGCCTCCATGGCCATTTCGTTGCTGACAAGGGGGTCACTGCCCTTGGCCATAGGGATGCCGGAGGGCTCCATGGCGGCACGGGCCACGTCCTTATCTCCTACCTGGCGGATGGTAACTGCCAGCGGCCCTATCCATGTCAGTCCGGCCTTGGTGACCATATCGGCAAAATCAGCATTCTCTGAGAGAAAACCATAGCCAGGATGAATGGCATCAGCGCCTGTTTCTCTGGCTGCGGCTAGAATGGCATTCATGTTCAGATAGCTTTCGCCGGCATCAGCCGGGCCGATGTTGAAAGAAAAATCGGCAAGCTGTACATGCAGGGCGTTGGCATCGGCGTCAGAATAGACGGCAACTGTTTCGATATCCAGCTCCTGACAGGCACGGATGATGCGCACGGCAATTTCTCCGCGGTTGGCAATAAGAATTCGCTTAAACATAGACGGTTCCCTCCTCAGATTCTATCAGGCATAATTTGTGCAACAAATTTGCGATAGGTTTATTTTACTACTTGTTATAGATAAAGGCAATAATATAATAAAAATATAGCATAGTAATTTTAAATAATCCCATGCTGTTATTATAACGCTCATAAATGATAACAATATGAATAAAATATACAAAAAGCAAAACGGCCAATTTTATGGAAAATTATGCAAAAACGCATTTATAGGTTATAATGGTGGGGATATGGAAAATGTGGGAGGATGAGTTTTTTTGTTTTTCCAAGGAGGTTTTTATGGCAAAGGAGAATTTGAACTGGGCCGTGCTGGGCACGGGTGTAATCGCCAATCAGATGGCTGAGGCCCTGCAGAAGATGGGCAAAAATCTGTATGCCGTCGGCAACAGAACCCATCAGAAGGCTGTGGATTTTGCGGCAAAATACGGCGTGCAGAAGGTCTATGACCAGATTGACGACATGTTTACGGATGAGGCTGTGGATATTATCTATATCACCAGTCCCCACAACACCCATTACGGCTTCATGAAAAAAGCTCTGGCCCACGGCAAGCATCTTTTTGTGGAGAAGTCCATCACCCTGAACAGCCGCGAGCTGGATGAGATGATTGCGCTGGCAGGGGAGAAGAAGCTGGTGCTGGCGGAGGCCATGACCATCTGGCACATGCCCCTTTACAAGAAGCTGTGGGAGATCGTCAGGAGCGGCCGTCTGGGCAGGGTAC
The DNA here is from genome assembly GCA_945949525.1 of uncultured Veillonellaceae bacterium. Taxonomy (GTDB): domain Bacteria; phylum Bacillota; class Negativicutes; order Selenomonadales; family Selenomonadaceae; genus Anaerovibrio. The sequence continues at coordinate 6,873 of CAMFES010000052.1, forward strand.
AGCTGATTACCATGAACTTTGGCAGCTTCAAGGAATACAATATGAAGAACCGTTTCTTCAACATGGAGCTGGCCGGTGGCGCCATGCTGGATATCGGCGTATATGCCCTGTCCATTGTCAGGAGCTTTATGGACGAGAAGCCGGAGGATATAGTCAGCCAGTGGCAGGCTTCGCCGACAGGCTCTGATGAAATGGCCACCATGCTGTTGAAGAACGGGCAGGGACAGATGGCCACAGTGGCCCTTTCCATGCACTCCAAGCAGCCTAAGCGTGCCATGATAAGCTGTGAAAAGGGGTATATAGAGATAATGGAGTATCCTCGGGCGGATAAGGCTGTTATCGTGGACGCGGAAACGGGGCAGGTAACGCCGGTGGAGGCCGGGGAAACTGCCAACGCCCTGTACTATGAGATGCTGGATATGGAGGAGGCCGTCAGGAGCGGAGATGCCTCCCGCATGCAGCTGGCATACTCCCGTGATGTCATGGAGATTATGACCCGCATGAGAAAGTCCTGGAACATGAAATATCCTGGCGAGGAATGGTAATTTCCGGCAATATTGACCGATGAAGTACGGATAAAAAAAGGACATGGAGCGGACCGCATCCTGCGGTACACGCTTCATGTCCTTTGCTTTATCCAGAATAGCTTTCCCGCAGCAGGGAGATTTCCTGCCGGTAGCCTTCGTTGTCGTTGGGTGTTTCCAAAATGAAGGGCAGGTTTTTCAGCTGCGGATGGTTGATGATGCGGATGATGGCCTCCAGTCCCAGGCTGCCCTCGCCGATTTTTGCGTGGCGGTCCTTGTTAGATGCGAATGGGGTGAGGCTGTCATTTAGGTGGACGGCCTTCAGGCGGTCAAGGCCTATAACCCTGTCAAATTCCCTCAATACCCCGTCCAGGTCGTTGACAATATCATAGCCTGCGCTGTAAACATGGCAGGTATCAAGGCAGACGCCCAGATGGCTGCTTAGCTCCGTGCGGTCGATGATTTCCCGCAGCTCCTGAAAGCTTCTGCCCACCTCCGTACTCTTGCCTGACATGGTTTCCAGCAGTACGGTTGTGGTCTGCTCCGTCCTCAGCACCTGATTGAGAAGCTTCGCAATCAGCTCGATGCCTTTTTCTGCCCCCTGTCCTACATGGGAGCCGGGGTGAAAATTGTAGTAGTTGCCGGGGGTGTATTCCAGCCGCTGTAAATCGTCCGTCATGGCAGAGAGGGCGAATTCCCGGATATTGTCCTTGGCGGCACAGGGATTGAGGGTATAAGGAGCATGTGCCACCAGCCTGCCAATGTGGTTTTCTTCCTTGTACCGGAGAAAAGCGGCAACGTCCTCCGGATTGATGTCCTTGGCCTTGCCGCCTCTGGGATTGCGGGTAAAAAAGGCGAAAACATTGCCGCCCAGGGAAATTTCCTCCCTGCCCATGGCCAGATAGCCCCGGGAGGAGGATACATGATTGCCAATATTCAACATAAAGCTCACCTCGGCCTAATCATACCACATTTGTGTACTTATGAAAAAATTATTTTGTTTTTTTGCCTGTATGATGTACAATAAACTATATCTGACTATTTTTAGGAGAGTTAGTGACTGCGGCCTGCCTTCTCCGAAGGCGGCAGGCAGAGTGATAAATGGAAATCAGAGTGAGCGGCGATGGCACAATATACTACGGAGGCTATCATCATCGGTATAAAAAACTGGGGTGAGGCAGACAAAATCATAACGTTTCTGTCCCCGGAAAAAGGGCGTATCAAGGCTGTGGCCTTTGGGTGCCGCAGGCCGAAAAGCCCGCTGGCCGGTTCCTTGCAGATGTTCAATCAGGTTGAGGTGCAGGTCAGGGAAGGGGAAAGGCTGGATACCATCAGGAGCTGTTCGCTGATACGGGATTACCGGGTGATGAGTACAGATTTTACGGCTATGGCTTATGGCGCCTTTGTGGCGGAAACCGCCAGCCGGCTGGCCATCGAGAATTTTCCCCAGCAGGATATGTACAGACGCCTGCTGGAGATATTTGCGTCCTTCGGCGGCCGCAATCCACGGGTGGCGGCGTTGGCGGCGGCTTATCAGCTTTTGGAATACTCCGGTATGCAGATGAGCTATCAGTATTGCTCCGAGTGCAATCATGAGCTGGCGGAGGATGGGTATTTTTCCTTTGACCTGGGCGGTGCGTTGTGCGCAAGGTGCGGTGCAGAAAAGCTGCGTGAGCCGGGCGGGTACCATGTGCTTGGCTATGGCAGTGAGGTCAGGGAGTTTATTTTGCAGCTGCTGGAGCTGGACTGGCAGAGCAAGCCATCCTTTACGGTCAGCGGCAGAACGCTGGTGGCGGCGGAGGCCCTGCTTCTGGGGTATCTCCATCACATATTTGAAAGGCCGCTTAAATCTTTGGATTTTATCAGACAGATTGGTTGAATTTTTATAGAAACGAGGGTGCGTTATTGCAAAAGGCAGCAGAGGAAATCATTGAGTTTCAGGACAGGCAGGAGGCCCAGGCACTTTTGGGCGAGCGTGATGAGTTTGTGCGGGTGCTGATGGACAATTTTGATGCCAGGTTCGTCAGCCGGGGAGAAAGCATCTCCATCAGCGGTGAGGCCGCTGAGGTGGAGCAGGCGGCAAGGATTATGCGGGAGCTGCAGTATCTCTATCGGCAGGGAACGGCCATCACCATGCATGAGGTGCGGTACAGTGTGGGGCTGATGAAGGGCGGCAAGGGAGAGGCCTTGCACAATCTCTTCAGCGACACCATTCTTGTTACATCCCGCGGGCGTCATGTCCGCCCCAAGACCCTGGGACAGAGGATATATGTGGATACCATCAAGCACAATTTTATTACCTTCGGCGTGGGGCCTGCCGGTACGGGCAAGACCTATCTGGCGGTGGTGCTGGCATGTGCGGCGCTCCGGAACCGGGAGGTGGAGAAGCTTATCCTCACTCGTCCGGCGGTGGAGGCCGGTGAAAAGCTGGGATTTCTGCCGGGGGATCTGCAGGAGAAGGTGGACCCGTATCTGCGTCCCCTGTATGATGCTCTGCAGGATATTCTGGGGCAGGATGTTTTCCAGAAGCTGATGCTGAAGGGCGTGATTGAGGTTGCTCCCCTGGCCTACATGCGGGGCAGGACGCTGGAAAATGCCTTTGTCATTCTGGATGAGGCGCAGAACACCACGGATAAGCAGATGAAGATGTTCCTGACCCGCCTGGGATTTGGCTCCCGTATGGTGGTAACAGGCGATCCGGGGCAGATTGACCTGCCGCGGGGTGTCACCTCCGGCCTGGTGGAAGCGGCCAAAATTCTGGATGGAGTAAAAGGCATCGGCATTGTGCGCATGGAGCCGATGGATGTCATCCGTCACGATGTGGTAACGAGGATTGTAGAAGCTTATGCTGCTTATGAGAAGAAACTGCAGGAGAACAGGGCGGCCGTTGGAAAATAAGGTCAGGTCGTAGTTGTAATGACGTAGTTATCAGGCGATGGTTTCAAGCTATAGTTATTTTGTTAAAGGAGATTTTAATGGAGATTATCATCGGGCGGGAGCCTGAGAATTTGCAGCTGCCTGGGGAAATGGGCAGCCTGGAGGAACTGGAAAATATTGTCAGGCGGGCGGTGGAGATTACAGGCCCCCTGTATGACGTGGAAAACAGCGAGGTCAGTGTAACCCTGACCAATGACGAGTATATACACAGGCTCAACCGGGAGTACCGGGGACTGGACAGGCCGACGGATGTGCTGTCCTTTGCCTTTGTAGACAGCGAGGAGCCGGAAATTGAGGAGGGGCCGGAGCTTGAGGTGCTGGGGGATATTATTGTATCTCTGGAGCGTGCCTGGGCGCAGGCACAGGAATACGGCCACAGCATGGAGAGGGAGCTGTCCTTTCTGACCGTGCATGGCATGCTGCATCTTCTGGGCTATGACCACATGGAGGAAGAAGAGCGCATGGAGATGGAGGAGGAGCAGCGGTACATCATGGGCAAGCTGGGCATTTCCCGTGACGGCAAGGGCATGGTTCTGCCTCTGGCTCAGGAGGCGCAGGTTACCATGAGCAAGGGCAAGGAAATCAGGCTGGAGGAGCTGCCGCCGGAGCCAAAATTTACGATAGACCCCAAGACGCATAAATCCGGCTTTGTGGCGGTTATCGGCCGCCCGAATGTGGGGAAGTCCACATTGATTAACAGCCTCATCGGACAGAAGATTGCCATCATGTCCGACAAGCCACAGACCACCCGTACCCGCATTATGTGCGTGCTTACCCAGCAGGATGCCCAGATGGTATTCCTTGATACGCCGGGCATTCACAAGCCGAAGCATAAGCTGGGGGAATACATGGTGCGCGCCGCCGAGGGAACCCTCAAGGAGGTGGATGCCATTATCTTTGTGGTGGATGCCACGGAGAAGTTCGGACCGGGGGAGCAGTACATCCTTGAGCGTCTGCAGGCTACTGACAGGCCGGTAATTCTTGCCATCAACAAGCTGGATTTGCTGGAGGACAAGGAGCAGCTGCTGCCGATTATTACCGGCTACAATGGCAGGTACAATTTCGCGGCTACGGTGCCGATTTCTGCCAAGGAGGAAAACAATCTGGACGGGCTTTTGGCTGAGATAAAGAAGCATCTGCCAAAGGGACCGCAGTATTACCCGGAGGACATGGTGACGGATCAGCCGGAAAGGCTGATTGTAGCGGAGCTGATTCGGGAAAAGGCCCTCTTGCAGACCAGGGAGGAAATTCCCCACGCTATTGCCGTGGATATTGATGAGATGAAGCCGCGGGACAACGGGGACATGTATGTCCGGGCAACCATTTATGTGGAGCGTGATTCCCAGAAGGGCATCGTCATTGGCAAGCGGGGTGCTTTGCTGAAGGAAATCGGCGCCCAGGCCCGTGCCGACATCCAGATGCTTCTGGGCTGCAAGGTGTTCCTTGACCTGTGGGTAAAGGTCAAGAAGGACTGGCGCAACAGGGATAATATTCTGAGGGATTTTGGCTTTCAGGACTAAAAAATAAATGGATTGAAAATTTCAGTTTTTCGTAGTGGTTGTACGATACTTTGGTGACAATATGAATTGAATTAATTTGTTAGTTCGTGGACTCTGTTCAGACATTAAAAAGGGGTGAGCAGGGGCAATACCTATAGAAAACACGCTCGCGCTCCTCATTGTGCCTAGCGGCTGCTAAGCTCACGCTTCGCTTTCAGCTCGCGTATCGCTAAGCACCGAGGCACAACAAAGGTTTTCTATAGGTACAGCCCCAACTCGCCCCTCTCTTTGTCTGAACAGATACAACAGAATAATAAACTCCATTCATAATATGTGACCATAGTGATACATACAACTTTACGAGCAAGCCTGAAAAGGGGGAGGGGATGCTGACGCAACCTGCTACTGCCAATACTTACGCAAGGCAATCTGCTATTATGAGCAGAATTGTTTGCATAAGTGTAGGTAGTTTTAGATTTGGCTCTGTCACAACAAATGGTTGATTTTTGACGAGAAATATCGTATAATAAT
>CAMFES010000053.1 GCA_945949525.1 uncultured Veillonellaceae bacterium
CGGAATCGCAGTTGCCCTTGCAAATCAGCACAGGCTGCGGACAGGCATTGATTTTCTCAGCCAGCCCTGCCGGATTGTAGTCCTCCAGCATAGGATTGCGCGGCCCGTGATACAGCACATCCCCCACATGGATAATAAAATCCGCGTCCTTGAAAAATTTTTCATAAGCCTGTGCCCAATGCTCCTGGCAGCCGTGGGTATCGCTTATTACACCAATCTTCACAGTAAATTCCCCCTTATCAATTGCCCTACAACATCTGATAGCACAACACGCCTATCAAATCTGGCGCAGCAGATTTGCCATCTCAATGGCAGTCATAGCACCGTCAGCACCCTTGTTGCCAGCCTTGGTGCCGGAACGCTCAATAGCCTGGTCAAGATTTTCAGTAGTCACAACGCTGAAGGACACAGGCACGCCGGTAGCCATGCTTGCCTGAGCGATGCCCTTTGCCGCCTCGTTGCACACATAGTCATAATGAGTGGTGGAACCGCGGATGACAGTGCCCAGGGCAATAATCGCATCGTACTTGCCGGACTCAGCCATCTTCTTGGACACCAGCGGCAGCTCAAAAGCCCCCGGCACCCATGCCACCGTAATATCATCCTCGCTGGCACCATGACGATGCAGGGCATCCAGTGCGCCCCCCAGCAGCTTAGAAGTGAAAAACTCATTAAAACGGGAAACCACAATACCAAAACGCAGCCCCTGCGCATTAAGCATACCCTCTAAAACCTTAACTTCCTTCATCTTTCCATTCCTCCTATATATTATTCGTGCAGAATATGTCCCATCTTAGTTCTCTTAACCTTCATATATCCTTCATTGTACTCATTACGAGGCGTCTCCAGCGGCACCCTGTCCACAATCTTCAGGCCATATCCTTCAAGCCCTGCCCTCTTTGCCGGATTATTGGTCATCAGGCGAATGGTGGTCAGCCCCAAATCTGCCAGAATCTGCGCCCCGATGCCATAATCACGCTCATCCGGCGCAAAGCCCAGCAGCACATTTGCCTCCACAGTATCCTTGCCCTGGTCCTGCAGCTCATAAGCCCGCATCTTGTTGCCCAGGCCGATGCCGCGGCCCTCCTGACGCATGTACAGCACCACGCCGGTACCCTCAGCCTCAATGCGCTTCAGAGCAATAGCCAGCTGATCCCCGCAATCGCAGCGCAGGGAGCCCAGGGCATCCCCGGTCAGGCACTCGGAATGAACGCGCACCAGCACATCCTCCTTGCCCTTCACCTCGCCCTTCATAATAGCCAGATGGCACTTGCCGTCCAGCTTGCTCTCATAGGCATGAATGCGGAAATGGCCGTACTTGCTAGGCAGATCTGCCTCGGCAATCTTCTCCACGAAGCACTCAGTCCGCTTTCTGTACTCAATCAAAGACTGTACCGTAATCAGCTTCAGGCCGTGCTTCTTAGAAAACTCAATGAGGCGCGGCGTGCGCATCATGTGCCCGTCATCGTCCATAATCTCACAGCAGAAGCCAGCCGGAGTGAGGCCTGCCAGCTTAGCCAGGTCAGTAGTAGTCTCGGTGTGTCCTGCCCGGCGCAGTACGCCCCCCGGCACGGAGCGCAGTGGGAATACATGCCCCGGACGGCGGAAATCCTCCGGCTTGGAGTTTGGATCTATCATTTCCTTGACAGTCTGGCACCGCTCAAAAGCGGAAATGCCAGTAGTGGTGCTGGTGGCATCCACGGACACGGTAAAGGCAGTTTCATGATTATCGGTGTTGTTCACCACCATCTGCCCGATCTTCAGCCTGTCCAGAATAAAGCCCTCTACAGGGGTGCAGATAAGCCCCTTGGCGTGGGTTGCCATAAAATTAATATGCTCCGGAGTGCATTTGTCTGCTGCCACAATCAAATCGCCCTCGTTCTCGCGATCCTCATCGTCCACAACCACAATCATATTGCCATTCCGGATTTCCTCAATTGCTTCTTCAACTGTTGCAAAATCTGCCATTATAACCGCTCCTTAAAATATAAAAATAATCAAAGCCTTAAATAAATCAAAGTAAAATCAAACCAAACCAGCCCTGTAAAAACAGGCGCCAGCCAGTCAAAATCCGCTCTTTAGCAGCATTTCCATGGTAACGCTGCCAGACTCCGGCTGCCCCGCGTTCTGTGCATCCTGCCTTGGCTGCAGCAGCTTCTCCACATACTTGCCTACCACATCGTTCTCGATGTTAATCAGGGAGCCTTCCCCCTTGCTGCCCAGGTTTGTCACCTGGCGGGTATGGGGAATCAGGGACACTGTAAAATCCCTGTCCGTCACCGCCGCCACTGTCAGGCTTATGCCATCCAGCGCCACGGAGCCCTTCTCCACAATATAGTGCAAAATACCCACATCTGCCGCTACCTTCATCAAAATGGCATTCTTGTCGTCCTTCAACGAGACAATCCTGCCTACGCCATCGATGTGGCCGCTGACGATATGACCGCCCAGACGGCTGGAAAGAGTCAGTGCCCGTTCCAGATTGACAGGGCTGCCAATCTTCAGCTCCGCCAGGGAAGTGCGCCTGATGGTTTCCGGCATCACATCAGCCCGAAAGCTGCTGCCGCTGAACTCCGTCACTGTCAGGCAGATACCGTTGACTGCAATGCTGTCTCCCAACTGCACATCCTCCAGCACCTTGCTGGCAGAAACCTGCAGCACGCCGCTGCCTATGGCCTTTATCCTGCCCACTTCTTCAACAATTCCTGTAAACATGTCCTTCACCTTTTAACTCAGAATCACATCGTTATATATACGATATGCCTCTGGATTTTTCCTGCATGATACAGAAAATTTTTCTATTTTTCCGTATTTCTTTTTACAATTCCCGTCAAAAGCATATCAGAGCCCAGCTGCCTCAGCTGAATATCCTCCAGCTCCACGGCATGGCTTAATTCACGGAAGCCATCACCTTCCACCGGCGTCAGGGCATCCCTGCCCCCCACCAGCTTCGGCGCAATAAAGGCATATACCCTGTCCACCAGCCCTGCCTGCAAGAGGGAAAAATTCACGCTGCCGCCGCCCTCAACCAGCACGGAGGTTATCTTCATGGCTCCCAGCTGCTCCATCAGGCTGTGCATGTCCACATGGTCGCCACTGCCAGCCACGATGACTTCCGCACCTGCTGACCGCAGTGCCTCCACCCGGTCTGCCGGTGCCCCTGCCGTCACAGCCACAATGGTGCGGGCGGCGCCATCTGTCACCAGCTTCGCTTCCAATGGCAGCCTTGCCCGGCTGTCCACCACAATCCGCACAGGATTCCTGCCCTGATACTCCTTCAGCCTGGTTGTCAGGGAAGGATTGTCCGCCAGCGCCGTATTAATGCCCACCAGAATGCCATCGTAAACATCCCTCAGCCTGTGAGTTTCATAACGTGATGCCTCATTGGTAATCCACTGGGACTGACCGGCAGCCGTAGCAATCTTGCCATCCAGCGTCATGGCTGTTTTCAGCGCCACAAAAGGCAGCCCTGTGGTCATCCATTTCAGGAACACCTCGTTCAGCTGCCTGGATTCCTGCTCCAGCACCCCTGTAGTCACCTGAATGCCGGCTTCCTGCAAGATGGCAATGCCCTTGCCAGCCACCTTGGGGTTGGGGTCCGTCATGGCAACCACCACCCGGCCGACACCTGCCTCCACCAATGCCTTGGCGCAGGGGCCAGTCCTGCCATAATGGGCGCAGGGCTCAAGGGAAACATACACCGTGGCTCCCCGTGCCAGCTCACCAGCCATGTTCAGGGCATGGATTTCAGCATGGGGAGTGCCGGCCTTCCTGTGCCAGCCCTCTGCCACTATCCTGCCGTCCCTGACAATCACGGCTCCCACCAAGGGATTGGGGGACGTGCGCCCCAGGCCGTTTCTTGCCAGACTGATGGCACGCGCCATCATCTGCTCGTCGAACTCGTGAAACTGCCCTGCTTCAGCAGCTTCCTCACATCCGGCAAGCCTTCCTTCCAAATTCTTTTGCATCCTATCACCTCTGATTTTTGCCTGATACAAAATATTTGAAGTACAGAGTGAAGTCCTCTAAAAACGCAAAAAATGGCTGTCGAAGAAAAATCCTCAACAGCCATCGTAAACACACAAAAAGATGCACACAACACGTCTTTTCTCATCCAGACTATACTGTCGGCTCCGGAATCTCACCGAATCCTGCCCTCCCCAGCTCATGCACGGCAACCGAAGCTGCCGCCCCATTCACTGCCTCAGGCTCGCGGGCTATACCGCCGGTAGGGAATCACACCCTGCCCCAAAGACTGTCTCTGTATTTCTGTGTATTATTCTAGCATAAATTGATATTATATGCAACACATTTTCCAAAATACTATTTTTGAATCTCTTTTTATCTCTATATTGCTGCTCCTTATTTTTGTGCATTGCACGTTTTTTAGTAATACAATTTTACCGCTAAATACTATAAGGGGAAATGGCATGCCGCATAATGGTTATCCGACAGCTCCCGCAGCACAGGCTTCTCAACACGGCATTTCTCCTGGCAATACTGGCACCTGGTCTGGAACGGGCAGCCTGACGGCATGTCCGTCGGGCTGGGAATTTCCCCTTGCAGGCACTGGATAACATGCGATTTGTCCTTCTCTACGGGAAAGACCGCCTGCAGCAAAGCCCTGGTATAGGGATGCCTTGCCTCCTGCAGCTTGTCGCCATCCAGCTTTTCCATGATGCTGCCCAGGTACATCACCGTAACCCGGTGGGCAAACATGGACACCAGCGCCAGGTCATGGCAGATAAAGATAAAGGTAACTCCCTTTTCCCTTTGCAGCCTGCACAGGAGCCTGATGATGGTATCCTGCACGGACACATCCAAGGCACTGGTGGCCTCGTCACAGACGATGATTTCCGGGTCCAGTGCCAGAGCCCTGGCAATCGCCACACGCTGCCGCTGGCCGCCGCTCATGTTGTTGGGATAACGCTCGCCAAAATCCGGCGGCAGCTCCACCAGCTGCAAAAGCTGGCCTGCCCTCTCCGCCATTTCACTCCTTTTGACCAGTCCAAAATTCAGAAGGGGCTCGCAGATGATTTCCTTCACCTTCAGCTTGGGGTTAAAAGCTGCTGCCGGATCCTGAAAAACCATCTGAATATGGCGGCAGTGCTGCCGCCTTTCCTCCCCGGACAGCTCCGTAACATCCCTGCCCCGGTAAATAATCCTTCCCTCCGTAGGCGGCTGGATATTCATGACTGACTTCATCAAGGTGGTCTTGCCGCAGCCGGACTCGCCTACAATGGCCGTAAACTCACCCTTCCTGACATGCAGGGTGACATTATCACAAGCCGTCAGGAACTTGCCCTCCCCCATGGGGAATTTCTTGGTCACGCCCTCTATGCTCATAATAATTTCCGCCTCAGACATAGCGCTTACCTCCAATTTCCGGCACAGACCCCAGCAGCCTTTTCGTATACTCATCCTTCGGGCAGCCTATCACTGCCTCCGTAGGGCCATAATCCTTTACCTCCCCCTGAGCCATCACCATCAGCTTGTCAGACATATACGCCGCCACGCCGATATTGTGCGTCACCACAATCATGGCGGCATCCGACTGATGGATAATATTCATCAGCTCCTTGACAATCTGCGCCTGGGTGGTCACATCCAGGGCAGAGGTAGGCTCATCCGCCAGCAAAAGCTTCGGATGGAAGGTAATCGCCATAGCAATGCCCACCCGCTGCCGCATGCCGCCTGACAGCTCAAAGGTATAGGAATCCATAATATTCTCAGGATTGGGCAGGTTCATGCGCCTCAGCACATCCAGAGCCATCTGACGTGCCTCCTGCTTCGTCACATGGGCATGGGTCCTGATGTATTCTATATACTGATGCCCGATGGTCTGCACTGGATTGAGCATATTGCCGCTGTCCTGAAAAATCATGGAGATATTCCTGCCCCTCAGCTTCAGCCAGCCCTTGTTGTCCAGCTGCAAAAGGTCTTCCTGCTCCAGCCCGATGCTGCCCCTGCTGACATGGCCGCTGCCTGCCAGTACGCCCAGAATGGCACGGATAACCGTGGTCTTGCCGCTACCGGACTCCCCCACAATAGCCAGCACCTCCCCTTTGTCCAGGGAAAAGCTGACATCCTTCACGGTGGGCACAGGATTGTCCCCGTAGGATATATCAAGATTTTTTACATCTAATAGCACGTTTTATTCCCATCTCCTTACATAAGAGGCGGAGCCGCCCTGCCACCACAGGCACAGCCCCGCCGCCCTGACCAACTGCAACCAAACGCTGTTCCTTCGCAAGAGGCAGCTTATTTAGCAGGTGCAATCTCATGGGTAATCCAGTAATAATCAGACGGGAACATGTGGACACCCTTCAGTGCCTTGCTGCTGATGATATTGGTCACAGGGTAGCCCAGGAACAGTGCCGCGCCATCGTTCATGATAATCTGCTGAGCCTGAATAATCAGCTGGCGGCGCTGCTCCTTGTCAAACTCCGTAGCCAGGCGGGCAAAGACAGCATCCAGCTCAGGATTGCTATAGCCGGAGCCGTTCTGCGGATTGTCACCGTTGACATTGGTGCGCCAGTACCAGTTCAGGAAAATCTCCGGGTCGCCGGTATTGGCAGTGGTGATGTTGGAAATCAGCAGGTCATACTCCCCCTTGATGCCAATCTGATCCAGCAGGTTGTAGTCCACATTCTTGATGACCACATCAATGCCGATTTTCTTCATATCGGCCTGTACCGCTTCGGCATACAGAGGCAGCTCCGCCCTGCCGTTGTAGACAATAAACTCCACCCGGAGTGGCCTGCCATCTTTGTCCCTGATGCCATCGCCATCAGTATCCTTCCAGCCAGCCTCATCCAGAAGCTTCTTTGCGTTATCCGGGTTGTAGCTGTTAGGGTCCTTCAGCTGGTCAAAGCCGTAGTCCAGGGATGGCGGTATCGGTGCGCTGCCCGGCAGGAAGGTTCCCTTCAGCAGCACGTTGTTGTAAGTCTCCCTGTCGCAGCCCTGAATAAAGGCAGCCCTGACCTTGGCATCCCCCAGAAGCCCCTTCTGGTTGATACGCGCCACAACCACCCGCAGGGAGGAAATCTCATCCAGATCGAACCTGTCATTATTCTTGAACAAATCAATATCTCCGGCGGCAATATTGACTGCCACATCCACCTCGCCGGACTGCAGGGACATAGCCCTGGTATTAGGGTCATCAATGGACGGTATTTCCACGGTTTCAAAAGGAACCTCCCCATCCCAGTAGTTTGGATTGCGCTCCATGACGGATTTTTCCTTCACGAAGGACTTAACCATATACGGGCCGGTGCAAATCGGGCCTTCCTTGGAAAAATCCCTGCCCTCTGCCTCCGCCTTGGTGTCCACGATAATAAACAGCGGGTCCGCCAGGTATCCAGGCATGTTCGGCAGCGGCTTCTTGGTCCTGATAATCAAATTCTGCCCCTCGGCAGTTATGCTCTCATACTCGAAGAAGGTCGCCGCCCGGTTATTTTTAGCAAAGGCTCTCTCGATGGATGCCTTTACCCCCTCCGCCGTCAGCGGATTGCCGTTGGAAAACTTGACGCCCTCCCTGATTTTAAAGGTCCAGGTCAAATGGTCATCGCTGATGCTCCAGCTTTCTGCCAGCCATGGCTGGATATTCATCTTGGCATCAAACTTAGTGAGGCACTCCCCCAGGCCGTAGCGCATAACCACCCATCCAAAGAAATTCTGGGTAGGCTCCAGCGTATCGGCAAAATTGGTAACGCCCACCTTCAGGACGCCGTTATTAACCCCCTCGGAACTGCTGTCACTGCCGCAGCCGGCAATAATGCCTGCCGCCAGAATACCGCAGACACCCACAGCCATGGCCTTGAACAGCTTTTTAACTCTAAAAAATCTCATCCTTCCATCTCCCCTGTTCTAAAACACAACAGAAATACAACATATCTATCTAAATAAAACCTGTCCAGGCAGGATGATAACCCCACCCGGCTTCTGCCCATATTTAAGCCATATCAGGTCTGGCGCGGATCCAGCACATCACGCAGGGCATCGCCCCAGAGATTAAATATGGACACCACGATGAAGATAGCCACTCCCGGATAGACCATCATCAGGGGCGCAGTCTGAATGTACTGGCGTCCCTCGTTCAGCATCAGCCCCCACTCAGGCGTCGGCGGCTGTGCCCCGAAGCCCAAAAAGGACAGTCCGGCTATTTCCATCATCATGGTTCCTATATCCATAGCGCCGGTAATCACCACCATAGGCAGCACGTTGGGCATAATGTGCCGCCAAAGGATAGTAAAGGTCTTGGTGCCGTTTACCCTGGCAGCCACGATAAAATCGTTGCTGCGCAGCTTTATCACCAGGCTGCGCACCAGTCTGGCATACTTCGCCCAGCTGACCGCCACCAGTGCCAGAATGGTATTGATGATGCTGCCGCCCATAATGCCTGCGATGGCTATAGCCAGCACCACTCCCGGAAAGGAAAGCATCATATCTGCAAAGCGCATCAGCACCATTTCCACCCTGCCGCCGAAATACCCCGACGCAATCCCCACCGCTGCCCCCAGCCCTGCCGTGAGAAACACCAGGCAGATGGTCATGAACAGCGAGGTGGAAGTACCATAAATCAGGCGGGAAAACATATCCCTGCCCAGCTTGTCCGTACCCAGCCAATGCTCAGAGGAAGGGGGCAGAAACACGTTGCGCATATCACCAGCGTAAGGGTCCATCGGAGCAAGCCACGGGGCTGCTAGTGCAACAAAAATAACCGACAAAACAAACATTGTATACAAAGAAAACAGCTTGTGATTTGCCACAAATTCTTTCATGCCCTTACCCCCTTTCTGAGCTTTGGATCCAGGTAGGAATATGAAATATCAACTGCAAAGTTGATTAACATATACACAATAGAAATCCACAGTACAAAGCCCTCTATCAGCGGATAATCCCGCATGGTGATGGCCCGCACCGCCATATTGCCAATCCCCGGCCAGGAAAATACCATCTCGATGACGGCAACGCCTCCCAGCAGCCAGCCGACAGACATGCCCAAAAGGGTAATCAGCGGCAGCACCGCATTAGGCAGCACATGCTTCCAGAGAATAGTTCCCTCGCTGAGCCCCCTTGCCCTGGCACCTGTTACATAGTCCTGATGCAGCTCCTCCAAAATTACCGTCCGCACCTGCCGGGTGTACTTGGCTGACTGGTAAATGGCCAGGGTAACTGCCGGCAGAACAATGCCTTTCGCCGTCACCGAGGCGCTGGCAATAGGAAACAGTCCCAGCTTCAGGCCGAAAATATACAGCAAAATCAGTCCAATCCAGAAGCTTGGCATGGAAACACCTATAAAGGAAAAAATCCGCACCAAATAATCCGCCAGCTTATTCTGATGCACTGCGGAAAATATCCCCAAGGGAATAGAAATCAGCAAAATCAGCACCACAGTCACCCCTGCCAGCAGCAGCGTGCCTGCAAAGCCCTCCGCCAGCTTTTCTGTCACCGGCTTTTTGGCAGAATAGGACATGCCCATATCCCCCTGCACGGCGCCTGCCACCCAGTTGCCGTACTGCACGAGAAAGGGCTTGTCCAGCCCCATTTCCTTTCTGGTCTTCTCAATGGTTTCCTGAGAAACGATTGTATCACCGGCCTCCAGCAGCATCAGTGCCGGGTCGCCAGGTGCCAGATAGGTCAGGCAGAAGGTCAGGAAGCTGACACCTATGACTGTCACCAGCATCTGTGCAAGCCTCGACAATATTTTTTTCAACACTCTTCCTCCATCAAATATTTATACTTATGAGTCCAATTTCTTATGTTTTCAAGTTCTTGTTTCGCTTTCCGGGTGAAACAAATCCACCTGCCGCCTGGCAGCCCTGTCCACATCAAACATGTTGACCAGCTCCTTCACTGCCTGGGTAGGGGAAATCACCCCCTGCAGGACTGCTTCCCTAACCTCCGGCATCCTGCCGGTAATCACCGGGTCCTCAAAGAACAGACTGTGGAGATGCTCGTCAATCATGCTGTGCATCCACTCCAGCAGCTGCCCCTGGCGCCGCTTCTGAAAGACGCCGCTCTTTTCCGTCACCTCCCGGAACGCCCTTATAACCTCCCACAGCTCAGGAATACCATCCTTTGTGTAGGCCGAGCAGGTATAGGCATGGGTCTGCCAGCCCTCGGTGGCAGGGCGGATGTATTCTATCATCCGCTCATATTCCCCCCTGGCCACCTTGGCCTTCAGCAGGTTGTCACCATCCGCCTTGTTGATGACGATGGCATCCGCCAGCTCCATGATACCCTTCTTGATGCCCTGCAAATCATCACCGGCGCCGGTCAGCACCACCAGCATAAAGAAGTCCACCATGGAGCGCACTGTGGTTTCCGACTGGCCTACCCCCACGGTTTCAATCAAAATCACATCGTAGCCTGCCGCCTCGCACATGAGCATGGTTTCACGGCTTTTCCGCGCCACGCCTCCCAGGGTTCCCCCGGCAGGAGAAGGCCTGATATACGCCTCCTCCCGCCGGGAAAGAGTTCCCATCCTGGTCTTGTCCCCCAGGATAGAGCCTTTGGTGACGGAGCTGGTGGGATCCACCGACAGCACCGCCACCCTGTGCCCCCTGTCGCACAGCATGTTGCCAAAGGCCTCGATAATCGTGCTTTTTCCTGCTCCCGGCACACCTGTAATCCCTATGCGCAGCGCCCTGCCCGTGTGGGGCAGCAGCCTCTGCAATACCCGTTGCGCCTTGGCAAAATGCCTTGAGCTGTTGCTTTCAATGAGAGTTATAGCCCTTGATAACACCATGCGGTCGCCCTTCAAAACACCATTTACATACTCATCCTCGCTCATGATAAGCCGCCGCTTCGGTTTCATCCTGCCATTGGCCAGCATTGGATTGATGTTGCCCGTAGTTGTGTCCCTAACTCCCTCTATGCCGCTCATGACACTGCAGGCAAATTTTTCATTTTCTTTATCCGGCACCCAGTCAGGCCTTGATGTGGTATAATTCGCCATAACTCACACTTCCTTTACTCCTCCAGCTCCTCTTTTGCTCGCTTAATCAGCAGGGTAAGGAGCTTGATACCCGCCTCCGGTATGTTGGTACCAGGGGCAAAGATTGCCACGGCGCCGCTCTCATAGAGGAAATCATAATCCTGCACAGGGATTACGCCCCCTATGCACACCATGATATCCTCCCGTCCCAGCTTGGCCAGCTCCTGCACCAGCTGCGGCAAAAGCGTGTTGTGGCCTGCCGCCAGGGAGCTGAAGCCTACCATGTGCACATCGTTGTCCACCGCATCCTGGGCAGTTTCCTCCGGGGTCTGAAACAGAGGTCCTACGTCCACATCCCAGCCCATATCCGCAAAGGATGAGGCGATAACCTTCTGTCCCCGGTCGTGGCCGTCCTGCCCCATCTTCGCCACGAAGATACGAGGCCGCCTGCCGGTCAGCTCCTCGAACTCATCAGCCATCTCCCGTGCCTTCTCCAGCTCCGTCTTGTCGGTAAACTCGGAGGAATACACGCCGGAAATGGTGTGGATAACCGCCTGGAACCTGCCTGATACCTTTTCCACGGCATCGGAAATCTCACCAAGGGAAGCATGGGCTCTCGCTGCATCCACCGCAGCCTCCAGCAGGTTGCCGTTCTCACGGCTCTCTGCCGCCTTGGTAACACCCTCCAGGCATCGGCGCACATCATCAGCATTGCGCTCCCGGCGCAGCTTCTCCAGGCGCTCAATCTGCGCCTGCCGCACAGCGGTGTTATCGATGGCAAGGATTTCCAATGGATCCTCCTTTTCCAGCCGGTACTTGTTCAGGCCGATGATAGACTCGTTGCAGGAGTCAATCTGCGCCTGGCGGCGGGCTGCCGCTTCCTCGATGCGCATCTTCGGCAGGCCGCTGGAAATGGCCTTTGCCATGCCGCCCAGTGCCTCCACCTCCTGAATATGCGCCCAGGCACGGCGGATAATCTCGTTGGTGAGAGCCTCCACATAGTAGGAGCCGCCCCACGGGTCAATAATCTTGCAGACACTGGTTTCGTCCTGAATGTACAGCTGGGTATTTCTGGCAATCCGCGCCGAGAAATCTGTCGGCAGGGCAATGGCCTCATCCAGCGCATTGGTATGCAGGGACTGGGTATGCCCCAATGCCGCCCCCATTGCCTCCATCAGCGTCCTGGACACGTTGTTGAAAGGGTCCTGTGCCGTCAGGGACCAGCCGGAGGTCTGGCAATGGGTTCTCAGCGCCATGGACTTGCTGTCCTGGGCACCGAAAGACTTGACAATCTTCGCCCACAGCACACGGGCGGCACGCATCTTTGCCACCTCCATAAAATAATTCTTGCCAATGGCCCAGAAGAAGGACAATCGCTTGGCAAAAGCATCCACAGGCAATCCCGCTTTGA
>CAMFES010000054.1 GCA_945949525.1 uncultured Veillonellaceae bacterium
CTGGTCCCAAGCCAGGTGCTCTACCAAACTGAGCTACGCCCCGACAACGCAAGAAGTATTATGCCACATTTCACAACTCTTGTCAAGAAAATTTTTCTTTTTTCAAAAGTCCGTCCACAGCTCTTTCCTGCACAACGCTGATAATTATACCAGCAATCAAAAACAAATGCAAGCTTTTTTATGATTATTATGCAAAAGCTTTCAGCTCATCCCGCATATCAAGCAGCTTCTGATACATTTCCATGGCATTATCAGGCATCCTGCCGGCGCGCAGCTCCTCCACCAGCACCACAACCAGGTCAAAAACAGGCGTGATTCCCATGTTGGCGCTGATGCCCTTCAAATCATGAGCCGCCTCAAAGGAAGCCCTCACATCCCCTGCCCGCAGGGTTTCCCCCAGCCTTTCAAAGCTCTTGTCCTCAACAAACTTCCCATAGCATTTGGCATAAAAAGCCTCATTATTCAAAAACCTGCCCATAGCGTCATCTATATTGCAGCCATAAGCAACAAGCCTATCCGTCAATGCAGACATAAAACCCCCCCCACAGCTGGAAGGAAAATCCTCCCACGGAAATCAAATCATCATCCTGTTTAATATTCTAACAATTTTTTATCTATTTGGCAAGATTCTCAAATTCATAAAAGACATCAATGACATCCATAAAGACGCCATCAAAGCCCGCAGCCAGAATCATATCCAGACAGCTGCCGGGGCTGCCCAGCAGCATGTCCTGCCATTCCTTCTGCCAGTAGCGGACGCGGAAATTTCCCTCCCAGTCTGCATTCTGCTTCCAAAGCCAGCCGGGCGGGTCATCCTTCCAGGAGGCCTGCCAGTAAGGGCGGTAGTCCTCGGCCTCCCCCACGCTCATATATGCCGCCACCAGGCGCCGTCCCCCCATAGGCTTTTTCTGCAGGCGAGCCACCTCCTGCCTGGTCAGAGGCTCATCGCCATAATAGGCATCAATGATCAGCAGATCGTAATTGCTGGCCGCCAGCCCCTGCAAATAGGCCTCACGGGAGGGAAAAGCCTCCGGATTCAGCAGCACCAGATAATTCCGCGCCTCCTGCAGCCTGTGGCATGAAAAATCATTGTCCCTCTCCGGGATTTCCCGCGGCAGCCTGTCCAGCTCCCGCCTGGCCGATACCCAGCCCAGATAGCCGTTATATCTGTCCTCCCTGTAGGATGTCTGCACATGGTCAGGCTCCCGGCAATAGTCCAGCACCATAGGCACAACACCTGCCGCCAGACCGTTGCGCAGCAGCTGATGAAATTCCTCCTGATCCTCCGCCGGAGTCGGCTTGTCCATTTCCATGTCCCAGCCATAGTTCACCGACTCTGTCATCACCCCGTCCAGCCGCTTCAAAAGCTGCCGGTAGTCCTCCTCCGGCAAAAGCTCGCAAGGCTCCAAAAGACCTGCACCGCCGTTGGCGATGACAAAAAAATCACCGCCCTGCCTTGCCACGCCATACTCCTTGATTTTTCCTATCAGCCTGGCCATTTCCTGACGATAGGCCACCTGCTCCTGCCCGTCCCTCTGGGCACGCACCACGTTTTGGCACCCGTAGAGGCTCACCGCAAAAAAGCCGATGCAGGCGCACAATACTATCAGTTTAATTCTCTTTCTCATCAGAAGCTCCTGTTATAACTCATCATGACGCCCCAGCTATGATATCCGGAGCCTCCCTGCTGACGCAGCACAGCTCTCTCCATGGCCAGCGACATGCTGTTCCTCTCATCCATGCGCCAGTCATAGCCCAGCAAAACTGAAAACCGCCGCCCGGCACTGTAGCTCTGCCTGGTCAGTGGCTCATACATATCCCCCTCCGTCCTCAGCCAGTTGGCCAAAAGCCGCAGCTGCCGCCGGGAATCAAAGCGATGGAACCAGCCACCGCCGCCGTACAGGCGGTGCAGTCCCGTACCGCCCATACCACCTGTATCATAGACAGTTTCCCCGTCAAAGGACCAGATCAGATAAGCACCCCAGGAATCCCTCGGCGTAAACCAGCTCCGATAGTACCCACGGCCCGTAATCCCGTTGCCGTCCCGAAAGCTGTAGCTGTCAGCGGTGCCGGTCAGGGAGGATGCCTCGTTGCGCGTATACTGCAGCTTCAGCATATACTGGATTTTATCATCAGTGTGCAGATATTCCAGTTCATTGGACCAGAAATTCCCCGGATGCATTACCGAGTACATATCCTCCATGGAATCCTCATAGCTGCCCCGGAAGGAATAGGCACTGCGCCACCGCCAGTCCGTATATTTGTCTATATGCCCCGCAACCTCCAGCCGCGGGGTAAAATTCCAGCCCTCACCCAGCCTGGACACCCTGGCCAGGTCATCCGGCACCACGGCATTGCTGCGCACGCGGCTTTCACCAGTAGGCAGGTTTATCTCCATGCCGTAGCTCACATCGTAGACCGGATGCCTGCCCACATACATGGCACTGACAGTCGTATCCGTAATGCCGTTCATCCCGCCGCCGGGCAGGCCTGTATCGGAATGCACATAGGCGTTGCTGATGGAGAACTCCCTCTGACAGCCGTTCCAGTACCAGGAATTGGCATTATAGAGCTGATGCCCTCCGGACGCCCCGTGCCAGCTGTAATACTCCAGCGTATTCTGCACGCCGGAGCCCTCGCCAAAATGCTGCAATGCCGCTCTGGCCTCTGCCGCTTCCTCAAGGCTGTCATTGCGCTCCACCATAGCCTGGAAGCACGCATTGACGGCCTCTGATTTCTCACTGCGGCAGATTTCCACATCCTGGCGGCAGTCCAGCACATCCTGGCGGCTCCTGGACAGCTCCATTTCCAGCTCAATAACCTCCCTGCGGGCTTCAGCCTCCTCGGCCTCTGCATCGCGGCAAAGCTCCTTCAGCTCATCCAGATGGCTGCTTACGGTGTCAAAATATTCCTGAGCCGCCTCAGCTTCCGCATCCAGCTCCGCCATGCGCTCCCAGTAGGCATCCACCTCACCATCGCCGCTCTCCGCAGCGGAGGCACCGCCTGCACCGGAAAACTTCAGCTCCAGCTCCGGCAGGCGGTTGTTCTCAAAGCCTGCCTCCGCCCATGCTTCCTCAATCCACTGGGCCCTCTGCCTGTCCCGGTAGGAACCCTCCCGGCCTGCTGCCCCCGCCGGGCTGTTCACCATGGCCGCCTGACGCACGTCCAGTCTCTGCTGCAGCTCCGCCTGAGCCTCATACCATACCGGCAGATAATCGGCCACCGCCTGCTGGCTGGCAACCGCCCTTTCCGTCAGCTGCTGCCTGTTTTCCCTGGCCTCCTTCAGCTCAGCCTCCACCAGCCTGACCTGTTCCTCCGCCTGCAGCTGGTTTTCCTCGGCCATGCGCAAATTCTCTGCAGCATCGCGGCAGATGCCCTCCGCCTCCTCCAGATAATGCCCGGCCAGGGACATGTTCTGCACGGCCTCGCTCACATAAAGCTTGGCCATATCCAGTGCCCTGATGCGCTCAAGGTTGCTCTCCATATAATCAAAATCGCTGTTAATATCCTGCAGAACCGTAAGGGTTGCCGCATCGGCCCTGACGGGCACGCTGGCGGCCAGGCCGGTCATGACCAGGGCCACCGCCTTTTTCCTGCAGTGCATGCGCTCACGCTGCTGCTGCAGCCTCAGCCGCCGCCCCTTAACCCGTGACATCCTCATTCAGACCGCCTCCCCTCATGCTGCAAAATCCTGTCCCTGTACAAAAAGGCCGCCAGCCTGGAAAAAATTCCGCGCGTCGGTTCCAAAAACACCGGCCTGCCACAAAAAATATAATAATTTATCCTCTGGCAGAAATGCTGCAGCCTCCCCACAGCCACACCGGCAGAAAGTACCGCCGACAGGAAGAAGGTAAAGCCGTAGCTGTCTGCTCCCAGCCACTGGCCGACTATGCCCAGCGTCACGTTGGAGGCCAGAAAGGCTCCGGCAATCATGAGCGCCCCCTGCTGATCCTCCAGATACAGAAGCAGCGTATATACCACCTGCAGAACAGCCGTAAAAAACGCCCCCAGCACCAGCAGCCTGTAGATGCCCACATCCTGATAGAACACGCCCCCCATCGTCAGCAGATAGCCTCCTGCCGCCAGGAATATCAGGCTGAACACCAGCTGGAACTCCATGATGTTCTTGAACTCCGTCCAAAGGGTATACAGTAAATCCTTTCTGGCATCATCTATATCCTGAAAACTGCCCTTCTGGGTAATATACGTAAAATAAATCGCATACTGCTCATAAAATTTCAGCTCCATGGAAACCACAAACATGATCATGGTAGGCAGGATGGATAAAAAGGCGTAGAAGGTCACCACATCATAGCGGGGCGAATACAGATACGTTCCGGCCACCACAACGCCCCAGTCACTGCTCCAGATGATAAAATTGGCCATATATATGGACAGCGTATAGAAAAGCGCCACCCCGAACAGCCTGTAATGCTCCTCAAAATAAGGCAGAAACTCAAAATTCATGCTGAAGGCCGGACAGCCGAAATACCTGACAATCTGCACCATAAAGCAGCACACAATCAATCCCGTGCCTATGCACATGGCCAGCATCGCCCCCGTCACCGGCTCCAGAAGAGCGGTATGAAAATTTCCCCAGGCCAAAAGGATGCTGACAGCAGCGCCGCCTGCATAGCTGAAAAAAATCGACTTGTAATCCTTTAAGGCCGTCAGGTACACTCCCTGCAGCCACACCGCCGTCATTTCCATAAAAAATACGTAGGTGGACAGCTTCAGCGCCAGAGGAAGAGGCTTATTCCAGAAAAACAGCACAGCTGCCACCATTCCTGCCAGCTGCGCCATAAAGATAACACCATAGCAGGAGGCGGCTATATTTTCATACTCGCCGCGATAAAGGCAGTCCGCCAGATATCTGGTCACAACCATGGCAAAGCCGCAGGTCAGCAGCTGTGAAAAGACAAAAGGATAAATCACCGAAGCCGTGTAAAGCTGTGATGCCTCCCCTGCCGCACCATACCTGGCAAACAGCAGCTGGATCAGAAGCACCATGGAGGTCAGCAGGGCAAAGGGACCGGCCGTAATCACCGCAGAATAGCCGTATGCCATCGCCTGCCCCGTCAGGGTACGACGGTCAAAGAGCTTTTTCAGCTCAAATCCGATTCCTGCCATTATCTATTTTCCCCCAGTTCTCTATAAATATTGCGATAGGAATTGATAAAATTCTCATAGGTATAGCCGTTTTTAACCCTCTGATACCCGACATTGCCCATTTTCCGACGCAAGCTGAAATCCTTGGCCAGGCGAACAATCTCCCGCGCCATCTGGCGATAGTCCATAGGTGCCGTCACTGCCCCCGCCGTCCCCAGCTCATCGCCGTCAGCGCCGTAAATCAGCTCACGGCAGCAGCCCACGTTGGTGGTCACAAAGGGACGCCGCGCCGCCTGCCCCTCCAGCACCGCCAGAGGCTGGCCCTCACTGATGCTGGACAGTACCATGATATCCAGCTGAGGCAAATACTCCGCCACATCTACAGAACCGGTAAACTCCACATTGCGGAGCTGCAGCGTCCTGACAGTCTGGCGGCACATTTCATAATACTCCCTGTCCTCGCCATAAGGCCCGATAACCTTCAGGCAGGCATCGGGAATCGCCTGCTGCACCAAAAGAAAAGCCCGCAGCATGGTAATGATGTCCTTGATAGGCACCACGCGAACCACACCGCCGATGACCAGCGGTCCTTCGTGCTGCTGCAGCTCACCAATATGCTGAAAGCGCTCCATGCGAATGCCATTGGGCACAATCCGTATCTTCTCCGGATTGCAGCCCAGCTCCTGCTCAATGACCGCATTCTGCTCAAAGAGCGTTACCACCAGGTCAGCAGAGCGATAGGCCATCTTGGCGATATTATAAAAATACTGAATCCAGACGGACTTGAAATCCCCCTTGGCCCAGCTGCACTTGACAATCTCCGTTTCCCGCTCCCTGGAATAAATGCCATGCTCCGTAATCAGGAAAGGCTTGTGCTGCACCCCTGCCGCCAGGCTACCGATAATGCCGCAGTACCCGGTGGCAACGCTGTGATACACATCCGCCTCCGGCAGAGGCTGATGCAGAAAATAGAACAGCGGCAGCAGCATGGAGCGCATGGTCCAGAAAAAATCCGTAAAGGGCAGATAGCTGTACCTGTCCATATAAACCTGATTGATAATATCAAAAAAATCACTGCTCATGAAGATGGAAAGCGGATTTTTCCTCTGCCTGCCCTGCTCAAAAATCCTCGCCATGGCCACCACATCGATGGGCTTTTCCCCCACCACCAGGTCATAAATGCACTTTCGCTCGGCGGCAGACAAAATATTCTCCTTCAGGGATGGCGACCTGCAGGTGAGGATTTCATCCAGAAAAACCTCCTGAATGCCCACCATATTGGCAGGAAATTTGTATTTGAACTTTCCTCTGTCACCGGCCTCCGCCCCCAGCGCATAAACAAAAAACTCATGCTCCGGGCAGCCCTCCATCAGCATCTGCACCCAGGAGGAAACGCCTCCCACAACATAAGGATAAGAGCCCTCTGCCAACAAACAAATTCTCATGGCTGCTCACCTGCCCATTCCAGCGAAAACTCCGGCTCCTCCACGGTCAGCACGTAGGCGTCCTGCTGTATCCTGCGCACCCTGCCGCCGCTGACATGGCCTACCTCCCTGCCTGTCCTCAATACAAAGGTCAGGGGCCGGCTGAAATTCCAGCAATGGAGCTTCATGCCATCACTGCTTCTCTCTACCCGGTAATCCATGTCAAAATAATTCTTCATAATATCGGCGCCCTCGGAAGCCGTAGCCGGCTCCAGCCAGCCAAAACGCCGGTCAATATCCTCAAAAAGCTCCCGCAGCCCGTTTTTCATCACTGCCCAGCTCAAATCACTGCTCTCCTCATAAAAGATTTCATCCGGATGGACAAAATGGGAAAAAACGCCATTATAGCAGATGACATTATAGGCCTCCCAGATATCCTCCGGGGTAGGAACATAGCCGGAGGACACCCGCGGAATCTCGCAGGTGCCATCCTGATTAACCTGGAAATTCTGAAAATACTCCTTTGCATCTGCCAAACCGTTGTACAGGGATGCATATACCTTCATCTCAGGAAAGACACTCTTTATGGCCGCCTTGCCCTCCGGGCTTAAAATATTGGAGGGCGGCACATAGGAGTGAATTTCATAGTCAGGATATACCTCCTGCACATACCGCCTCAGCTCCTGCAGGGCCTCCTCCATATCCCGCCGGTTCTCCCAGACATTGTAGCCCAGATGCTCCTGGCCGTACCCGGCAGGAGCCAGGGACTGGTGGTTGTAGCCGTGAATGCCCAGCTCACCGCCCGCCTTCAAAAGCTCCCGTCCATACACAATCAGCCCGTTGCGGGCCTCGCCATTGGCCAGCGGCTGAAAAGGCCCCTTGACCTGGCCGCCATAGCTCTCAATAATCATCCCTGTATATTTCCAGTTGTATTCTTTCGCATCCTTCAGCATTTCCGGCCACCAGAGCTTGCGATAAAAATCCGCCGTACTCAAGCCGGTTTCCTGATAAATCCTGTCAAAATTCCCCTCCGGCACCGGCGAAGGAAAATCGTCTATAAAAAACAGCTTCATGTTCATGACAGGATATACATAGTCTGCATGCAGCTGTCCCAGCATGGCCGTATACATGCCGTAGCTGTTCTTGTCATCCCGTTCCCTGCTGTTGCAGACCCAGAACCTGCCCCTGCCCCACTGGTTTGACCAGACGATAGGCGTGCCGTCACCGGCTGTCACCTCCGTACCGGCCTCCGGCAGCAGCACTGCCTGCGCTGACAGGGTGGCATAGTCCTCCGAATCAAAGCCGAAGCCTGCAAGACCCGGGTACATGCTCCCTGTCACCCTGATGCCGTATGCGGACACCTCCGGCCCCACAGCGGCCACACCCAGCTTTTTCAGCATTCCTGCCGGAAGCTGCTCCTCCCGCAGCTGGCTGAGAATCATGGCCGAGCCGCCCTGCTCCACGTACTTCTCCACAGCCGGCAGGCACTTCACATCCTTCAGCCTTCCGGCAGCGATAATCACGCCCCGGCAAGAGGCGTCAATCTCCCCGTCCTGATAGATACTCCGCCTTACGGTCTCCTTCTTCTGCTCCCGCAGAATTTTTTCCACTATGTGCCTTCTCAGGACGCTCTGCACCTCATCCGGGTCATAAAGCACCAGATATTTTTCGCGGGACAGGTCGGCATACTCGCTTTCCTGCCCTGCCTCCCTGACAGCAGTATTATTTGTCCAGGAGCTGATATGCAGAAACGTATCCATGCGGTTCAGCTGGAAAAACACCCCCAGAGCCATGACCAGTATAAACGTAATCCATATTTCCTTTTTAAAGCCCTTCACGGAATGCCCCTCCCCAATAACGCAGAATCCGCAGTGCCTCCGGCGAAAGCCGTGCCCTGCTGGATTTCAGCTCCGACAGCTTTTCCTTGAGAAGCTCCGGCTCTCCCATGGCAAAATACAGCCTTACACACAAAAGATACGGCTCCTCCCTGTCCGGAAAAGCCTGCTGAAAGCTGTGGCAGTCCTCCTCGGCCTCCTCATAGCATTCCTGCACAATCTCCTGGCTTATTTTGGCCTGCCAATAGGCAATATTATCCGGCTCTTCCTGCAAAAGCCTGCCCATGAGCCCGATATAGGCCTGACGCTTTTCCCTTTTTGTCATGGCATCCACATAATCCTGCTGCAGATAATCCGCCAGAAGCTCCGCATATCTCCTGACAAGCTCCATATCCTCACCGGATTGCTCCAGCTCCTTCTCAAGCTCCGCCATGCCGCTCTCCAGCTCCTCGATATGGCCGGATATCATGGACACGGCATAATAGGCTATTTCCCTGTCCGTGTCATAGGTGGCCATGCGCAGCACCTTGGGATTGTCCAGCACATTCTGCTTGACCGCATCCAGAAAAACCTTCCGCTTCATCTGCACGTCGTCCACCAAAAATGTATCGTGGAGGGGAATGACATTCTCATCATAGCTGATAAGATTGGTAAAAACATCATTTTTATTCATCAGCTTGTGGGGATTGATACGGCTCTGCATAAAATCCATACTGCGCAGGATGCGGGCGGCACATACAGCCAAAAAGCCTGCCCCCGGCATCAGCAGCACAATACCTGCCTCCGTGGCCGCCTGCAGCCTGCCGCCTCTTCTCCGCACCGCCAGATATACGACCGCCGTCAAAAGCAGCTGCCCGCATATAAAAATCAAAAACAGCTCATCGCCCATCTCAAACCAGCTCCCTGCTCTCCAATACCTCTATGCCGCGATGCACCAGCCTCTGCTTGACCAGCTGCAGACCCGCCTCGTCCACATCATGGAGCAGCAGGAACACCCTGCCATCCCGCAGGCCTACGGCATCCTCCTGACGGATAGCGCCTGACAGCCTGTTGTCCAGCTCCTGATAGCTCATGCCCGCACTATCCAGCTCCAGCATCAGCGTCCTCACATTGTCCTGCAGGGCGGCCCTTGACCGCAGCCCCTTCTCCAGCTTGTCAAATTCCACCGGCTGAAGAATTCTGGTCTGCGGCACAAAACGGCGGCTTTGTATGCCTTCCTCGTAGAGATACGCCTTGCCCATGGCCATGGAAATCAGGCGTGCCGTCACCGATAAAAGATTCTGCTGATATATGCTCCACTGCTCAAAATCCATGCCGTAAATTTCTATAACGGCAATCACCCTGCCATCATAGACGATAGGCGCGGCCAGATCCGGCAGACCGCGCTGCAGGCCGT
Source organism: uncultured Veillonellaceae bacterium (assembly GCA_945949525.1). Lineage (GTDB taxonomy): Bacteria > Bacillota > Negativicutes > Selenomonadales > Selenomonadaceae > Anaerovibrio. The sequence goes on from CAMFES010000054.1 coordinate 9,765, forward strand.
GATTCACAAACAGATGATGATTGGCCAGCATATCCATGATATAGGGATTGTCCTCCGTCTTCCTGGAATGGGGAAGATTGGCTGTCTTGTCCCCCAGGCGGACCTTCTGACGCATGTAGAACTGCTCCCGCCCCATGACGTACACAGCCACATTCTGCGCCCCCATAATCCGCCCCGTAACCGCGGCGGCCTGAGTGAATATCTCCTCCACCTCAACAGTATCCAGCTGCCTGATAATGCCGTACAGCCAGCCGATGCTGTCATCGGAATTGACAATCTGGCGGTACAGCTTGTCCTTTATCTCAATAGAGGCCTGATAATTCTTCTGCAAAAAATTATACCGCCTGCTGAAATGCTGCAGCCTGTAGCCCAGTGAATCCAGCCTGCCCTTCCAGCTGTCCGTAATATATCCTGTAAATACGCCCAAAAACAGATACGTGGAGTAGTGAAAAATATTTTCAGGCTCATAAAATACGCTTGCCAGCTCACCGTGCTGGTTGAGAATTCCCCAGGTCAGAAGCGCCATGGAAGGCAGAACCGCCGGCAGGGACTGCTTTTTGCCGTACAGAATGCCCATGATAATTATGTACATATACGAAATATCCAGTCCCGTAGCGGAATTTACCGGGGTGTTCCCCTGAAGGATACTGATAATTACAACCAGCACAAAAAGCCCTATGTTTTCCAGATAGGGTTTAATCTGTTCCAAGCTGTGGCGTCCCTTTGTCTGCTCCTGCCCGGCCTGCTTTGCGGCATCACCTGACAGCTCTCCTGCATACCATTCGTAGGCAGGCTTCAGCATGGACAGCGCCTGGTACTTTGGACGTATGCATAGCTCATAGCCATCGCTGGCGACAGCTGCAGCTGCCCCTGCCGGTTCTGCACCATTCCCCGGTGCAAGCTCACTTTCCCCAGGCTCACTGCCCTCAAACTCACGTCCCTGCCCCAGAATATCAATCTGCGGCAGGCTGGCAAAACCATTCATGGCCAGTACAACCTGCATAAAGGTCAGACATTCATCCGAGGTAATGCGAATCCGTTCCTCCTTCAGCTCCTGCTGAATAATCATGACTATGCCATAGGCGGCGTCCTCCAGATACAAAACAGGAGCCGCCGTGTCATCGCGCCCCTGCAGCTGAAACCGCTCCCCCTTGCAGGCAGCAGAAAAGAGCCTGACAATGACACTGTCAGACGCAGACTGCCCCGGGCCAAATATTTCCGGCAGGACGACGACAGAGGCCTGAAGCCCGTTGTCCCTGCTCCAATCCAGCACAAAATTCTCATAATACTCCTGACGCGCACTGCTGCTGGTGACATATAAAAAACGCTCTGCGCCATGCTGACACGCCCCCTGCATAACCTGCACCAGATCCTGTCCATATCCCTTCCCGGAAAAGTACAGCACAATCTGGGGATTATACAAATTAAAGCTATCCCCATCAAGAGTAACAACATCCCATCCCTCTTTCTGCAATTTTTCAGTCAGGCTCTGCCCCATAAAGCCTGTATTACCCGCAAGAAGGACATTCCTCCTAAAATCATCTTTGTTATTTTTCATACCCACAGTCCTAGTTCCTACAAAATACTACGTTGATTATATTATATAATATTTACAAAGTATATGAATAGGACTATTTATTTAGAATTTTTCGTGAGGATAGTTCGTTGAAATAATTTGTTACATCGTGGACTCTGTTCAGACATAAAAAGGACAGGTTGCGGTAGTACCCATCGAAAACACGCTCTCGCTCCTCATTGTGCCTCGCGTTACTAACATTCATCTATCGCCTTTGGCTCTGATGAATGAAGTAACGAGGCACAATAAAGGTTTTCTTTGGGTACATACCGCACCTGTCATTTCTAGGTCTGAACAGATACGACAGAATAATAAAATGACATTCATAGTATGTGGCCATAGTGATAAATACAACTTTACAAGCAATCCTGAAAAGGGGGCAGGGATGCTGGCGAAACCTGTAATTGCCAACATATATCCAAGTTAATCAGCTCTAAGAGCATGTTTTCTTGCATAGTTGTTGGCAGTATCAGTTTTCGTCAGCTACCAGCTCCCATTGTCGGTTAGATGCAAGCACCATATTTATTGCTAAAGTAGCGTATATTTTGTAACGTTGATTATTCTGTTGTATCTGTTCAGACTAAGATAGGGGCGAGTTGGGGCTGTACCTATAGAAAACCTTTGTTGTGCCTCGGTGCTTAGCGATACGCGAGCTGAAAGCGAAGCGTGAGCTTAGCATCCGCTAGGCGCAATGAGGAGCGCGAGCGTGTTTTCTATAGGTATTGCCCCTGCTCACCCCTTTTTAATGTCTGAACAGAATAACACGAACTTCCAAAACGCAAAAAAGAGGCTACATTGCAGTAACCTCTCTTGCTCTAACCGGCAACTTCCTATCCTCCCAGGCCGTCTCCAGCCAAGTACTTTCGGCG
>CAMFES010000055.1 GCA_945949525.1 uncultured Veillonellaceae bacterium
AATACTGGCTTGATAGACCTTTTTTAGTTTAACAACTGTCAAAGATGGGATTATAGCACAGTTTCCCGATAATTAACAGCAGTAAAATAAGATTTTTATTAATTGTAGAGAATTTTGCCTCAAATGTGCAAAATGTATTGCACATTTTTTCACGAACCAATGGGCGCCCCTTCTGTTCCAAAAACAGCCATTATATCCTGCGGCACGTCCGCATAAAGGGAAACCTCCTCGCCAGTCAGGGGATTTGCCACCTCAAGATGCAGGGCGTGCAATGCCTGCCGCTGAATCAGTGACGTATCACCTCCATACAAGTCATCCCCCAGCAGGGGATGTCCCATCGCCGCCAGATGCACCCGAATCTGATGCGTACGCCCTGTTTCCAGCTGCAGATATAGCAGGGACATGCCTCCTCGCCTGGCCAGCGTCCGGTAATGGGTCACTGCCGGCTGTCCGTCACTGCTGCAAACCCTCTGAATAATACTGTCAGGATGCCTGGCAATCGGCAGGTCAATCGTTCCCTCCAATGAGGGCATTTCCCCCTCTATCACAGCCACATAGCTTCGATGGAAGAACTTGCCGCCACTGCCCTGGGTCAAAGCATTCTGCAGCTGGGGCTGCTTGGCTACCAGCACCAGCCCCGTGGTATTGCGGTCAAGGCGATGTACCGGATGAAAATCAATCTCCTGCCCCGTCTGCTGATAATAATGCAGCAGGCCGTTCCCCAGGGTGTTCGCATAATCGCCACCTGTAGGATGCACCAGCATACCGGCAGGCTTGTTCAGGACAATCATGTATTCATCCTCATAGCGTATATCCAGCTGCATAGGCGTAACCGCCAGCCTGGTATGCTCAGGAATCCGACAGGTCACTACATCGCCGTTGCGCACCACAGCCGTAGTAGCCCGCACCTCCACACCATTTACCAGCAGCGTGCCATTCCATTTCAGCCGCCGCCACAGACCATGGGAAAAGCCGCATTTCTGATGAAGAAAAGCCCTGACCGATACAGGGTACAGAGCTTTTTCCTCTTCCATAGAAACAATATATGTTACATCCATGGCTTAATTCTCACCATGGATTTTTTTTACAAGGTTAAAGCACACGCTCAGCACAATGGCTGCCACAGTTGCCAGGGACATGCCGCTCAGAGTCACGGTGCCGACAGTAATGCTGGCAGTGCTTACACCGATACCCAGCACCACGGCAGTCAGCATCAGGTTGACAGGATTGTTATAATCTATCTTGCTCTCCACCAGCACGCGGATACCGGAGGCGGCAATAACACCGAAGAGCAGCATGGACACACCGCCCATAACCGGCGCAGGAATGCTCTGTATAGCGGCGGCCAGCTTGCCGAAGCAGGACAGCAAAATCGCAAAAATAGCCGCACCGCCGATAACCCAGGTACTGAAAACCTTTGTCATGGCCAGAACGCCGATATTTTCACCATAGGTAGTGTTCGGCGTGGAACCAAAGAAGCCGGAAAGTATGGTAGACAGGCCGTTGCCGATAATTGAACGATCCAGCCCCGGATCCTTTGTCAGGTCAGCCCCCACAATATTGCCCGTCACGATGAGATGCCCCACATGCTCGGCCACAACCACCAGCGCCGCCGGCAGGATGATGCAGATGGCATTGAAATTAAACTCCGGCGTGTAGATGGTCGGCAGGGAGAACCACGGCGCCTTTTCTACGATGCTCAAATCAACAATGCCGAAAGCCAAAGCAATCACATAGCCGGACACGATGCCGATAAGGATGGGAATGATCTGCAAAAAGCCGCGGAAGGCCACCTGGGCAAAAAGAGTGATGCCCAGCGTCATGATGGAAACAACAATGGCGTTAGTATCCGGCTCCTTGGCAGTCAGGCCTGCCATTCCGGCAGCCACCGGCATCAGCTCAAGGCCGATTACCGCCACGATGGCACCCATGGCAGCCGGTGGAAAAATAAAGTTTATCCAGTCAGTGCCCACAGCCTTTATCAAAAGGCCCACCAGCACAAAGACAACGCCCACAGCGATAAATCCTCCCAGGGCCGCCTCGTAGCTGTACTGTGACAGCACCGCAAAAACCGGCGAAATAAAAGCAAAGCTGGAGCCAAGGTACGCCGGTATCCTGCCCTTGCACAAAAACAGGTACAAAAGAGTGCCTATACCGTTAAACAGCAGTACCGTGGCCGGATTTACATTGAACAGAATCGGCACCAGCACCGTAGAACCGAACATGGCAAAAAGATGCTGCAGACTCAGAGGAATCGTCTTCTGAATAGGCGGCCTCTGATCCACACGAATTACACCATCATTCTCCAACATACAGATATACACTTCCTTTTCTCAAAATTTATACCCTAAAAATCTATCATATACTGCGAAAAATGTCCAGTTATATACATTATACAATCAGGTCTTCATACCATCAGCTCTCCCGGCTGCTTCCGCCGCGCCGCCCACAGACACCTGATTTTCCTTCATTTACGCCTTCAGCCTCTCAAGAATCTGCCTGGCCACAAAAACACCACTGGCAGAAGCATGGGACAGAGAGTGGGTCACTCCGCTGCCATCGCCAATAATATAAAGCCCCTTGTACATGGTTTCCAGATTTTCATCCAGCTCCACCTCCATGTTGTAGAACTTGACCTCCACGCCGTAGAGCAGCGTATCATCATTGGCTGTGCCGGGAGCAATCTTGTCCAGGGCGTATATCATCTCCACAATGCCGTCCAGAATCCTCTTTGGCAGCACCAGGCTCAAATCTCCCGGCGAAGCAGCCAGGGTCGGTGTCACAAACCCCTCCGCCATGCGCTTTGGCGTAGTGCGTCGTCCCCGCACCAGGTCGCCAAAGCGCTGCACCAGCACACCGCCTCCCAGCATATTGGACAGGCGGGCGATACTCTCGCCGTAGCCATTGCTGTCCTTGAAAGGCTCAGAAAAATGCTTGGACACCAGCAGGGCAAAATTCGTATTGCCGGTCTGCAGGGATTTATCCTCATAGCTGTGACCGTTGACTGTGATTATGCCGTTGGTGTTTTCGCTTACCACGCTGCCATAAGGATTCATGCAGAACGTGCGCACCTTGTCCTCAAACTTCTCCGTCCGATAGACAATCTTGCTTTCGTACAGCTCATCCGTCAGATGAGAAAAAATCTCCGCCGGCAGCTCTACCCTGACGCCGATATCCACCCGGTTGGACATGGTAGGAATCTCCAGCTCCCTGCAGGTGCGTTCCATCCATTTGCTGCCGCTGCGGCCTACTGACACAATGCACCTGTCACACTCGTAGCTTTCCCCTGCCGTGCGCACCTGATAGCCATTCTCCAGTACATCAATCCTCTCTACCGGTGTCATGAAGAAAAAGTCTACCCTGTCTTTAAGTTCATTAAAAATATTTTCCAGCACGATGTAGTTTTTATCCGTGCCAAGATGGCGTACAGAAGCATCCAGAAGCTTCAGCTTGTTCTGCATACATGTCTTTTTCAGCCCCGTTCCGGCCGTAGAATACATTTTTGTGCCATCACCGCCGTGGCTGACATTGATGCCATCCACATAATGCATCAGCTCCAGGGCAGTTTCCCTGCCAATATGCTCGTAGAGGGTACCGCCAAAATCGTTGGTGATATTGTATTTTCCATCAGAGAACGCTCCCGCTCCCCCGAAGCCGTTCATGATGGCACAGGATTGGCAGCTGATGCAGCTCTTGATTTTTTTGCCATCAATGGGACATTTGCGCTGCTCTAATGGCCTGCCCGCCTCAAATACCGCCACCTTCAAATCCCTGCTTCCCTGCACCAGCTCATAGGCGGAAAAAATGCCTCCCGGCCCTGCCCCAATAATAATCACATCGTACTTCATGCCAATTCTCCTCGCTTCCCAAACACTATCACAAAAAAACCGCCGCAAAATAGTGTACAAAAACCAACATGCAGCAGTCACTGCATAATCGGTTATAGACAACTATTTGCGGCAGTTGGTAGAAACATCCTTCCATATCAAAGACCTATATAACCTTGAAAAGGTTATCAGAAAAACTGCAGCTTGTCAAGACTTACAGCAAAGCAAGCACTTCCTCCTTCGGCCTTACCCCTACAGAGCTATGCACAACCCTGCCACCTTTGAATACCATCAGTGTAGGAATGCTCATAACATCGAACCTGGCAGCCAGTCCCCCCTGCTCGTCCACATTTACCTTGCCTACCTTGATGTCGCCGCGCTCCGCTGCAACCTCATCTACAATAGGGGCCATTATCTGGCACGGCCCGCACCATACTGCCCAGAAATCAAGCAATACAGGCTTGTCAGACTGCAGCACCTCAGCCTCGAAGTTTTCCTCAGTAATATTGATAACCGCCATTTTTAACTCCTCCTTGCACATATAATCCACAAGTCATCATGATCCTGTCACAAACAGGCTGCCAACACACATCAATCATCAGCCCAAAGCCACATCCAGCACCATCATTACGCTAAACCCTGCGGCGAACATCAGCGTGCCGATGTTGGAATGACGCCCCGCAGACATCTCAGGTATCAGCTCCTCCACCACCACATAAAGCATGGCACCGGCCGCAAAGCTCAAAAGATACGGCAGGACAGGTATGACCAGGCTGGCAAAGACAATGGTCAGCACCGCCGCTGCTGGTTCAACCGCACCAGAAAACACTCCCATGCCAAATGACTTCAGCGTTCCTGCTCCCTCCGCCCGAAGGGGCAGGGAAACTATTGCCCCCTCTGGAAAATTCTGGATAGCTATTCCTATGGACAGGGCCATGGCCGCCGCCAGGGTGATTTCAGAGCTGCCTGCCAGCCAGCCGGCATACACAACTCCCACAGCCATCCCCTCCGGAATATTGTGCAGAACCACCGCCAGCACCAGCATGATTCTTTTGGAAAAACCACATTCAGGCCCTTCCTGCTCATCGCTGTTCATGTGCAGATGCGGAATGATATGGTCCAGCAGCAACAGAAACAAAATCCCTGCCCACAGTCCGGCCACAGCCGGGACAAAGGCCAGCTGCCCCATATCCTCCGACTGCTCCATGGCCGGTATCAAAAGACTCCAGACGGATGCGGCAGTCATTACTCCCGCGGCAAAGCCCGTCAGGCTCCTTTGCACCATTTCATTCAGCTGTCCCCGCAGAAAAAATACCATGGCCGCCCCAAGAGAGGTTCCCAAAAACGGAATAAGCAATCCCTGAATCACTTCATTGTTCATAATACACCGTCACCACCTGAGTGAATTATTATTTGATTACATTCTACCACATAATCAGGATATTTTGTCTGAAAAGCAGAAAAAAATCTACATATTAAGTAAATTTAACTTTTTGATTACTTTATAAAATTAACCGTTATTTTTTTACGAATTTTTTGACTTTTCCCGTTCATAGTGCTAGTATATAGTCGTAATAAGTATTATTTATAATCATTTAGGGGAATATTGTGATTATAAGCTATTTAAGGGGGTATCTCGTATGTATTCTTTTCTCGCGTGTCTTGCTCTGCTGGTTATAGGCTTTGTCGTATACAGCAAGATTGTGGACACTATTTTCAAGCCTACTGATGAGCCAACACCTGCCGTCCGCATCAACGACGGCGTTGACTACATCCCGCTTCCTACCTGGAAGGTGTTTATGATTCAGCTTCTGAATATCGCCGGTCTTGGCCCTATCTTTGGCGCACTGGGCGGTGCGCTCTGGGGTCCCAGCGTATACCTGTGGATTGTCTTCGGTACTATTTTCGCCGGTGGCGTACACGACTATATGTCCGGCATGATTTCCCTCCGGGAAAACGGCAGAAGCATTTCCGAGGTGGTAGGCAAATACCTGGGCAGCCTGATGCTGCACATCATGCGCCTTTTCTCCGTGGTGCTGCTGGTGCTGGTAGGTACCGTGTTCATGACCGGCCCGGCCAACCTGCTGGCCATGCTCACAGGCATGGACCCTACCATGTGGCTGCTGATTGTGCTGGCCTACTACTTTTTGGCAACCCTGCTGCCGATTGACACTCTGATAGCTCGCTTCTACCCGCTGTTTGGCGCCTGCCTGCTCATCATGGCCTTCGGTATCATGTTTGCCATGTTTGCCGGCGTAGGCGGTCACACCATGCCGGAGCTGACCCTGCAGAACCTGCATCCAAAGGATCTGCCAATCTGGCCGCTGATGTTCATCACCGTAGCCTGCGGTGCTGTTTCCGGCTTCCATTCCACCCAGTCGCCTCTCATGGCCCGCTGCCTGAAGAGTGAGCGCATGGCCCGTCCTGTATTCTACGGCGCTATGGTTGCCGAGGGTGTGATTGCCCTTGTATGGGCAGCAGCCGGTGTTACCTTCTACGACAGCACCGGCGGTCTGGCTGCCGCCATGGCCGGTGTAGGCCAGAACAAAGCCGTGTACGAAATCTGCGTTGGCTTCATGGGCTATGTGGGCTCCATTCTGGCCATGCTGGGCGTTATCGCCTGCCCGATTACCTCCGGCGATACCGCCTTCCGCTCCGCCCGCCTCACCCTTGCTGACTGGGTAGGCCTCGAGCAGGGCAACAAGATTAAGCGCCTTTATCTGGCCGTGCCTCTCCTGGCCGTCGGCGGCTTCCTGTCCCAGATTGATTTTACCATTATCTGGCGTTATTTCGCCTGGACAAACCAGACGCTCGCCATGATCGTCCTCTGGACCGGTGCTGTCTACATGTACAGGAAATTCAAGGGCAGCAAGGCCTATCTGATAGCAGTGGTGCCTGCCACCTTCATGTCCGTGGTAACCACCACCTACATACTTCAGGCCAAGGAGGGCTTGCAGCTTTCCACCGCTATCAGCTATCCTGCCGGGTTTGTCTTTGCCGCGCTGTTCCTGTTCCTCTTCCTGCGTGTAACCGTGCTGAAGAAGGAAACCTGACAAAAATTGTAAAGCTTTAAAGACATAAGCCCTACGGCTGCAACGATGGTATTCTTGCTCCTGCTGAAACAAAAATACTGTCGCAGCAGCCGTTTTTTTATTTACTTTTTTCTGTATACCCTTTATAATATTATTAGAAGAGGTGATTTTATGTATAAATTAGATAAGATAGATAAGGCTCTCCTGAAGCTGCTGCAGGAAAATGGCCGCGCTACAATTTCCAGTCTTAGCAATGCCGTTTCCCTGTCCATGCCGGCTGTCAGTGAGCGGGTTAAGCGCCTGGAGGCCTCCGGCGTCATTCAGAAGTTCACCACCCTGCTGAACCCTTCTCTCGTTGACAAGCAGCTGATGGCGCTGGTACAGATTGGCTTCGACATGCAGAAGCATGCAGACAGATTCGTTGACTTTGTGGAAACCGAAAAGGACATCAAGGAGTGTTACCGCATCACCGGCAACTACGAGTATACGCTGAAGGTGCAGACCAACAACACAAGCACTCTGGCAGAGCTTCTGAACCGTATCAAGGCACAGCCGGGCGTCAACAAGACCCATTCCATCGTCGTGCTTTCCTCCATCATTGATAGGCCGTCCGTCACCATAACCTGACAAGGCAACGGGACGTAACGGATAAGAAAAGGCTGAAGAGCGGCATACCGCCGCACTTCAGCCTTTTTTGCCGTGTGCCTACAAAATCGCCCTCTGCCTGTTTGCTTCATACAGCACGATGGCTGCCGCCGAAGCCACGTTCAGGGACTCTGCCTTGCCGGACATGGGAATGTATACCTTGCTGGAAGCAGCTCCCATAATCTCCGGCGAGATGCCGCCCCCCTCATTGCCAAATACAATGGCCGTCGGGCTGTTGTATTCCGCCAGGTAATGCTTCAATGCCAGCTTGTCAAGAGCCGTGGCAATCATGTTCAGCTCGTTGTCGTGGCAGGCATCTATGAAAGCCCCCCGCGTCACGTTATCCAAAAACGGAATGTTAAAAATGGACCCCATGGAAGAGCGAACCACCTTGTCGCTGAACAAATCCACCGTCCCCTCCAGACAGACCACGCCGGTACAGCCCAGGGCATCCGCAGTCCTGATAATCGTCCCTGCGTTGCCGGGATCCTGAATGCCATCCAGAACCGCCAGCAGGGGTGCATCCCCCCGCGGACAGCTCAGCACCTCCTGCCAGGTAAAAAGCCTCTGCCCCATCACCAGCAGCACCCCCTGGCCATTTACCGTATCTGATGCCTTGTTGTACAGCTCCCGCTCCATCTGATATACGGGACAGTCCTTCTCCTGCAGCTGCTCTACAATACGCACCACCCGCGGGTTGTCAATGGCGCTGTCGCTGACAAAGGCGAACCTCAGCGGCCACTCTGCCTGCAGGGCCATTTCAGCCAGGCGCACTCCCTCCGCCACAAAAAGGCTTTCCTCCCTGCGGTATTTGTGGGCATGCAGCTTCGACACCAGCTTTATCTTTGCATTAGCATTGCTCTCTATACGCTCCAGCTTTTTCAATACGCGCTCCTCTCATCAACCAAACTAACCAAACTAACCAAACCAAACTAAACTAGCTAAACCAAACTAAGCCAATATCACACAGCATTACACAGCATCATGCGAAACAGGCCCGTCAGCTCGCTCCCCACAGCCGTCTGCCCCTACCTCAGCATGTTGCTGTAGGCCTCGGCCAGCTTCTTTATGTCCATGCCGGTGGTGTTGATGCAGACATTATAATTCTGGCGTGCGCCCCATTTCTGGCCGGTATAAAAATCATAATATTTGGCACGGCTCTCATCAACATTATTAATCTTCTTTTTCATTTCCTTCTCCGTCAGCTTTTCCTCCGGCGTGCTGCGCTCCATGCAGCGCTTGATGCGGGACGGCATGTCGGCATAGACAAAAATTTTGAATGGATTGTAGGAGCGCAAAATATAATCAGCGCACCGTCCCACAATCACGCAGTCAGACTGCTCCGCCAGCTCCTGCAGCACCTCCGTCTGGGCAGTATACACGGACTCCTCCACCATCAGCGGATAGTATACCCCCACCGCGGCAAAGGTAGCACCTATGGTCATAGGAAACAGCGGCATAGGACGCTTCTCCACCACTTCCTTGACATACCCCTCGGATAAATCCGCCTTGGCGGCAATCTTGCTGATAATCTCCTTGTCATAATACTTGATGCCCAGATTCTCCGCCAGCCTGCAGCCAAACTCACGGCCACCGCTGCCAAATTCACGGCTGATAGTAATAATCTTGTTCATAAAAATCACTGCCTTTCAAAATGGACTACCATTCCCTGCTTTCTCCATTTCTCCTTGTCTTTTCATATATAATTCAACAAAAACAGCGAAAATCCTTCTTTTGAGCGTGAAAAAAGGCGCCAAAACCTTAAAAAAGTTTTAGCGCCTCATAATCTTTACGTTCAGGCAGCCTGCGGCCCGCCTTTTCCACCTGATTTTCTTGCAACAAGAACGCCTATCAGCACTCCCAGAAGAGCCGGTACCAGCCAGCCAAGGCTGACGGAGTACAGCGGCAGGTACATGGACAGAAGCTCCTGCAGTCCCTTCATCTGAACGTCAGCCGCCTGCAGTCCGTCCAGAATACTGAATGGCAGGGTCAGGCCGATGCTCCAGCGGTACACCTCCCTGCAGGAACCCAGCTGGCTATCAAACAGGGAAACCAGCACCAGCACGATAAAAATCGGATACAGGGCCACCAGGAACGGCACCGATATGCGGATAAGCTCCGTCAGCCCCACATTGGAGGCCAGAAAGCTGAAAAACACGGCAATTTTCAGCAGCGCCTTGTAGCTGACCCTGCCGTCGAACACATACTGATAATAGCTGGCAAAGGCAGAGCTGACACCAATGCTGGTAGTCAGGCAGGCAAAGCCGATAATAAAGGCCAGCACAATCTTGCCCGTGTCACCAAAAAACACATAGGTGGCAGAGGACAGGATAACGCCGCCGTTGGCCGAATATCCCAGCACCGACGGGCAGGTTGCCCCCAGATAGGCCAGGGACACATAGACTATGCCCATCAGGACTACCGCCACCACGCAGGCCTTGATACAGGCCCGGCAAATGGCGGAATTCTCCGTCAGCCCCTTCTGCCTGATGGCGGTGATGGCCAGCGTGGCAAAGGGCAGGGCCGCCAGCATGTCCATGGTCAGATAGCCATTGATAAAGCCGGAGGCAAAGGGAGAAGCAGCGTACTCCTCTATAGGAGCCAGAATCCGGCCAATAGGCTCATAATACGTGCGTGCAAAGAGCAGGCACAGGAAAAAGAGCAGCAGCGGGCTAAGCACCTTGCCCACACGGTCCACAATCATGCTGGGATTGGCCGCCAGCCAGTAGGTGACCAGAAAGAACACCGCTGTATATATAAGCTCTCCTGCATTTACCGCGTCCACCGCCAGAAACGGCTTTATGCCAATCTCAAAGGACACCGCCCCCGTCCTGGGCACAGCAAACAACGGCCCTATAGTCAGATACAGCAGTCCGAAGGAAACTGCCCGGAACACGGGATGTACCCTCTCGTCTATGAGCTGCGTATAGCGTCCGCCATGCTTGGCCGTAGCAATCAGCCCCAAAAGCGGCAGGCCGATGCCCGTGGCCAGAAAGCCAGCCATGGCTATAGGAAAGCTGGTGCCTGCATTCTGAGCCAGGTATGGTGGAAAAATCAGATTGCCTGCGCCAAAAAAAATGGAAAACACCATAAAGCCTACGGACAGCAGCTCCATCTTTGATAATTTCTGCATCAAAAGCACCTCTATTATATTGTGTCAGCATGCATTGCTGCACGCCAAATCCATTGCACTTGCAAATTTTTCTTTGCATTAGCAAAAAAGAGCTGCCTAAGCAGCTCTTTTGTCGTCATAACAGCCTGCAATGCTGTGTATTACTGGTTCTCCTTGGCAACGGCTACCATCTGTGCAAATGCATTTGCATCATTAACTGCCAGATCAGCCAGCATCTTGCGGTTTACCTCGACGCCAGCCTTGGTCAGGCCTGCAATCAGGCGGCTGTAGGAAATGCCATTTGCACGAGCTGCAGCGTTGATACGGGCAATCCAGAGGCGACGGAATACGCCCTTCTTGGCACGACGGTCACGGCGTGCGTAGTAGAGAGCCTTCATAACGGTCTCATTAGCCTTCTTAAACTGCTTGCTCTTGGCACCCTTGTAGCCCTTCGCTAACTTCAAAATCTTCTTATGACGTCTATGTGCAGTCACACCAGTTCTTACTCTTGGCATGTTCTTATCCTCCTAAAAATAAAGTAATCAATCAATCCTTATGCGTATGGCAGGCACTTCATAGCGCGCTTCTTGTCAGCAGCAACTACCAGAGCAGCCTTGCGCAGGTTGCGCTTGCGCTTCGGAGACTTCTTCTCCAGGATATGGCTCTTATAAGCCTTATTTCTTCTAATTTCGCCACTACCTGTTAAAGTAAAGCGCTTTGCAGCAGCTCTGCGAGTCTTCATCTTCTGCATTACTGTTTTCCTCCTTTAGATGCGGCCTTTGGGGCCAGAATCATAATCATATTTTTACCTTCAAGCTTAGCATCTCTTTCAATAGATACTGAATCCTTCAACTGCTCTGCAACCCGGCCGAGAATCTCACGGCCCAGCTCAGGGTGTGACAGCTCACGGCCACGGAACATGATCGTCACCTTGACCTTGTTTCCTTCTTCCAGGAAACGAACTGCATTCTTCAGCTTGACGTCAAAATCATGCTGTTCAATGTTTGGACGCAGCTTCACCTCTTTTACAGAGATGACCTTCTGCTTCTTGCGGGCTTCCTT